>DASVDW010000020.1:0-34988 GCA_036380925.1 Acidothermaceae bacterium
AGCCGCGCGGGCACTGACCGCATCGCCAGCGGCATGACACCCACCCACGTGAATCGTGAGAGATAGCCGCCGCACCCGGCTCATCCTCGCGTTGCTGCTTTTGACCGCGTTCACCTTGATCACGCTCGACTACCGGGCGAAGGGCGGCGGGGTCTTCGGCTCGATGCGCCAAACGGCGTCGTCGTGGTTCGGCCCGGTCGAGCGGATGGCGGCCGACGTCGTCCGCCCGGTGCGCAACGTCGCGGACGCGATCGGCTCGATCGGCAGCAACCACAAGAAACTGCAGGACGCCGAGAAGACCATCTCGCGGCTCCAGCAGGAGCTGCGCGCGCGGCCGTTCGACCAGCATCGCGTCGACGAGTTGAACGCGTTGCTGCGGGTCTCCTCCGTCGGCCAGTACAAGCTGGTGCCAGCCCAGGTCATCGCGGTCGGCGCCGGCAGCGGTTTCGAGTGGACCGCCACCATCGACGCCGGCTCGATGGACGGCGTCAAACCCGACATGACCGTGCTCAACGGCGACGGTCTGGTCGGGCGGGTCACCGTCGTGGGTCGCTCGACCTCCACCGTGCTGCTCGCGATCGATCCCGAGTTCAACGTCGGTGTGCGACTGCCGGACGGCGAGACCGGCGTCGTCACCGGTCGGCAAAAGAGCAACATGGGCTTCTACCTGATCGACCCGTCCGCTCGCGTGAAGCCAGGCGACGGCCTGGTCACCCAGGGTTCCAAAGACCAGCAGCCGTTCGTCTGGGGCGTGCCCGTGGGCGAGGTCGTCACTGCTACGTCGCCGTTGTCGGGCCAGTCGCAGACGGGAACGGTCAGACCGTATGTGAACTTCTCGGCGCTGGATCTGGTCGGCGTCGTCGTCCAGCCGCCGCGCACCGACCCCCGACAGGCGCTGCTCGAGTCGCCGCGGCCCACCGTGACCGTGACGGCCACCGTCACCGCGACACCCGCGCCGCCGTCGTCCGCGTCGTCGTCCGTGTCATCGACCACCTCGGGCCGCAAGACGACGACCACGAAGAGCGCCACCCCGACGAAGAGCTCGGCGCCGCCGGTCAAGCCGAACCCGCCCGCCAGCAGCTCGCCGTGATGGACGCATCCCGTGACGCCCGCGATGGCTAGGCCCGCGCAGTTCGCGCTCGTCCTTGTCCTGGTGTTGCTTGGCGCGCTGGTCAACTCGGTGGTGCTGGCGCCCCTCGATCTGCCCGGCGCGTCGCCCAACGTGGTGCTGCTCATCGTCGCGGCGCTCGCCTTGGTGTTCGGCTCGGTGGGCGGGGCCTTCACCGGCTTTTTCGCCGGCCTGGTGGTCGACGTGCTGCCACCGGCGGACCACCTGGTCGGCCGGTACGCGCTCGTGCTTTGCCTCGTCGGTTATCTCGTCGGACTGCTGCGCGACGAGGCTCGCGACTCGGTGCTCCTCGCCCTGGTGTCGGTCGCCGTCGCCGCGGCCGTCGCGACCGTGCTGTACAGCGTCTTGGGCGGCGTGCTCGGCGACAACCGGGTCGGCGCCGCGACGTTGGCGCGCAGCCTGCCTTACTCCATCGTGTACGACGTGCTCCTCGCGCCGTTCGTGGTGCCGTGGGTGATGGCGCTGGCTCGGCGCGCGCAGCCGCAGGTGGCGCACAAATGACGGGAACTCGCCTGACCGCCGCGTCGTCCCCCGGGAGAGGGGCGCGACCGCGCGGTGGCAGGCTGGAGCGAGTTGCCTCGACGATGAGGAGGGCGGCGTCGTGAGCGATCGGTCGCGGCTGCGCCTCCTCATCTTGAGCGTTCTCGTGCTGTCGCTGCCCCTGACCCTCGCCGGTCGGCTGTGGTACATGCAGGCGCTCGCCGGTGACGAGTACGCCGCGGCGCTGAACAAGACGGCGACGCGGGAGGTGCCGATCGTCGCGCCGCGCGGCCTCATCGTCGACGACATGGGGCGACCGCTCGCGCGCAACGACAGCGCGCTCGTCGTGTCGGCGGTCAGCACCGAGCTGCCGAAGGCCAACATCGGCACGGACGCGAACCCCAAACCCAATCCCGAGCGGGTCCAGGAGATGCAGCGGCTCTCGAAAATCCTGGGCGTGCCGGCCGCCGACCTCGAGGCGAAAGCGACGCTGTGCGACTACGTCAAATACGGTCAGCAGGCGCCGCAAAAAAACCCCGGCTGCTGGACCGGCTCGCCGCTGCAACCCATACCGCTTTACAGCATCGACAACTCGACCCCGGACGGCGTGCAAAAGGCCAGCGCGATTGCGCTGCAAGTGCTTGAGCAGCAGGAGCTCTTTCCTGGCATCACGGCGCAAATCCAAGACGTGCGGTCCTATCCGGCGCCCGAAAACGCGTCGGCGGCGCAACTGATCGGCCACGTTGGCAAAATCACCGGCGACGACATCGACAAAGCCAAGACGGACGCCGACAAGCAGCGGCTCACCTCGGCGGCCGGCGCGGGCGGCGTCATCGGCCAGGAGGGCCTTGAAGCGCAGTACAACCAGTACCTCGAAGGAACGCTCGGCGCCCGCACGGTGTCGGTCGACCCAGCCGGCAACCCGTTGTCAACCGTCTCGGAGCGCGCGCCGGTGCCCGGTGACGCCGTGGTCACCAGCATCGACGCCCGCGTGCAGCGGATCGCCGAGCAGGCGCTCGCCGACGCGGTTGACCGGGCGCGCACGAAACCCCAACGGCTGTTCGGCCAGAACATGACGGTGCCAGCCGACGCGGGCGCCGCGGTGGTTTTCGACGTCCGCACAGGGCACATCATCGCGGCGGCGAATTACCCGTCGTACGACCCCAGGGTGTGGGACGGCGGCTCGATCGACCCGAAGGTGTACAAGCAGCTGACCTCGAATCCCGGGAAACCGTTGTTCTCACAGGCGATACAGGGTCAATACGCACCCGGATCGACGTTCAAGGTGATCACCACCGCGGGTGCCGTGACCACGCCGTATTACTCGCTGTCGGGAAACTACGACTGCCCGACCCATTACTCCGTCGGGGGGCTCACCTTCACCAACTTCGAAGGCGAGACCGGAGCGGGCAAGATCTCTTTCTCCGAGGCGCTGAAGATCTCCTGCGACACCTACTTCTACTCGATCGCCGACACGTTGTGGAAGGCGGACGGCGGCATTCACGCCACCCACCCCAAAGACGCGCTGATCAACGAGGCCAAGCTGTGGGGGCTGGGAAAGGCGACCGGTGTCGACCTTCCGATTGACGCCACCGGCAACATCGAGACGCGGCAAGACAAGGTCGACCAGTGGAACAAGAACAAGGCGCTGTGGTGCGCGCAGTGGCCGAATGAGAAGGACCCCACGATCCGCGAGATCGTGCGGGACAACTGCCAGGACGGCTACCAGTACCGCGAGGGTGACGCGCTCAACTTCGCCATCGGCCAGGGCACCGTCACGCTGTCGCCGCTGCAGCTTGCCGTCGCGTACGGCGCGCTCGCCAACGGCGGCACGCTGTTCAGCCCGCGCATCGGCAAGGCGATCATCGGCCCTGACGGGTCGTTGGTGAAGAAGATCGAAGCGCCGTCGGCGAAACTGCAGGTCCCGGCGAATGTGTTGGCGTACGAGCGTGACGCGGCGGCGCGCGTCGTGTCGGAGCAGGGCGGCACCGGTTATAACGCGTTCCTCGGCTTCCCGCTCGACAAGTACACGATCGCCGGCAAGACCGGCACCGCTGAGGTGCAGGGCAAGATCGACACCGCCTGGTTCGCGTCGTTCGGCGGGCCTGTCGGCCAGCCCGCGCAGTACGCGGTGGTGGTGATGGTCTCGCAGGGCGGTCAGGGCGGCTTCACCTCGGCACCCGCCGTCCGGCAGATCTACGACGGGATCTACGGACTCGACGGCAACCCGGCGTCGTCCGGCTACAACCCCCACGACATGTTCGCGAAGGCGGGTCCGGCGATCCCGAACGGCGCGCCGCCCGCGACGCTGCCCAACCTGGCGCCGGCTCCGGTCGCGTCGGCCTCGCCGACCGCGGCCGGCTCGCCGTCGTCCGCGCCGAAGGCGCTCGGGTCGGACGTCGGGCCGCTCGCGCCGCCGCCGGACCGCTATGCGAGGGCGGGCGCCCCGAGAGCGGCGTGGGCGCGGTGAGCGGGTCGCTGGCGAACCGGCCGATCGGCGCTCGTCCGCGCACCGTCCCGCCGCCGAGCGACGGCCTGCTCGGGCGTGACTCCAAGCTGCGGCGCACCGACTGGATCTTGTGGGCCGCGGTGCTCAGCCTGTGCCTGCTCGGAACGCTGCTGGTCGCCGCGGCGACCAAGCCGAAGAACCCCTCGCACCCGTTCGCCGGCGCCGAGCACCAGGCGATGTTCGTCGTCATCGGGCTGGCCCTGGCGGTGCTCGCCTCGCTGGCCGACTACCGGGCGATGCGGTCGGCGGCGCCGATCATCTACGTCCTCGGGCTGCTCGGCCTGCTCGCGACGTTCGTCATCGGGTCGAACGTGGCGGGCGCGAAGGCTTGGATCAGCATCGGCGGCGGCTTGGAGATCCAGCCGTCGGAGTTCTCCAAGCTGGCGATCATCGTGCTGGTCGCGATGCTCTTCAACGCCAAAGCCCGGGAGCGACAGGAGGTCGGCGACGCCGACGTCGTCCGCGCTTTGGTTTTGATGGGCATCACGATGGGCGTGGTGCTGCTGCAAAACGACTTGGGCACCACGCTGGTGCTGATCGCCATCATGTTCGGCGTGCTCGCCGTGGGCGGCGCCCCGACCCGCTGGATCGTCGGCCTGGCGGCGGTGATGGCCGTCGGCGCGGTCGTCGTGGTGAAGCTGCACATCCTGCACGGTTACCAAATGGGTCGGCTCACCTCGTTCCTGAATCCGAACGCCGACCTCGCTGGCGCCGGCTACAACGCCTATCAGGCGCGCATCGCCATCGGCACCGGCGGCCTCACCGGGTCGGGGTTGTTCCACGGCCAGCAGATCAACAGCGGCGCGGTGTACGCCGCCAGCACCGACTTCATCTTCGCCACCGCGGGGGAGGAGCTGGGTTTCATCGGCGGCGCGGCGATCATCCTGCTGATCGGGATCATCATGTGGCGCGGCTTGCGAATCGCCGCGCACGCGCCCGACTTGTTCGGCCGGGTGGTGGCCGCGGGCGTGGTGTGCTGGTTCGCCTTCGAGTCGTTCGAGAACATCGGCATGAACCTCGGGATCATGCCGGTCACCGGCATCCCGCTGCAGTTCGTCTCCTACGGCGGCTCGTCGATCTTCGCCAGCATGCTCGCCATCGGGCTGCTCCAGAACGTGCACATCCAGACCAAGGCGGGACCGAACGCCACACCGGTGTGACCGCGCACTGGGCGGGAGGGCCTGGCGCGGGTCCGTTACGCTGGCATGGCCACCAGGCGTCGGCCTGTCGTCTGCCGGAGGAGTTCCACCGTCGTGACCGCAGCGCTAGAGCGCGCCACCGCGCCGCAATCCGTGTTTCCCCGCCTCGAGCCGCTGCTGATGCGGGTCAGCAAGCCCGTCCAGTACGTCGGCGGCGAGCTGAACTCCGTCGTGAAGGACTGGTCGGCCTGCAACGTCCGCTGGTGCTTGATGTATCCCGACGCTTACGAGGTCGGGCAGCCGAACCAGGGCGTGCAGATCCTGTACGAGGTGCTCAACGAGCTGGACGACGTGCTCGTCGAGCGCACGTACGCCGTCTGGCCCGACCTCGAGGCCTTGATGCGCCAGCACGGCATCCCGCAGTTCACCGTCGACGCGCACCGGCCGGTCGGGGCGTTCGACATCTTCGGGTTGTCGTTTTCCACCGAGCTCGGCTACACCAACATGCTCAACGCGCTCGATCTGGCCGGCATCCCGGTCGAGTCTCGCGACCGAGATGACTCCCACCCCGTGGTCATCGCCGGTGGGCACGCCGCGTTCAACCCCGAGCCGATCGCTGACTTCATCGACGCCGCGGTGCTCGGCGACGGGGAGCAAATCTCCCGCACCATCACCGGCATCTTGCGGGAGTGGAAATCGGCGGGCCGACCGGGCGGGCGCGACGAGCTGCTGCTGCGGTTGGCGAAGACCGGCGGCGTCTACGTGCCGCGTTTCTACGACGTCTCCTACCTTGCGGACGGCCGGATCGCGTCGGTCACGCCGAACCGCTCCGGTGTTCCCGCGCGGGTCAGCAAGCACACGCTCATGGACCTCGACGAATGGCCGTATCCGAAGAAGCCGTTGGTGCCGCTCGCCGAAACCGTGCACGAGCGGTACAGCGTCGAGATTTTCCGCGGGTGCACCCGCGGCTGCCGGTTCTGCCAAGCGGGGATGATCACCCGTCCAGTGCGCGAGCGGTCAATCGACACCATCGGCGCGATGGTCGACGCCGGGTTGAAGGCCAGCGGCTTTTCTGAAGTCGGCTTGCTGTCGTTGTCGAGCGCCGACCACTCGGAGATCGCCGAGGTGGCCAAGCAACTTGGCGACCGCTACGAGCACACCAACACGTCGCTGTCGCTTCCGTCGACGCGCGTTGACGCGTTCAACGTCGATTTGGCCAACGAGTTCTCCCGCAACGGCAGGCGTTCTGGGCTCACCTTCGCGCCTGAGGGCGGGAGCGAGCGGATGCGCAAGGTCATCAACAAGATGGTGACCGAGGAGGACCTCATCCGCACGGTCACCACCGCGTACGCCCAAGGTTGGCGCCGGGTGAAGCTGTATTTCATGTGCGGCCTCCCCACCGAGACCGACGACGACGTCGTGCAAATCGCCGGTCTGGCGAGCAAAGTGATTGAGGCGGGCCGCAAAGCGAGCGGCGCCCGCGACATCGCGTGCACCGTTTCCATCGGCGGTTTCGTGCCGAAGGCGCACACGCCGTTCCAGTGGGCGTCGCAACTTGACCACGAGACCACCGACGCGCGCCTCGCGAAGTTGCGGGACGCCATCCGCGCCGACAAGCAGTACGGCAAAGCGATCGGTTTTCGTTATCACGATGGGAAACCTGGCATCGTCGAAGGACTGTTGTCGCGCGGCGACCGGCGGGTCGGTCGCATCATCAAGCAGGTGTGGCTCGACGGCGGACGATTCGACGGCTGGAGCGAGCATTTTTCCTTCACCCGCTGGATGAACGCGGCGCAGGTGGCGCTCGCCGACGAGCCGGTCGACGTCGACTGGTACACGACCCGTGAGCGGCAGCGTGAGGAAGTGCTGCCGTGGGACCACCTCGACTCCGGCCTCGACAAGGACTGGCTCTGGCAAGACTGGCAAGACGCGTTGTCGGAGGTCGAGGTCGAAGACTGCCGCTGGACCCCCTGCTTCGACTGCGGCGTGTGCGACACCATGGGCACCGATATCCAGACCGGCCCGACCGGTCGCAAGTTGCTGCCGCTCACCGTCGTCAACGGCCAGAACGCCTGACGATGGCCCGGACGCAGCGCCAGCCAGACGCACGCGACGTCGCGCCGGCCGTGCAGCGGCTGCGGGTGCATTTCGCGAAGCGCGGTCGGCTTCGGTTCACCTCGCACCGCGACTTCCAGCGGGTGTTCGAGCGCGCGGTTCGGCGGGCCGCGGTGCCGGTCGCCTACAGCGGCGGCTTCTCACCGCACCCGCGCATCTCCTACCTCGGCGCGGCCGCGACCGGCGCGGCCAGCGAGGCCGAGTACCTCGAGATTTCCCTCACCCGCCGGTGCGACCCGGCGCAGATCCGCCAGACGCTGGACGACGCGCTGCCGGCCGGCTTCGACGTCGTCGAGGTGGTCGAGCCGGCGCCTGGCGGCGAACCGCTGGCCGATCGCATCAACGCGTCGCACTGGCTGGTCGTGCTCGGCGGCGTGTCGACAGCGACGGTCGCCCGGGCGGTCGAGACGTTCATGGCTGCGCAAAGCGTGCCCGTCGAGCGGCTGCTGAAGGACGGGCGACGCACGCTCGACGCGCGGTCCGCGGTCGTCGCGCTCACCGTGAGCGGCGAACCGATCGGCGACACCGGCGGCGTGGCTCAATCGGACGAACCGGACCGCTGTGCCATACTCGACATGGTTGTTCGGCATCTCACACCCGCCGTTCGACCCGACGACGTGTTGGCCGGGCTTCGCCAAGTGAGCGACCTGCCGCCGCAGCTGTCACCGATGGTGACGCGGCTGGCGCAGGGCCTCCTCGACGAGAACGGTCGGCTCGCCGATCCGCTGGCGCCCGACAGGGCCGCCGCCGCGGATTCGCTGGCAGCAGCCGGCGAGTCGGCGGTCTAGCGCTTCGGCAGGCCCGCGCCGCCGCCTAAGACTTGCGCCGCGCCCGGCGCCCCCGGGTCGCGGTGATCGACCACACGATTTGCTCCCGTGCGGTACCGAACCGGCCGCCAGCGTCTCTCGCGGCGGGGTTGGTGCCCGGGGGCCCGACGGAAGACGGCACCGCCATGCTCGACAACGAGCCAACGGCAGGCGGCCAATCGCCAGCCGACAGCAACGAACCCAACCTCACCTCCAACCCTGCGCAAGCCGACAACCCTGCGCGGGCCGACCAGCCGGCCCGGCGTCGGCGACCGCCGGCGAAGAAGACCGCGGCCTTAGCGACCGAGCGCCCTCCCGCTGCCGTTCCCACGCCGGACGTCGCCCCAACGGACGCCGCCCCAGCGGGCGTCGTCTCGCCCGAGACGACGGCAGACTCGACGGCGCCGGCCAAGAAGGCCGCCCGCAAGCGCGCCGCGAAGAAGACGGCCGCCGCACCCGAGGCCACGACCGACCGGGTTGCCGCGGACACGCCCGCGGAGCCGACCTCAGCCACAGAAGCCGCACCTCCCGCGAAGCGGGCTCGTGGCCGGGCGCAGGCGGCCAAGGCGGCGCCCGCCGGTGGGAGCGAGCCGGCCCATCCGGTCGGGGCGACGATTCCGACCGTGCTGTTCCAAGCGCCGGAGGCGGCGATCGCCGCGGCCGCCGAGCCCGCGGCCGCCGCCGACACCGGTGACCACGAGGCCGGTGGTGGCGCCCGTCGCGGCCGCCGCCGGGGCGGGCGCAACCGGCGCGGGCACGGCGACGATCAGACCGGCCACGAGACCACCGACGAAAGCGCCGACCACCCGCGCGCGAGCGACGCGGATCTCGCCGCGCCGCCGGAGGAGGCGCCCACCGAGACCGGGGACTCACACGACGACGACGCGGACGGCGGCGCCAGCCGGCGTCGGCGCCGCCGTCGCCGGCGCGGCTCGGGCGCCGACGGGGAGGAGCACGCGGCGGACGACCCGCCGAACACCGTCGTCCGGATCCGCGAGCCGCGCGAGCACGACGAGCGCGGTGGGGTTCAGGGCGTCAAGGGATCGACCCGCCTCGAGGCCAAGAAGCAGCGCCGGCGCGAGGGCCGCGAGCAGATCCGCCGGGGCCGTCGCGGGCTGGTCATCACCGAGGCGGAGTTCCTCGCCCGCCGCGAGTCGGTCGAGCGCGTCATGGTGGTGCGCCAGCGTGACGACCGAACCCAAATCGGCGTCCTCGAGGACGGCATCCTGGTCGAGCACTTCGTCAGCACCGCCTCGGCGAACCGCATGGTCGGCAACGTTTATCTCGGCCGCGTGCAAAACGTCCTGCCCGGCATGGAGGCGGCGTTCGTCGACATCGGAAAGGGCCGCAACGCCGTCCTGTACGCCGGCGAGGTCAACTTCGACATGTCAGGCATGGAAGGCCAGCCGCGGCGCATCGAGTCGGCGCTGAAGTCCGGCCAGGCTGTGCTGGTGCAGGTCACCAAAGACCCGATCGGGCACAAGGGCGCCCGGTTGACCAGCCAAGTCAGCCTGCCCGGTCGCTACCTCGTCTACGTGCCCGAGGGCTCGATGATGGGCATCAGCCGCAAGCTGCCCGACGTCGAGCGCAGCCGGCTGAAGTCGATTTTGAAGAAGGTCATGCCCGAAGGGGCGGGCGTCATCGTGCGCACCGCCGCGGAGGGAGCCTCCGAAGAGGAGCTCGCCCGCGACGTGGCGCGGCTGTCCGCGCAGTGGGAGGACATCCAAAGGAAGGCGGAGGCCGGGAACGCGCCGTCGCTGCTCTACGGCGAGCCCGACCTCACCATCCGCGTCATCCGCGACATCTTCAACGAGGACTTCAACTCCCTCGTGGTGCAGGCGGAGTCCGAGTGGGACACCGTCGAGGCCTACGTGGGACACGTCGCGCCCGACCTGGTGCCGAGGCTGTCGCGGTGGACGTCGGACGAAGACCTCTTCAGCCACTACCGCATCGACGAGCAGATCGCGAAGGCCCTCGACCGCAAGGTGTGGCTGCCCAGCGGCGGCTACCTGATCATCGACCGCACCGAGGCCATGATCGTGATCGACGTCAACACCGGCCGGTTCATCGGCAAGGGCGGCAACCTCGAAGAGACCGTCACCAAGAACAACCTGGAGGCGGCCGAGGAGATCGTGCGCCAACTGAGGTTGCGCGACATCGGCGGCATCATCGTCATCGACTTCATCGACATGGTGCTCGAGAGCAATCGCGAGCTGGTGCTGCGGCGGCTTGTCGAATGCCTAGGGCGCGACCGCACCAAACATCAGGTCGCCGAAGTGACCTCGCTCGGCTTGGTGCAGATGACCCGCAAGCGGGTCGGAACCGGCTTGCTAGAAGCGTTCTCCGAGGTCTGCGAGACCTGCAACGGCCGGGGCGTCATCGTGCGCACCGAGCCGGTGCAGCAGCGGCCGTCGCGTCCGTCCGCGCCGCCGAAGCCGACGCCGCCGGCCGGGGGAAGGCACGCCGCCCCGGAGACAGCCGCGGACGGCCACGGCGAGCCGACGTCCGACTCCGACGCCGCCGTCGCTTCGTCCAACGGCTCGCGCACCCGTCGAGGCGGACGGCGTCGGGGCGGCGCCCGGTCCGGCGCCAGCGCCGCTGACGCGGGGTGACGCGCCGCCGCGATGGCTTCAACCAGGCCGACGTCAGTCGATAGGTGATCAAGCGGTGTCTGCGCCCAGGCAGGGCCGTGCAAGATCGGCTTGGGGCGGAGGTACGGTCAACTCATGTCAGGCTGGCTGCGTCGATGGTGGCGCAAGACGGCGCGGGCGTACGCGTTGTTGTGCGCCCGTGAAGACGCGAGGCGCTGGCAGCTCGTGATCCCGGCGGGCGCGTGGCTATGCCAGCGTTGCTCGCACGTGTCGTTTGACGTCGCGCGGCTGCGCGAGCACTACCGGTTGGCACACGCGTACTGACCGGCCGCCCTTCCCCGGTGACTCGGACCCGGCTCAGGCGCCTGGCGGTCGTGGCTCGTCGCCGGGGTCGTGATGGATTCGCGCGGTCAGGTCGGCCAGCCGCCTCCCGCTGCCGCCCCACTGGTTGGCGATGATCTCGGCGGCGACCGACACCGCGGTCTCCTCGGGCGTCCGGGCGCCCAGGTCAAGGCCGACGGGCGATGACAGCCGGTCGATCTCGGCGTCCGCCAGGCCGGCTTGGCGCAGTTGCGCGAGCCGTTTCTCATGCGTGCGGCGCGAGCCCATCGCGCCGATGTACGCCGCCGGTTTGCGCAGCGCGACCTCAAGCAGCGGTCCGTCGAACTTCGGGTCGTGCGTGAGCACGCAAACCACCGTCCGCTCGTCGGTCGCCGTGCGGGTCAGGTACTTGTGGGGCCACTCGACCACCACCTCGTCGGCGTCGGGGAAGCGCTTCTTGGTGGCGAACACCGGCCGCGCGTCGCAGACGGTCACGTGATAGCCGAGAAACTTGCCGATTCGGGCGACTGCGGCGGCGAAGTCGATGGCGCCGAACACGATCATCCGGGGCGGTGGCGCGTATGAGGCGACGAAGACCCCGACCTCGTCGACTCGGCGCTCGCCATCGGGACCGTATCGACGAATGCCGGTTCGCCCGGTGGCCAGCATGCCGCGCGCGTCGTCCGTGACCGCGACGTCGAGCCCTTCGGCGCCGAGGCTGCCGCTGACCCGGTCGGGCCACACGACCAACCGACGTCCGCGGCGGGCCTCGTCGCCGTCGACCAGGGTCGCCACCGCGACCGGCCGGTGCTCGCGCAGATCTGCGATCACGCCGCCAAGCTCTGCGAAAGAGGCGCGCGAGATCGCCTCGACGAAGACGTCGATGACGCCCCCGCAGGTGAGCCCGACGGCGAACGCGTCGTCGTCGCTCACGCCGTACCGCTGCAACGTCGGCGGGGCGCCTTCGGCAACCGACGTCGCGAGTTCGTAGACGGCGCCCTCGACGCAACCGCCCGACACGCTTCCGACGACGGTTCCGTCCGGGGCGACCAGCATCGCCGCGCCTGGTTGGCGAGGCGCCGAGTCGAAGGTCGCCACCACGGTGCCGACGCCGACGGTCTGGCCCGACTCCCACCAGGCGAGCAGGTTGTCGGCGATGTCACGCACGACGGGTCACCGGGATCGGCATGGCGCCGCGCGTCGTGCCACCAAACGTCGCGGGCCGCGGCCGTGGTGTGGGGGCGCTTCGCAGCAGCGCCAGGCCGAACACGCTGGCCGCGACGCCGCCGATCGCCAACGCGCACGCCCCCATGATGGTCGCGCGAACGCCTGTCGCGGCGGTCACAGGAGCGAGCGCGGCGACGAGGGCGGCCAGCACGACACTCGCGGGAATTCCACTCGCGACCATCCGAACTCGCGTTCGCCGAGCCGGACGCCAGCGCGACGGGTGCCGACCAAGGACGGGTAGCCAGAACATCAGGCCGCAACCGATCGCGTACAGGTGGCTGAACTCGTGGAAGAGCTCGTTGCGTTGGCTCAACCCGTACGCAGGTGTGAGCAGGTACACGTACATGATCCCGTAGTAATGCACGGGCAGATGCAACGCGGCCGAGGGGCCGTTCATCCAATTCAGCCAACGGTGGCGCAGCACGCCGACCAGCCGTCGGCCGTCGTCGCGGCGCAATGCCCGTATTAGCAGCATCAACGGCGCTCCAAGCGTGAGCAGCGCCGGCGCCACGCACATCAGCAAGAGGTGTTGGACGACGTGCACCCAAAAGATCTCATCGTGCGCGGCGAATCCGTACTGCAAGCTGAACACGAGCACCAGGACGCCGCTGACGAAGGCTGCCGTGTTCGTCAGGGGCCAGCGCTTCCCGTTTCGGCTGACCCGAAACGCCAGCCAGCCGTACCCGATCGCGAGCGCCGCTTCGAGCGACACGCCAAAGACGCTCACCACGAGGTCACCGGCGGGCAAGCCAAACGATGACCGCCACGATCACGGCCAACCCGACGGCCGCGGGGATCGCCCGCTTCAACACCGCGCCGCGCGCGAGCGAGGCCAGGTCGAGGGGCGCGACTTCGGCAGGTCTGCTTTCACGCAGGGCCGTCGGCGCGGCCATACTCCCGAACTCCGCGTCCTGGGCCGGGGCCGCCGCGGCCGCCACGGCTGCCGCGGGTGGCGCAGCCGCGGGCTCCGCCACCAGTGCCGACTCGAGGCATTGCACGAATTGGTCGAGCAGCTTTGCGCTGACGTCGAGAATCACCCCCCTGCCGAATTGCGCGACCTTTCCGGTGATCGTGAGGTCGGTGTGCACCGAGACTTTCGTTTGCTCGCCCTGAGGTTCGAGCGACGCGGTGATCAGCGCGCTCGCGTTCCCCTGCCCGCGGGAGTCCCGGCCGCTCGCTCGCAGCACCGCGACGTGCGCCGCGTCGTCCTTGCTCTCGAACGCCGCCGTCCCCGCATATTGCGCGGTGACCGGGCCAAGCTTGATCGTCACCTTGCCGGTGTAGGTCTTTCCCTCGACGCCGGTGAGCTGCGCGCCCGGCATGCAGGGCGCGATGCGCTCGACGTCGGTGAGCAGTTCCCACGCGCGATCGACCGGCAGCGCGACCGCGAACTCGTTGTTGAGGTCCATCGTTGCGCTGTCCTTTGCTCGTGCGCGAAGCGGCGGTTGGCCGACCGCCTGCTGGCGAGCCTCCGGGAGAAGTCGCGCGTCGTCAATCACGTCTTCAGGTATCGCTTAACTCCCGACCGGAACGGCGCGCTCAGCTCCAGAGCGTGACGTAGACCGGCGGCTTGAACTGCTTGGCGGGGCGACCTCCCGAGTGCAGCAAGACGGCTTGCGTCGCGGTCGGGGTGGCGATGAAGCGGCACAGGGCCGCGGCCGCGGGCGAGCAGCGGTCCGCGCCGAGCGTGCTGGCGTAAAGCAGGCCGCTCGGGGTGGGCGTCGCGACGTCGAGCGCCACCAGGCCGCCCCGCCCGAGTTCGGCGCGCACCGTGTGCCGGAAGCTCAACGTCAGACCTTCCCCTTCGCCGACGAGTTGCAGCGCGGTCGCGCTGCTCGGATAGATCGAGACCCGGGTTGGGTTGACCGCGAGCGCGGCGAGGAAGTCACCGGTCAGCGTGCCGCGGTCGGCTCCTGACGGGCCGAGCAGCCACGGTTGGTTGGCCAGCTGCGCGGCGTTGACGTGAGCGCCGAGACGTCGTGCGCGCTCGGGCGAGGCCACCACGGCGAGAGAGAAGCGCAGAAACGGGACGGACTGGATCGGTGGACTGCCGCCGGTGGGTGGCCGAGGACCGAGCGCGACGTCGGCGCGTCGATCACGTAGCAACTCGACGAAGGCGGACGGCGAAACCGCGAGTGTGCCGGTCTCGAGTCCTGACTGACGGGCGGTGAACGCGTCGAGCAGCCATGGGACGACGTCCTCGGCGACCATCGGGGTCGCCGCGACCGTCAGCCGGGTGGTGTCCGCGTCGCCGAGCGTGCGGCGGGTTTGCGCGGCAAGCCCCAGCATCTCCGCCGCCGTGGCGGCCAACCGCCGACCGCCCGGCGTGAGCTCGATCCCGCCGCCGCTGCGCAGAAACAGCGGGTCGCCGAGTTCTTTGCGCAACACGGCCACCGCGCCGGAGACGGCCGGCTCCGTCACCCCGAGCGAGCTGGCCGCCGCCTTCACCGAACCGGTGCGAGCGACCGCCAAGAAAACCTTGAGTTGGGTGAGGGTCACCTACACCGCCTCCGCGGGTTAACCATTTGCTGAACTCGACATTGACCCCGCGGCGCGCTGCCGTCAAGGTGCGCTCACGGGGCTAACCGTCGCTGACCCTCAGCAGATCTGCCGGGTCACGGAAAGGGGCGGGCGTATGCAGGTTCCCGCACCGGTCGAGTACGAGCGAGCAACCAGCGTCGACGACGCGTTGAGTCTGCTGGAGCGGCACGGTCCAGAATCGCGATTGATCGCGGGTGGCCACAGCCTGCTGCCGATGATGAAGCTTCGACTCGCTCGTCCGACCGTGCTCATCGACATCAACGATCTGGCCGATCTGAGCTACCTGCGACTCGAGCAAAACGAGTTGTGCGTCGGGGCGATGACCCGGCATCGCGACTTGCTGAGTTCTCCTTTGGTCGCAGAGCATTTCCCGATCATGCGCGATGCCGAACGGGTGATCGCCGACCCGATCGTGCGCAGTCGCGGCACGGTGGGAGGGTCGCTGTGTCAGGCCGACCCGTCGGAAGATCTCTCCGCCGTTTTCGCCGCGGTGCAGGCGAAAGCCGTCATTAGATCCGCGGCGGGCGCCCGCACGGTGCCGATGGACGACTTCTTCCAAGGTCCGTACTCGACGGCCGTCGGCCCGGCGGAAATCCTGGTGGAGCTGAGGGTGGCGATCAGACCTGGCAGCGGCAGCGCGTACGAGAAGGTGGAACGCCGGGTCGGCGACTGGGCGGTGACCGCCGCCGGAGCGTGCCTGTGGTTGAACGATGGCCGCATCGCGCAAGCGGGGATCGGCCTCGCCGCTGTCGGCGCCAATCACTTCAGAGCGGCGGAGGCCGAGGCGTCGCTCGTCGGCGCGACGCCGTCCGAAGAGGTCTTTCGGACGGCGAGTGAGCTGGCCGCGCAGCACGCGAACCCGGTCTCTGATCAGCGCGGTCCTGAGGATTACAAGCGTCATCTCGTCGGTGAGCTGACGATTCGCGCGTTGCGGCGCGCCGCCGCCCGTGCCACCGGACTGGAGGGCTGAGCGATGCAGGTGACGATGACGGTGAACGGCGAGGAAGTCACGCGCGACGTGGAGCCTCGCATGCTGCTCGTGCACTTCGTGCGCGACGAACTCGGTCTCACCGGCACCCACTGGGGATGTGACACATCCAACTGTGGCACGTGCGTGCTGTGGTTGGACGGCGAGCCGGTGAAGAGCTGCACGGTGCTGGCGGCGATGGCGCACGGGCACAGCGTGCGCACGGTCGAAGACCTCGAGCAGGGAACGGTGCTCGACCCCGTGCAGGAAGGATTCGTTCGCGAGCACGGGCTGCAGTGCGGTTTCTGCACGCCGGGGATGATGATGACCGCGCGCTGGCTGCTGGACCATAACCCCGACCCGAGCGAGGCGGAGATCCGCGAGGCGATCTCCGGCCAACTGTGCAGATGCACGGGCTACAAGAACATCGTGAAAGCCGTTCGATGGGCGGCAGAGCATCGTCCGATCCCGGCTCAGGCGACGTCTGACGAAATGAGCGTGTCATGACCGCGGTCGAGGAGCGTCCAGCCAACCCTGTCGGATTCGGCCGGATGCTGCGCAAAGAAGACGCCCGCTTCGTTCGCGGGCAGGGCCACTACGTCGACGATCTGCAACTGCCGGGCATGTTGCATGGCGCGGTGTTGCGCAGCCCGCTGGCGCACGCGCGCATCGTCTCGATCGACACGTCGGCCGCTGAGGCGCACCCGAAGGTCAAGGCGGTCATCACCGGCAAGACGTTGGAGTCGTTGAAACTGGCTTGGATACCGTCGCTCTCTCACGACGTGCTCGCCGTCCTTGCCACCGACAAGGTGCGTTATCAAGGGCAGGAGGTCGCCTTCGTCGTCGCCGAGGACAGGTACGCGGCGCGCGACGCGCTGGAGCTCATCGACGTCGAATACGAGCCGCTGGACCCGGTCATGGACGCGCGGGCGGCGCTCGAGCCCGGCGCCGCCGTGATCCGCGACGACATCGAGGGCAAGACCGACAACCACATTTTCGACTGGGAGTCTGGCGACGCCGCCGCGACCGACGAGGTGTTCGCGAACGCGGAAGTGATCGTCAGCCAAAACATGCTTTACCCGCGGGTGCACCCGGCCCCGATGGAGACCTGTGGCGCCGTCGCGCACATGGATCGCGTCACGGGCAAGTTGGTGATCTGGTGCACCTCGCAGGCCCCGCACGCGCACCGCACGCTCTACGCGCTGGTCGCGGGTTTGCCGGAGCACAAGATCCAGGTGATCAGCCCGGACATCGGCGGCGGCTTCGGCAACAAGGTCGGCATCTATCCCGGCTATGTCTGCGCGGTCGTCGGTTCCATCCTCACCGGCAAACCGGTTAAGTGGATGGAGGACCGCTCGGAGAACCTGATGTCGACGAGCTTCGCCCGCGACTATCACATGCACGGTGAGATCGCGGCCACCCGTGACGGCAAGATCCTCGGCCTGCGGGTCGATGTGCTCGCCGACCACGGCGCGTTCAACAACACCGCGCAACCGACCAAGTTCCCAGCCGGGTTCTTCCACGTGTTCACCGGCTCGTACGACCTGCAGGCCGCGCATTGCAAGGTGACCGGGGTCTACACCAACAAGGCGCCCGGCGGGGTGGCGTACGCGTGCTCGTTCCGCGTCACCGAGGCGGTGTATCTGGTCGAGCGGCTCGTGAACTGCCTGGCTGACGAATTGGGTGTCGACCCCGCCGAGTTGCGCATGAAGAACCTGCTGCGCCCCGAGCAGTTCCCCTACACGAGCAAGACCGGATGGGTCTATGACTCCGGCGAGTACCCGCGCGCGTTGCGGCTCGCGATGGACATCGCCGGATACGAGGAACTTCGCCGCGAGCAAGCGGAGAAGCGGGCGCGCGGCGAGTTGATGGGCATCGGCGTCTCGTTCTTCACCGAGACCGTCGGCGCCGGGCCGCGCAAGCACATGGACATCCTCGGCCTCGGAATGGCGGACGGCGCGGAAGTGCGGGTGCATCCGACCGGCAAGGCCGTCGTCCGGCTTTCCGTGCAAACGCAAGGGCAAGGTCATGAGACGACGTTCGCGCAGATCGTCGCGGAGGAGCTTGGGATTCCGCCGGAGGACATCGAGGTGATCCACGGCGACACCGACAACACTCCGTTCGGCCTTGGCACCTACGGATCGCGTTCCACACCGGTGTCGGGCGCGGCGGTCGCGGTGGCGGCGCGGCGGGTGCGCGACAAGGCGAAGCTGATCGCGTCGGCGATGATCGAGGCGTCACCGGACGACTTGGAATGGGAAAAGGGGCGCTGGTACGTCAAGGGAAACCCGACGCAGGGCAAGACCATCCAGGAGATCGCGTTCGGCGCCCATGGCAACGTCGAATTGCCAGAAGGGGTCGAAGGGCATCTGGACGCCGAGTGCGTCTACGACCCGCCGAACTTGACGTTCCCGTTCGGCGCGTACATCTGCGTCGTCGACGTCGATCCCGGAACGGGACAGGTCAAAATCCGTCGATTCATCGCCGTCGACGACTGCGGGCCGCGGATCAACCCGATGATTGTCGAAGGTCAGGTGCACGGCGGTCTTGCCGACGGCGTGGGCATGGCGCTGATGCAGGTGATCGCCTTCGACAAGGACGGCAACTGCCTCGGCGGCTCGTTCATGGACTACCTGCTTCCGACGTCCATCGAGTGCCCGTCCTGGGAGCTGGGCGAGACGGTGACGCCGTCGCCGCACCACCCGCAGGGCTTGAAGGGCGTCGGTGAGTCGGCCACGGTCGGCTCGCCGCCGGCGGTGGTGAACGCCGTCCTCGACGCGATTCAGGTGCGGCACGCCGACATGCCGCTCACGCCCGCGCAGGTGTGGCGAGCGATGCAGGGTCGGCCATTCAGAACGGATCTCGCGATCGAATGAGCACGCCAGATCCGCGTGCGCACGCGGAGGAGTTGCGCAACAGCGGCGCCGCGTTCGCGTTCGCGACGGTGGTGCGTGCCGAGCGGCCCACCTCGGCCAAGCCCGGCGCGCATGCCGTCGTCCACGCGGACGGGACGATGGTCGGTTTTGTCGGCGGCGATTGCGCGCAAGCCAGCGTGCGCGCGCAGGCGCTCGCCGCGATGGCGACCGGCGAGCCGGTGCTGTTGCGCATCATGCCCGACGAGCCGACGGACGGCTCGACGCCGCAGACCGCGATCGGCGGGGTGCTGACCGTGCACAATCCCTGTCTTTCAGGCGGAACCCTGGAGGTCTTCCTGGAGCCGAACCTGCCGGCGCGGCGGATAGTTGTGCACGGCACGTCGCCGATCGCGATCGCCTTCGCCGAACTCGCGCGCTATCTCGGATACCGCGTCGACGATGCGTCGCCGGATGCGTTCAGCGCGGCGACCCAGCCGGCGTTCGCCGTTGTGGTCGCGTCCCACGGCGACGACGAGGCGGCGCCGTTGACGGCGGGAGTTCGCGCCGGCGTCGCGTACGTCGGGCTGGTCGCGTCGCGCCGCCGCGGTCCCGAGGTGCTGGCCGCGCTCGACCTCAGCGATGACGAGAAGTCGCGCATCCGAACGCCCGCCGGCATCGACATCGGCGCGCGCACGCCACAAGACGTCGCCGTCTCGATCATGGCCGAGATCATCGCCACGCATGAGCGGGCGGCACAAGAGCGGTCGGACGACGAAGAGCCGCCCGCCGCGGCGCCTGTGCAGGCTGCGCCGTCCGCGATCGACCTGGTGTGCGGCATGACCGTGGCGGCCGTCGACGCGACACTGCATGCGGACGTCGACGGCGTCCGCTATTGGTTTTGCGGGAGCGGCTGTCGCGCCGCGTTCCTGGCTGAGCCGGCCGCGTTCGTCAGCCGATGAGCCGCCTGTTCGCGGACGTCGAGGCGCTGCAGGACCGGCTGGCCGCGGTCGACTACCTCGCCGATCGGGGCTTGGCGACGGCACTCTTCCTCGCCGCCACCTTGCCGCAGCCGATCCTGCTCGAAGGCGAGGCGGGCGTCGGAAAAACCGAGGCGGCGAAGAGCCTCGCGCGGGTGATCGACACGCCGCTGTTCCGCTTGCAGTGCTACGAAGGCATCGACGTGTCCGACGCGCTCTACGAGTGGAACTACCCACGCCAACTTCTTGAGATCAGAGTCGCCGAGGCGAGCGGCCGCGACATCAGCGAGGAGGCGCTGTTCGGCGCGCAGAATCTCATCGAGCGGCCGCTGCTGCAGGCATTGCGTCATCGCGGGCCGCGGCCGGCCGTGCTGCTCATCGACGAGGTCGACCGCGCCGACGACGAGTTCGAGGCGTTTCTGTTCGAGCTGCTCGCCGAAAGCGCGGTGACGATCCCGGAGCTCGGCACGCTGTCGGCCGAATTCCCGCCGGTTGTGGTGCTGACGTCCAACCGCACGCGCGATTTGCACGACGCGCTCAAACGCCGCTGCCTCTACCACTGGATCGACTACCCGGACGTCGACCACGCCGCGCAGATCGTTCGTCGGCGGGTGCCGGAAGCGTCGATCTCCCTTGTGACGCAGGTGGTTTCGGCGGTCAATCGGTTGCGCCGGCTCGACCTGCAAAAGCAGCCCGGCGTGGCGGAGACGATCGACTGGGTGGCCGCGCTTGACGCGCTCGGGGTCGACGTCCTCGATTCTGGCGGCGTCGACGCGACGCTTGGCTCGGTGTTGAAGTACCGGGAGGACGTCGAGCTCGCGCGATCCTGCCGCGACGAGTGGCTCACCGGTCGCTGACCGGCGACCTCGCGGCACGCGACCTTCGACTCGACGCCGCGATCGCCTCGACCACCTCGCCGAGCGCGGAAAGGCTGTGCCCGCTCAAGAACGCGTCGCAGTGCGGCAGCGCAGCGGCCATGCCCCCGACGGTCGGTTGATATCCGACGTCGGCGCTGCGCGGGTTCACCCAGATCACCCGGTGCGCGAGGCGGCGCAGCCGCGCCATCTGCTCGCCCAACAGCGCCGGGTCGTCACGCTCCCAACCATCGGAGATGATGACCACCACCGCGCCGCGCGCCATTCCACGTCTCCCATGCGCGCCAAGGAAATTCTGGATCGCCGCGCCGATGCGGGTGCCCCCCCGCCAGTCGGGCGCCGTCGCGGCGGCGCGGCTGATCGCCAGTTGTGGTTGGCTGCCGGCCAATTCCTTGGTGAGCCGGGTCAGCCGGGTGGCGAAGGTGAAGACCTCGGCCTTCGGCATCGAGGCGTTCGCGTGCAAGAACTGCACGTACGCCCGCGAATACGCCTCCATCGACCCCGAGATGTCGCACAGCACGACCACCCGGCGAGCTCGGTCGACCCGACGTCGATGGATTCGGGTCACCGGGTCGCCACCGGTGCGCGGCGCGCGGCGCAACGTGGCCCGCAGATCAAGCCGGTCGCCGCCCGCGCGCCGACGGCTGCGTCGTCCGCGGCGAAGCGGCGGCGTGAGCCGCAGTTGGCGCATCAGCACCGCCAACTGCGCGAGCTCATGCGATTCGAGTTCGCCGAAGTCGACGCTCGCCAGCCGGTCGGCGCCGCTGGCGACGGTGGGAATCGCGATCGGACGACGTGCTGCCTCGTCGTCCGCTCCGTCGTCCGAGGCGGCGTCTGGCCCGGCACTGAACGAACCGGTGCTGCCGCTTTGCTCCTGCCGGCCGCGCGTGGTGACGCCGTCAGCGCGTCGCGTCCTTGGCTGGGGCGCGTTCGAATCGCCGCGGCTTTCACCAAGAGCTCCAGGATCGGGCAGCCCGCGAAACACCTGCGCGAACACCCGGTCGAAGACGGGAAGGTCCGCGCGGTTGACCACCAGCGTGATGCGCGCCGACCAGTAAAGATCGGTCAGTGCCGCTGCCCCGACGGTTTGCGCCGCGCGGGCGAAGCGCATGGCCTGCCCGGTCGTGGTCGGCACTCCGTTGGCGCGCAGTTGCGCGGAGAATCGCGCCGCCAGGCTCGCGAGGTCGGTCGCTGAGTCGGCGTCGGGGGAGACCAGCCCACTCGTGTCGATGCGACGCAGCCTAACTCCGAACCGCTAGGCGCCGTCGCTGAAAACCATGAGCGCGCCGCTGTAGCAGGCCACCCACACGTGATGCGTCGCGTTGTCGTAGGTGACGCCGATCGGATCCTTCTCCGTCGCGACGGTCTGGACGATCCGCATGTCGCTGGTTCGCAACTTCGTCATCGTGTTCGACATGTAGTTCACGACGTACAAGTACCCGCCGTCCGGAGAGATCGCCATGCTGCGCGGCGCGCGTCCGGTGGCGACCCGACGCACCACCTTTCGCGTCGTCAGGTCGATCTTGTCGACCACGCCGTCGCCGTTGATGGTCGCGTACAGCCAATGGCCGTCCGGGCTGATGACCAGGTGTCGCGGCGCTGAGCCCACTCCGGCGATCCACGAGAGCTCGAACGTGCGCAGATCGAGGACGGCGATCCGCGTGCTGCCCATGACCGCGATGTAAGCGGTGCTGCTGGAGGGGTCGATAGCGATCCCGCGCGGGTACGCGCCAACCGGAACCTGCCGGATCTCCTTGCCGGTGGCGGTGTCGATGACGCTTTCGGTGTAGGAGCACCAGTTCGACACCAGCACGTGCTTGCCGTTCGGCGTCACCGCGACGTACTTCGGCACCGCGCCGACCTCGATCACCTGGTCGATCGACAACGTCTTTGTGTCGACCCGGTAGACGAAGCTGTTCGGGTAACGGTCGGCCGGCTTGCAGACGTCGGAGCCTTCGCGGGTGAACGGCGCGGCTCCGTACATCGAATAGTTGGAGACGTACGCGCTCGCGCCGTCGGGGGTGAACGCGGCCTCGACGGGGGCGCCCTTGTACTTGCCCGGGTACTGCGGGTAGCCGAAGTCGGCCAGCCGGACGGTGTCAGGGATGATCTTCAGCAGCTTGTAGTCGCGGTCGTACACGTTGATCGTGTGCAGGTACATCATGTTCTGCGCGAAGAACAGCCCGGTGCCGGACGCCACCACGGATTTCGGGTCGAGGTGGCCGAGGATGGTCTTGACCCGGCGAAGCGGTCCGGTGGGCGGCGGGGGCAGGGCGGCGGCGGCCGTCGGCGACGCGGGCGACGAAGCGGCCGGTGACGAAGCGCCCGGTGACGAAGCGCCCGGTGACGAAGCGGCCGGCGTGGAAGCGGCCGGCGAGGACGGAGCGGGCGACTCCGGCGGCGTGGACGCCGGCCCCGACGTCGACGCCGGCGGTGGGCCCGACGGCAGCTGATCGGCGGCGGTGTGCGCGGTGCAGGAGACGGCGAGGCCGGCGGCGAGCAGGAGCGGAACGACGGGGATGACGCGGGCGCGCCGGCGAGCGGGCATGGCGGCCATTGTGGCTGACCGCGGTCCCGTCGGCCCCGGTTTGACCGCTCGCCGCACCGCTCCGCTACTCTTGGACGTCGGCGCGCGAAGATTGCGCCCGTTCCTGCGTGTCTTCGCCTCGCGACTGGGTCGCGGGGCCGCGCGCCGGGTCCCCAGCAGCTCGAGCAGGTAGGAGTCCGCGGTGTACGCGATCGTCCGCAGCGGCGGCCGGCAGCACAAAGTTGCCGTCGGCGACGTCGTCGAGATCGACCGGGTCGAGGGTGAGCCCGGCGCCACGCTGACGCTGCCCGCGCTGCTCGTCGTCGACGGCGCCAACGTCACCACCGACGCCCAAGCGCTCGGCCAGGTGCGGGTCACCGCGGAGCTGGTCGACCACACCAAGGGCCCCAAGATCGTGATTCACAAGTACAAGAACAAGACCGGCTACCACAAGCGGCAGGGCCACCGTCAGCGGCACAGTCGCGTGAAGGTGACCGGCATCGAGACCGGAAAGTAGGGCCGCATCGCATGGCACACAAGAAGGGCGCGTCGTCCAGCCGAAACGGCCGTGACTCAAACGCGCAGCGGCTCGGCGTCAAGCGGTTCGGCGGCCAGCAGGTCAACGCCGGCGAGATCATCGTCCGGCAGCGTGGCACGCACTTCCACCCCGGCGCGGGCGTCGGTCGCGGCAAGGACGACACGCTGTTCGCGCTGTCGGCCGGCGCGGTCGAGTTCGGCACCGCCCGTGGTCGTCGGGTGGTCAAGATCGTCGCGGCGGAGGGCTAAAGCCGGGTATGGCCGCGCGGCGCGGCCAAAAGTTAGTCATGATGACGAGGGCGTACCGGTAACGGTCCGCCCTCGTGTCGTATGTCCGCACAATCGATTCAGCCGAGGTCAGGGAGGGCGCGATGCCGTCGTTCGTCGACCGCGTCGTCCTGCATGCCAGCGCTGGCGACGGCGGGCACGGTTGCGCCTCGATTCGCCGGGAGAAGTTCAAGCCCCTGGGCGGGCCGGACGGCGGCAACGGCGGCCGCGGCGGCGACGTCGCGCTCGTCGTCGACCCCGACACCACGACGCTGCTGGCCTTCCATCACGCGCCGCACCGTCGGGCGACCTCCGGCAAGCCGGGCCAGGGCAGCAACCGCAACGGCGCGGACGGTGACGACATGGTGCTGCCGGTGCCCGACGGCACGGTCGTCAAAGCCGACGACGGCACGGTGCTCGCCGACCTCGTCGGCGCCGGCGCCAAGTACGTCGTCGCGCGTGGCGGGCGCGGCGGCCTGGGCAACGCGGCGATCGCCTCGCCCCGGCGCAAGGCGCCCGGCTTCGCGCTGCTTGGCGAGCCCGGTGAGGCGGTCGACGTCGTCCTCGAGCTCAAAACCGTCGCCGACGTCGCGCTCGTCGGATTCCCGAACGCCGGCAAGTCGTCCCTCGTCGCGGCGCTCTCGGCGGCCAAGCCGAAGATCGCCGACTACCCGTTCACCACGCTGATCCCCAACCTCGGCGTGGTCGAGGGCGGCGACACTCGATTCACCGTGGCCGACGTGCCCGGACTGGTGCGCGGCGCGAGCGAGGGCCGCGGCCTCGGCCTGGAGTTCCTCCGCCACGTCGAGCGGTGCGCCGCGCTGGTGCACGTGATCGACTGCGCCAACGCCGAGATCGACCGCGACCCGGTGAGCGACTTCGAGGCGATCGAGGCGGAGCTGGCCGCCTACGACGAGACCGACATCGGCGGCGTCCCGTTGCACGAGCGGCCCCGCCTGGTGGCGCTCAACAAGATCGACGTGCCCGACGCGCGCGAGCTGGCCGGCATCGTGCGGCCGGAGATCGAGGCGCGCGGGCTCAAGGTTTTTGAGATCAGCACCGCCACCCACGAAGGGTTGCGCGAGCTGGTGTTCGCGATGGCCGAGCTGGTCGAGCGGGCCCGCGCGCAGCGGCCGGTCGAGGAGGCCACCCGCGTCGTGCTTCGGCCGAAGGCGGTCGACGACGCCGGCTTCACCGTCGCCCGCGAGGGCGAGCGCTACGTCGTCCGGGGCGAGCGGCCGGAGCGCTGGATCAAGCAGACCGACTTCAGCAACGACGAGGCGGTGGGCTACCTCGCCGACCGGCTGAACCGGCTCGGCGTCGAAGACGCGCTCGCCAAGGCCGGCGCGCAACCCGGCGACGAGGTCGTGGTCGGGGACGTCAGCTTCGACTTCGAGCCTGGGATCTTGTCCGGTGCGGAGCATCGCATCGGGCCGCGCGGCACCGACGCGCGCCTCGACGGCCGCTAGAGTCACCGGCCGTGGGCATGCGCGATGTGGTGACGGCCGCCCGCAAGGTGGTCGTCAAGATCGGGTCGTCCTCGGTGACCAGACCGCAGGGCGGGGTCGACGAGGCCAACGTCGAGCGTCTGGCGGCCGCCCTGGTCGCCCGACGCGACGAGGGCGCGGCATGCGTGTTGGTGTCGTCGGGCGCCATCGCGACCGGCATCCGCCCGCTCGGCCTGGCCCGTCGTCCGCGCGATCTGGCCACCCAGCAGGCGGCGGCCAGCGTCGGGCAGGGTCTGCTGATCGAGGCCTACAGCCGGGCGTTCGGCGGGCACGGCTCGCGGGTCGGGCAGATCTTGCTCACCTCCGACGACGTGATCCGGCGTGGCCACTACATCAACGCCGAGCGCACGCTGCACCGGCTGCTCGAGCTCGGCGTCGTCCCGATCGTCAACGAGAACGACACCGTCGTCACCGAGGAGCTGCGGTTCGGCGACAACGATCGGCTGGCCGCGCTGGTCGCCCACCTGGTGCGCGCCGACCTGCTGGTCTTGCTGTCGGACGTCGACGCGCTCTACACCGCGCCGCCCAACCGACCCGGCTCCCGCCGGCTCGACGAGGTGCGCGGAGACGCCGACCTGGCCGACATCGACCTCGGCGGCGTCGGCAAGGCGGGGCTCGGCACCGGCGGCATGGTCACCAAGATCGAGGCCGCTCGGATCGCCACCAACGCCGGAATCCCGGTGGTGCTGGCCGCTGCTTCGCAGGCGTCGGCCGCGCTGGCCGGCGAACCGGTCGGGACGCTGTTTCACCCGACCGGCCGTCGAATAGCCGCCCGGCTGCTCTGGCTCGCGCACGCGTCGAGCCCTCGAGGCAAGTTGCGGCTGGACGCCGGCGCGGTCAAGGCGGTCGTCGAGCGCCGGCTGTCGTTGCTTCCCGCCGGCATCACCGCGGTCGAGGGCGACTTCGGGGCTGGCGACCCGGTCGACCTGGTGGACGAGGCCGGGCGCAGCGTCGCGCGCGGGCTGGTCAACTACGACGCCGCCGAGTTGCCCGGTCTGCTTGGGCGCTCGACCCGGGAGCTCGCCGCCGCGCTCGGCGCGGCCTACCGGCGCGAGGTCGTGCATCGGGACGATCTCGTGGTGTTGCGACGCCGCTGACGGGGCACCACGGGTTCGCGGTTACCCACAGTTCGAGCAAAAAGCCTGCGGCGCGAGCCGGATAGCTGGTCAACTAGGCACCTACGTCCAAATGAACGGGCGCCCGCCGCGGTGGTCGTCCAACTGGATCGGGGCCAAATCGGTTCGGGAGGCGACGTGAGCGCACCTCCGCGTGACTCCGGCTCGACCGGCGCCGCGCGCGCGTTCGGCCCCGGAGCGCACCCCAGCCCACACGCCAAGCTGTGGCACGTGACGCTGACCGTCGGCGGCGAGCCGATGGAGGCCACCTTGGTGAAGGCCGCGCTCGAGCGGCTCTCCGGTGAGCAGCCGTTCTTGTTGTCGGGCCGGTACGGCGTCGACCGGGCCGAGGTGCGCTATTGGGAGGAGGCGCCCGAGTGCGCCGACGCGGCCGCGCTTGCGCTGCGGCTGTGGGGTGAGCATCGCGGCAGCGCCGGCCTGCCGCCGTGGCATGTGCTCGGCGTGGAGGTCGTCGACCGGCAGGTCTTCCAGCGTCGCGGCGCCGATTCGCTTGTGGTGCCGGCTGGCGGCTGGCGGCCCTTCTAGTCGCTGGCCGGTCTTTTTCTGGGAATGCCCATCGCTGGCGCATGGTTGGCGGACCTATACCCCTTGGGGGTATGCGTGCACCATCCACCCCAGCGAACGGACCCCTGAGATGACGCGGCCCTCGGCTCGGACACATGGGCAAGGAATCCCGCACGCGGGCGCCGGCGCGCATGCCCATGGTCCGACGGTCGCCGACCCGCGCAGCGCGGCCGCGCCTCGGACTGACGCCGACCACGGGATCGGCCACGACCACGGCGGTCCCGGCCAGCACCGCCGACACGGCCACGGCGGTCACGGCCTGCAAGGCGACCACGTCGCGATGTTCCGCCGGCTCTTTTGGATCATGGCGGTCTTCGCGGCGCCGACGGTGTTTCTCAGCGAGATGTTCGCCTCGATCGTGGGCTACTCCTTGCCCGACGTTCCCGGCTTGGCGGCGGTCGCGCCGGTGCTCGGCACGGTGATGTACGCGTGGGGCGGGCGGCCGTTCCTGGTCGGCGCGCTCGGCGAAGTCCGGGCCCGCCAGCCGGGCATGATGTTGCTGATCGCCATGGCGATCACCGTCGCGTTCGGCGCGTCGTGGGGCGCCAGCCTCGGCCTGATTTCCAAGGAGTTGGACTTCTGGTGGGAGCTGGCCCTGCTGATCGTGATCATGCTGCTGGGTCACTGGTTGGAGATGCGCTCGCTGGCGCGAACGTCGTCCGCCCTCGACTCACTCGCCGCGCTGTTGCCCGACGAGGCCGAGCAGGTCGTCGATGATCGCGTCATCCGGGTGAGCCCGGCGCAGCTCGCGGTCGGCGACGTCTTCATCGTGCGGCCGGGCGGGCGCGTGCCCGCGGACGGGCACATCGTCGACGGCGTCGCCGAGATGGACGAGTCGATGATCACGGGGGAGTCGCGACCGGTTCGGCGCGGGCTCGGTGCGCCCGTCGTGGCGGGCACCGTGAGCACCGACACTGCGATTCGGGCGCGGGTGACCGCGGTCGGCGCCGACACCGCGCTGGCCGGCATCGAGCGGTTGGTCGCCGAAGCCCAGTCGTCCTCGACGCGTGCCCAACTGCTCGCCGACAAGGCGGCCGGCTGGCTGTTTTGGTTCGCGGTCGGCGCGGCGGCGATCACTGCCGCCGTGTGGTCGCTGCTGGGGGCTGCGGACGGCGCGCTGGTGCGAGTCATCACCGTGCTCGTCATCGCCTGCCCGCACGCGTTGGGCTTGGCGATCCCTCTGGTTGTCTCGATCTCGACCGAGCGGGCCGCGCGAGGCGGCGTCTTGGTGAAGGATCGCGCGGCGCTCGAGCGGATGCGAACGATCGACACCGTGTTGTTCGACAAGACCGGCACCTTGACCCGCGGGGAGCCGGCGGTGACCCACGTCGCGTCGAAGGGCATGTCGGACGACGAGGTGCTCGCGTTGGCGGCCGCCGCGGAGTCGGACAGCGAGCATCCACTCGCCAAAGCGATTGTCGCGGCCGCGGGAGAACGTCGGTTGACGGTTCCCGCCGCCTCCGCGTTTCGAGCCTCGCCCGCCGTCGGCGTCACCGCGACGGTCGGTGGCCGCGCCGTCGCGGTCGGAGGTCCGTATTTGCTCGCCGAGCACGACTTGCTCCCGTTGCCGGACGCCGAAGCCTGGGCGCGATCAGGGTCGACGGTGCTGCACGTCCTGGTCGACGGGCAGATCGTCGGGGCGCTCGGGGTGGCGGACGAGGTGCGTCCGGAGTCGCGCCAAGCCGTTGAGGCGCTGCGCCGGCAGGGCGTCGACGTGGTGATGATCACCGGCGACGCCGAGCCGGTGGCGCGCGCGGTGGCGGCCGACCTGTCCATCGAGCGGGTCTTCGCCGGGGTGCGGCCGGAGCACAAGAGCGACAAGGTCGCGTCCCTGCAAGAGCAGGGGCGCACCGTGGCGATGGTCGGTGACGGCGTGAACGACGCTCCGGCGCTGGCCCGAGCCGATGTCGGCATCGCGATCGGGGCTGGCACCGACGTCGCGATCGCGTCGGCCGGGGTCATCCTCGCCTCCGACGACCCGCGTTCGGTGCTCTCGGTCATTCGGCTTTCGCGCGCCGGCTATCGCAAGATGAAGCAGAACCTGTGGTGGGCCGCCGGTTACAACTTGTTCGCGGTGCCACTCGCGGCCGGCGTGCTGGCTCCCGTGGGATTCGTGTTGCCGATGGAGGTCGGCGCGATGCTCATGTCGCTCAGCACTGTTGTCGTCGCGCTCAACGCCCAGCTGCTGCGTCGCCTCGATCTCAAGCTGTGACCGAGGTGGCGCCGCCGTATCCTGGGTGCGTGTCTGATGACGATTCCGCCGAGGTCTTGGCCGTCGCCCGCCGAGCCCGCGCCGCCGCGCAGGCGTTGGCCACCACGCAGCGCAAAACCAAGGACGCCGCACTGCTCGCGATGGCCGACGCGCTCGTGGCGCGCACCGACGAGGTCCTGAAAGCCAACAGCGCGGACGTCGAGCGCGCTTCCGAAGGCGGCGCGACGTCCGCCTATCTGGATCGGCTGCGGCTCGACGAGGCGCGCGTTGCCGCGATCGCGGCTGACGTGCGCAAGACCGCCGGGCTGCCCGACCCGGTGGGCGAGATCGTGCGCGGCAGCGTGCTGCCGAACGGACTCGAATTGCGCCAGGTGCGGGTGCCGTTCGGCGTTGTCGGCATCATCTACGAGGGCCGGCCCAACGTCACGGTCGACGCCGCGGCGTTGTGCTTAAAGAGCGGCAACGCCGCGCTGCTGCGCGGCTCGTCGTCCGCGCTGTCGTCGAACGAGGCGCTGGTGGCGGTGCTGCGCGACGCGGTCGCGTCGGTGGGCTTGCCGGCCGACGCGGTGCAGCTGGTGTCGGGCGCCGGGCATGAGGCGGCGAAGCATCTCATGCGGGCGCGCGGATTGGTCGACGTGCTGATTCCGCGCGGTGGCGCGTCGCTGATCCGCAGCGTGGTCGACGAGTCGACCGTGCCGGTGATTGAGACCGGTGTCGGCAACTGCCATGTCTTCGTCGACGCAGACGCGGATTTCGACAAAGCCCTGGCGGTGTTGCTGAACGCGAAGGTTTCTCGGCCGAGCGTGTGCAACGCGGCCGAGACGCTGCTGGTGCACGTCGATGTCGCCGACACCTTCTTGCCGTTGGCGTTGTCGGCGTTGCGCGAAGCCGGCGTCACGGTGCACGGCGACCAGCGGGTGGCCCGGGTCGACCCGGCGGTGGTGGCCGCGACGCCCGACGACTGGGACACCGAGTACCTCTCGCTCGACATCGCGGCCGCGGTGGTGCCCTCCCTAGACGCCGCCATCGAGCACATCAGGGCGCACGGCACCGGGCACAGCGAGGCGATCGTCACCCGGTCGCAGGAGTCGGCCCGGCGCTTCGTCGCGGAGGTCGACGCGGCCGCGGTTTTGGTCAACGCCTCGACCCGGTTCGTCGACGGCGGCGAGTTCGGCTTCGGCGCGGAGATCGGCATCTCCACGCAGAAGCTGCACGCGCGCGGCCCGATGGGACTGCCCGAGCTGACCTCGACCAAGTACGTCGTGGTCGGCGACGGCCAGGTCCGCTAGCCGCGCTCATCGGCCTGGCGCCGTTCGCGCGACCGCGTGCGGGTGCGCGCCGCTTCCGCGATCGACGTCGGCGATTCGAGTAACGTCACCGTCATGAGCCGGCGGCGCATCGGCGTGATGGGCGGCACCTTCGACCCGATCCATCACGGCCACTTGGTGGCGGCCAGCGAGGTGGCCAGCCAGTTCAACCTGGACGAAGTGATCTTCGTGCCGACCGGCGAACCTTGGCAGAAGTCGGATCGGGCGGTGTCGCCGCGCGAAGACCGCTACCTGATGACGGTGATCGCCACCGCGTCGAATCCGCGGTTCACGGTGAGCCGGGTCGACATAGACCGGCCGGGCCCCACCTACACGGTCGACACGCTCACCTTGCTGCGCCAAGAACTAGCCAAGGACGGCTTCGAGGACCCCGAGGTGTTCTTCATCACCGGCGCCGACGCGCTGGCCCAGATCATGACCTGGAGCAATGCCGACAAATTGACTGAACTAGCTCATTTTGTCGGTTGCACCAGGCCGGGACACGTCCTGGATGGGCCATCCGGCCTACCCGATGAGGCAGTCAGTCTCATCGAAATTCCTGCACTTGCCATATCTTCCACCGAATGTCGCGAAAGAGTTGGCCGAAACGAGCCGATCTGGTATCTCGTGCCAGACGGAATCGTTCAGTACATCTCCAAGCGCGGCCTCTACCACGAGCCCGCCGCCCGGCGGGCCGAGTCGTGAGCGGCAAGCACGGACGTCGACGCGTCGTCGCGCTGCCCACGGCGACACCCGCCGCGCCCTCGGACGGCGAAGCGCCGCGCGGGCGCAGGGCGGAGCGCCACGCCGACCGCGGCCAGCCGCGGCACGCGGGCGCGACGAGCGCGGACGCGATCTCGAAGCTATTGGCGCTCAGCGAGAGCGGCCACGGCTCCGGGCGCACGGCGACCCTGGACCGGCCGGCGCATGCGCCGGAACCGCAAGGGCCCGCGACGTCGTCCGTGACCGCGACGGCCACCCGCGCCGCGCCCGGGGTGGACCTGATCCTCCCCGGCGGCCGGGGCATCCGTCGCGCCGCCCGCGAGGAGAAGCGCCAGCAACAGCGCAAGCGCGCGCTGGTCGGGGCAGCCGCCGCCGTTGTGATCGGGTTGATCGTCTGGGCGGTGGGTGGCGGGGGCAGCTCAGCCCACCACGGCGCCCAAGTGGGCCCCGACGGACGAACGCAGACCACCGTGCTGCTGCAGCTCAAGGGAACGCTTGGCGAGGCGGTCGACAGCGCGCTGCTGGCGCACGACACCGCGGAGAAGTCCGGCGCCGTGGTGTTGGTGCCGGCGGCGGTCATCGCGCAGGTGCCCGGCTTCGGCCCGATGCCGTTTGGTCAGGCGCTCACGCTCAACCAGCCCAATGCGACCCGCGCCACGCTGTCCGACCTGATGGGCGTGTCCGTCGACGCGTCATGGGTGTTGACCCAGAGGGGAATGGCGGCGCTGGTCGACAAGGTCGGGGGCGTCACCGTGACGGTCGATCGCGACGTCACCAAGCCCGGCCCGAACGGCACGACCACGATCGTCGTCGCGGCCGGCGACCAGAAGCTCAACGGCGTGGCCGCGGTCGCGTACGCGTCGTTCCTCGCCTCAGGTGAGACCGAGCAGCTGCGGCTGGCCCGCTTCGACGCGGTCTTGAGCGCGGTGCTCGCGCAGTTGCCGAAGCAACCGGCGGAGATCGGCGCCCTGATCACCGGACTCGGCACTGGCTCCACGTCGTCCGTGGCGACGACGCGGCTCGCCGACGTGCTCGCCGGGCTTGCCGCCGACACCGCGGCGAACTCGACCTACGACACGGTGCTGCCGGTGACCCGGCTCGACACCGGCGACGACCAAAACGCGTTCAGCCTCGACACCGCGAAGACGCAGGCGCTGGTGCAGCAGCAGTTCGCCCAATCCATCCCGCTCAGCCGCAAAGGCACCGGCAACCGGGTGATGATCGAGAACCAGGTCGGCACGCCGGGCATCGGCGAGACCACGCGGGCGAAGCTGGTCAACGCCGGGTTCGTCTACCTCCCCGGGCAAAACGCGCCAGGGATGCCGAACGCGACCGCGCCGTCCGTGGTGCTGATCTCCGGCACCAGCGCGGCCGACATCGCCAAGGGAAACGCGGTCGCCAAGGCGCTGGGGCTGCCGACGTCCGACGTGCGGGTTTCGCAGCAAAGCGTCCGGGTGGCCGACGTGATCGTCTTGCTCGGGGCCGACTACAAGCCTTAATGGAGGCGCCTGCGCGTCGTGGGTGAGACCATGGGAGCAGCGGCCGCCGCACGTGTGGCCGGACAGGAGCGCACCCAAGGTATGGCCGCATGACCGCATCGCCTCGAGCAGTCGAACTCGTGACCGCAGCGGCGCTCGCCGCCGCCGACAAACTTGGCCAACACATCGAGGCGTTCGACGTCAGCGATCGGCTTGCCATCACCGACGCGTTCGTGCTCGCCTCCGCCCCGAACGACCGGCAGGTCAAGGCGATCGTCGACGAGATCGAGGAGCGGCTGCGCGCCCTTGACGCGAAACCGGTGCGTCGCGAAGGCCAGCAAGAGGGCCGCTGGGTGTTGCTCGACTACGGCGACATCGTGGTGCACGTGCAGCACGCCGAGGAGCGGGTGTTTTACGCGCTCGAGCGGCTGTGGAAGGACTGCCCGGTCATCGCCCTGCCGGCCGAGGCGACGGCGTCGAACGGTCGTCGGCACGAATTCGACGACGACGCTGAATCGGCCGTCGCGAGCGGCTCCTAAGGCGTTCGTCGGTGGCCGGCTTCTCGCCGCGGCGCGTCGTCGTCTGGAGACACGGCCAGACCGCGTGGAACGCGGGTTACCGATTCCAAGGCCAGCTCGACATCGAGTTGGACGACGTGGGGCGCGCGCAAGCGGCGCGCGCCGCTCGGCTGCTCGCCGCGTTGTCGCCGTCCGCGATCATCTCGTCGGACTTGACGCGAGCGCGTGAGACGGCAGACGCGCTGGCGTCGGTGACCGGGCTGCCGGTGGCCCTGGACAAGCGGCTGCGCGAGATCGACGTCGGCTCGTGGTCGGGGCTGACCTTCGCCGAGGTGTCGGAGCGCTTTCCGGCCGAGGCGGCCGAGTGGGCCGACGGCGGCGAAGGACGACGCGGGGGCGGCGAGTCGCTGGTCGAGGTGGGGGCGCGGGCGTTCGAGGCGGTGTCCGAGGCGCTCGCCGGCGTGTCGGCGGGGGAGACGCTGGTGGTGGCGACGCACGGCGCCTGCGGGCGCGCGGTGATCGCGTCGCTGATCGGCTTGCCCACGTCTTCTTGGCGTTCGTTGGGGTCGCTGGCCAACTGCAGCTGGTCGATCGTCCGCGAGACGCCGCGCGGCTGGCGGCTGGCGGAGCACAACGCCGGCACGCTGCCGGAACCGGTGGTCGGCGACGACGTTTAGCCGGTGGCCGCTCGGCGGAGATCACCGTCAGTGGTCCGCTAGACTGCTCCGCGTTCGCCGCCCTCGCAACTGTGGGCGTCGGGGCTATAGCTCAGCTGGTAGAGCACTTGTCTGGCAGACAAGGGGTCAGGGGTTCGAGTCCCCTTAGCTCCACTTATGTGATGTCGCAGGACATCGTGGACTCCTGTCGCAGGACATCCCGGACAAGGTTAGGTCTTGTTGCGGGTTTGGTAGTTGCGGTTCGGGTTGATCGTGTAGTCGCCGAGGAGTTGTCCGGCGAGGTTGAGCACTCGGATTTCGCGGTCGTTGACGAGCATTCGGACGCGGGCGCCGGCGAAGCGGCGTCCGACGCCGAGGTGTCGGATTTGGCCGGCGTAGCGGATGGTGAGTTTGCCGTCGAGGTTGAAGCGCCCCAGGTTTGATGCCGCATCCTTTTGAGTTGGAAGGATGCACGTCATGCCGAAGAAGATTGAACCGTCCCCGGTTCTTTGCCGCTCCTATATGGGTGCCAGGGCCTTCTCGGCTTCCGGGTTGAGCTGAGCGTAGTAGGCGGCCTCGTATTCGTCAGGCGGGATGTCGCCGAGCCGGCTGTGCAGGCGTTCGGTGTTGTACCAGTCGACCCATTCGGAGCTGACCCATTCGACGTCGTCGAGTTGGCGCAGCGGGCCATTGCGAAACGGCGAGTCGTCGCGGATGGCCTCGTTCTTGAACAGCCCGATGGTCGACTCGGCCAGCGCGTTGTCGAACGCGTCCCCGATCGTCCCGATCGACGCGGCGATCCCATCGAGGGCGAGGGTCTCGGCTAAATGCACGCTGGTGAATTGCGTGAGTTCAACCGGTCGTTGCAACACCGGGTTGTTGAAGTGAGCGTAGCTGGTCGTCGAATACTTCGGCGGGAGTGCGCCAGTCGAGGACCTTGCGAGGCCGGTTGTTGAGGGCGAGCGCGACGGCGGCAAGGTCGTCGGCGGACCACCTGGATAGATCAGTGCCCTTCGGAAAGTA
>DASVDW010000021.1:0-16556 GCA_036380925.1 Acidothermaceae bacterium
GGTGGTCCACTACGACGACCTGATCGAGGCCGGTTCGATGGCCGAAGCGAAGGCTCGAGGCAAGGTGCGCATCGAAGGCAAGGACTACGTGATGGCCGACGGCGACGTCGTGGAATTCCGCTTCAACGTTTAGCCGCTAGCCGTGCGGCGGCGGCGCGATGAACTCGATCCCGTGCTCCGCCATGCCGGCCAGCAGTTTGTCGAGATCGGGCGCCATCGGCGGCGGCAGCTCCGGCGCGGCGGCGGGCCGGCCGGTCGCGTGGAAGAACCGCTCGGCCGTGCCCGGGATCAACAACGTCGCCAGCCGCGCCGTCGGTGACTCCACCCGGAAGGTGTGCGCTCGTCCGCGCGGGCCGTACACGTAGGTTCCAGCGCCCACCAACTGCTGCTCGTCGTCCAAAAAGAAGGTCACCTCGCCGTCAAGGACGATCCAGGCCTCGTCTTCGCGGGTGTGCCGGTGCACCGGAGGGGCGGAGCCCTTCGGCAACAACTGCTCCGCTAGTGAGAACACGCCGTTGGTCGCCGCCTCGGGGATCTTGAAGCTCCACCAGGTGTCGAGATGCCAGAGATTCTCACCGCTTGGAGGCGGAAGCACGAGTCCGGTCACTGCGGTTTCGGGCATCGCTTGGTCCTTTCTTGAGGCGGGAGGGAGCGCGATCGGCTGCGAGCCGGTTGAGAACAAGCGCATGGACGACGGCCGGAATCTGTCGAGACGAGACTCCCGCGGACATCAGCGACTGCCAGAACGGAAAGTCGACGAGCGCCTTCACCACGCCGATCGTCGACGCGTTCGTGGTGGACCCTGCCAGCAAGCCACGCACGATGGCGTCGAGCGCCTGTTCCTCGCGGGCGAGAGTGCGGGCGAACGCGGGGAGATGACGCTCGCGTCGCTCAGCGGACAACCATTGGGCGGCGCGGTCGTAGCAGTGGCAGGAGATCTCGATGAACTGCCGCAGCTTCTCCTCGATGGTCGGCAATCCAGCGAACTGGGCGGCGGCGACTTCAGGCGTTGGGACTTCAGAAATCGCGAAGGCCGTCTCTGCGCAAGCCTGCGCGAGCGCGTCGAAGTCGCCGAAGTGGCGGTACACCGTGGGCGTCGACACTCGCGCGGCGCGCGCGATGTCTTCCATGCTCGTCGCGGCGGCGGTCCGCTCGGCGAACAGGTTGATGGCCGTGTGCACGATCCGCCGGCGGGTCTCGTCGACGGCGTCGGCGCGGGCGCGCATCTGGTAGCGGCGGGGGGTCACTCGACTCGCATCCCAACTTGACGGGCTATTTTGATGCTCGGATTTATCTCACGAAATGTGTTCCAGGTCAAGCTCGATAGCCTTGCCCGGGTGCGCACCCATCAGCTCTCGCGAGCCGACGCGCGTCAGATAGCGATCCGCGCGCAGTTGCTCGACAGCCCGCGGCCGACGCGACTGCTCGACGTCGTCCGGCAGCTGACCCTGCTCGACATCGAGCCGACCGCCGCGGTGGCGCCGAGCGCCGATCTGGTGTTGTGGAGCCGGCTCGGCTCCCGGTATGAGCCGGAAGAGCTGCACGTGTTGCTGGAGAATCGGGTGTTGCTCGAGCTGCGCGGCGTGATCAGGCCGAGCGAGGACGTCGCGCTGTACCGCGCCGACATGGCGGAGTGGAAACGCGGCGAAAAGCTCACCGGGTGGCGGAAGTCGCACAACGGCTGGGTGCTCGCCAACGACGCGTGTCGGCGCGACATCTTGCGCCGGCTCGAGATGGCCGGCCCGCAGCTGACCCGTGACCTGCCGGACACCTGCGCCGTGCCGTGGAAATCCACGGGGTGGACCAACAACCGCAACGTCAGCCAGCTGCTGGAGCTGATGGTGCTGCGCGGCGAGGTGGCGGTGTCCGGGCGGCGCGGGGGCGAACGGCTCTGGGATCTTGCCGAGCGGGTCTACCCCGACGATCCGATCCCGCCGTCCGACGAGGCGCGTCGCATGCGCGACGAACTGCGCCTGCGCTCACTCGGCATCGCGCGGGCGCGCCGGACGCAGATGCCGATCGAGCCGATGGACGTCGGCGAGACCGGCGAACCGGCGGTTGTCGACGGCGTGAAAGGTGAGTGGCGAGTTGACCCGGTCTACCTCGACGGCGAGTGCTTCAACGGGCGGACCGCGTTGCTCTCGCCGATCGACCGGCTGGTGTACGACCGGGTGCGGATGCTCGAACTCTTCGAGTTCGATTATCAGCTTGAGATGTACAAGCCGGTGGCGAAGCGGCGTTGGGGTTACTACGCGCTGCCGATCCTGCATGGCGACCGCCTGGTCGGAAAACTCGACGGCGCCGCGGATCGAAAGGCCGGCGTCTTCCGCGTCAACGCCATCCATCAGGACGTGCCGTTCAGCAAGGCCATGGTGACCGCGGTCGACCAAGAGATCGCCGATCTGGCCGACTGGCTCCGGCTGCAGCTCTTTACAGCTGATCGCCACGCGCCATAGCGTGCCTCGTCGTCCCAATGCGAGGGGCTTGGGCGAGACGCGAAGAGAGGCCTGCCATGGTCCGTCGCTTGCGCACCTTCATTGCCACCGCCGCCGGATTCGCACTCGTCGGTGGCGCGCTCACCGGCACCGCGTCGGCTCTTCCCGCGACCGACCCGCCGGCCACCTCGGCGCCAGGCGGCCCGGGCGCTCTCAGCCACTTCGACCAGGCCCGCAAAGACTGCCTCGGTACGGCGCGCAACACGACGTCCAAGATCTGGTACACCGTCGCGAACGGCGTGCTCTCTGACGTCTACGCGCCAACGATGGACACCACAAACGTCGAGACGATGCAATACATCGTCACCGACGGCTCAACCTTCACCGACCTGCAAACCCGCGACACGACCTACACCGTGCAGTCTGACCCGACCGGCATGGTCTGCGCCGTGACGTCGACCGCGAAGAGCGGGTCGTACCGGCTTACCACGGTCTATTCCACGGATCCGGCCCGCGACAGCGTCGTCGTCCACACCCGGTACACGCCGCTGACGCCAGCCGCCGTCCGCTACCAGCTTTACGTGCGCCTCGACGCCACCGCCGCAGGCAATGGCGGCGGCGGGCCGGGCAACGGTGGCGCTGACTCCGCGACGATCGACACGTCGACCGGCGACCAAGTCCCAGTGTCGTTCGACACCAACACGTCGACGAATGCGGTGAACCGCGATTACGCCGTGCCGACGTACCTCGCGTTGCGCGCGGATCGGCCGTTCGCCGCGGTGAGCAGCGGTTTTGTCGGGACGCCGAGCGACGGTCTGACCGAGCTCGACGGCTCGCACGCCCTTGCGCCGCGCTACACAAACGCGACCAACGGAAACATCGAGCAGACCGCGCAAATCGACGTCAGCCGCGGTCGCGAGTTCACCCTCGCGCTCGGCTTCGGGACGACGCAGGCAAGTGCGGTGCAGACGGCGAGCGCGACCGTCGAGCACCCGTACCTCGCGTCGGTCGTCTCGTACGCCGCGGGATGGCTGAGGTACGACAGCTCGCTGCGTCGCCCGTCAGCGCGCCTGCCGGGACTGTCAGCGGCGGAGTCGGTGCAGGCCGACCGCGCCTACTACGTCTCGGCGAACGTCGTGAAGGCCAGCGAAGACAAGACCTTCCCGGGCGCGATCGCGGCGTCGCTGTCGAGTCCGTGGGGGCAGGCGGTCTCGGCCGGCGATCCGGCCAACACCTACTTCGGCTCGTACCGCGAAGTGTTCGCGCGCGACCTCTACGAGGCGTGGACCGCGCTGTTCACCGACGGTGACCTGGCCACCGCCCGCGACGCCGTGCGCTTCTTGTTCCTGCGCCAGCAGTTGCCCGACGGCTCGATGCCGAGAAACTCCTTGCTGAACGGCAAAGTCGCGCCCGACTCGTTCAACACGCAGCTTGATGAGGCGGCCTACCCGATCCTGATGGCTGAGCAGTCAGGGCTGTCAGCTGACGACGTGCTGTGGCCGCACATCAAGGCTGGTGCCAACTTCTTGATCAGCCATGGCCCGGCGAGTGGCGTGGAGCGCTGGGAAGAGCAGGGCGGCTACTCGCCGTCCACGATCGCGGCCGAGATCGCCGGATTGATTTCCGCCGCGGACATCGCCGACGTCCACCACGACCCGGCTGACGCGCGGATCTGGCGCGCCACCGCCGACCAGTACCAGCGCAGCGTCAAGGGCTGGACCGTCACCACCAACGGCACGCTGTCGGCACAGCCGTACTTCATTCGGCTGTCGAAGACCGGCGATCCGAACGCGGCGATCACGTACAACCTCGGCAACGGCGGGCCGACGCTCGACCAGCGGTCGGTCATCGACGCGGGCTTCCAAGAGCTGGTGCGGCTGGGCGAGCTGTCGTCGTCCGATCCGGACGTGGCCAACTCGCTCGCCGTTGTCGACGCGACGATCGCGCGGACGACGCCGAACGGTGTCGGCTACCTGCGCTACAACGGCGACGGCTACGGCGACTGCTACCAGCCAGATCCGCTGACCGATTGCCCGACCACCGGTGCGCCGTGGGCGCCGAGCGGCCACGGCACAGGGCACATCTGGCCGGTGTTGTCGGCTGAACGCGGCGAGCAGGATCTCGCGGCCGGCGACGCGGTGGCCGCCGGGAAGTTGCTGCTCAGCGTCAACAAGTTGGCCGGGGGCGTTGGCCTGGTTCCGGAGCAGGACTGGGACTTCGCCAACGTGCCGGCGTCGCCTTACGGCAGCGACCCGACCACCGCGTCGATCGGCTTTGTCGACGGGCAACCCGATGGCTCGGCGGCGCCGCTCACCTGGGGCGCCGCGGCCGAGGTGCGGCTGACCGCGGACCTCAGCGCCGGGCGGGTCCTGGAGCGGCCATCGTCGACGACGAGTCGCTACGTCGCGCACACGCAGGGCGCCGCGTCACTCGAGGTGACGGCGCCTGATAACAACACCGCGGCGAGTGGCACGGTGGACGTCGTGGGCGCCGCTTCGCCCGGTGCGCGCATCGACGTCGCCGACGTGGCGACCGACAACAACAACGCCACCACGCTGTACACCGGAATCGCGGCAGCGGACGGAAGCTTCTCGGTGCCGGTCACCGTGGCCGCTGGAACGAACGTGCTGGTGATCACGGCGACCACGTCGTCCGGGGAAACCGCGCAGACGACCCGTTCGTTGGTGAACGACGTGGTCAATGGATCGCTGCTGTTCGAGGTCACCGACCCGACGGGTGACGACAACGGACCTGGCAACTACGCGTACCCGACCGCGGGTGACTTCCACGCGGGCGCGTACGACATCCAGGAGTTCCAGGTGTACGACACCGGTGCGTCGGTGACGTTCCGGGTGCGGACCCGCGACCTGACGCCGACCTTTGGCAGTGACATCGGCGCGCAACTCGTCGACGTGTACGTGCATGAGCCTTCAGCGTCGCCGACGTCGACCGCGGCGTCGTTCCCGCAGCGGAACTACGCGATCGATCCGGGCGCCGCGTGGAGCCGGCTGATCGAGGTGCAGGGCTTCGGGCAGCGGTTCGTCGACGCCAACGGCGCCACGGTGGGGTCGGTGAACGGCATCAAGGGCAACGCGATCTCGCGCTACATCACCTTCTCGGTCGACAAGAGCGTGCTCGGCGGCACACCGACGTCGGGATGGACGTTCACCGTGACGCTGACCGGACAGGACGGGTTCAGCCCCGACCAGGCGAGGTCGTTCGCGTCGACGCCGCAGCCGTATCAGTTCGGCGTGTGCGCCACGGCCTCGACCGATCCGCACTGCACGGTCGACCCGAACACGGTGCCGAAGGTGATGGACACCCTCACCCCGAGCGGGGTCGACCAGTCGACCGAGCTCGACTACACGGTTTCGTCGCCGGTGGTGCTCCAAGGCGTCACGATGCCGTAGCCGCTCACGGGCTCCACGGCGCCGCGCCCGCCGCGTCGGACTTGATGGTGCGGGCGAGCGCCGAGACGACCGTTGGGTCTGCGGTGAGCAGGCCGAGTTCGCGGTTGTGGTTCAGCGAGGCGGCAGAGAAGTTTTGCGAGCCCACAAAGGCTTTTTGCCGCGACGTTCCGTCGTCCGCGACGATCGCTTTGGCGTGGATGTACAGGTCGGCGGACGGTGAGTACGTGCGGACGACGACGCCCGCTTTCGTCAGTTTGTCGAAGTCGGGCGCCCAGTCGTCTTGCCTCGTCATTACGACCGTGACATGGACGCCGCGTCGTGCCGCGCGCTCAAGCGCTGATGTGGCCGCAGGCAGGGCCATCTCCTCGTTCTCGACGAGCAACGTGTTGGCGGCTGAGTCGATGAGGCTGAGAAAAACCTCTTCCGCGCCCGGGCTCCACACCAGATCGGCGCCGTTCGAGGGCGTTGTCTTGTGGTGCTTGAAGTCGGCGTCGAAGGTGGCCTCGACAGCGCGCACGTCTTGTGGTTGACGGTCGAGGACGGCGAAGTCGCGAGTGTCGCTGTAGTAGCGCGCGGTGAGGTTGAGCGACATCACCGCGGCGACGGAGTTGTCGATGACGACGCACTTCTCGTGCGTCGCCGCATACCGCGCGGTTGCCCACGTGACGTGAACTCCGTGCGTCGACAGGTCGTCAAACGCAGCCTGGTTAGCGGCCTTTTCTCGATTCGCGTCGAGTATGACCCGGACGACGACGCCGCGCGCCGCGGCCGCCTTGAGCACGCTGACCGCCTGCGGGTCGACCAACTCGTACATGGCAAGGTCGATGCTGTGTTTCGCGGATGCGAGCAGGGCGTAGATCGGGGCAACGCCTTGGTCGGGCTCGGTCAACACGCTGAGCGCGCCCGCGGGAGGGGTCGGCGCGACGACGGGCGCCGTCTCCTGCGAGCGCGCGGCGCATCCGGTGGCGAGCGAAGTGGCAAGCAGGATCGCGAGCGGCGTGACGAGCAGGTGACTCAACGGGCGGAGCATGCCACGACGCTAGGACCGGCGGCCGGCCCGATTCGCCGCCCGCCGACAAGCTGTGGGGATCGCTAGGCCGCGTTGTGCGTGCTCGCCAGCTCGTCGATCCGGCGGGCCAGCGTGACGTCGGCGTCGGTCACCCCGCCCTTCGAGTGGGTCGCGCAGGTGAAGGTGACCGTCGTCCAGCGAATGTCGATGTCGGGATGGTGGTCCATTTCGTCGGCGACCACAGCGACCGCGTCGACCAACCGAATGCCCTCGGCGAACGTTGCGGCTTTCACGCTGCGACTGATCTGCTTCTCGTCGCCCGACCACCCGTGCAACTGCGAGAGCGCCGCGCGCACGCCGTCCGAATCAAGAAGTTCCGCCATGCCTCAACCGTCTGCTTTGAACGTGCGTCGCGTCAAGGGGTCTGGCAAAGTGGCGGCGATGAGTGTGAAGCAGGTCGTCGTCGGGGCGGCCATTCTCGACGGCGACCGTCTCCTTGCCGCTCAACGCGCCTACCCCGAAAAGCTGGCGGGCAAGTGGGAGTTGCCGGGCGGCAAGGTCGATCCAGGTGAGTCCGACGAAGCCGCCCTGGTCCGCGAATGCCGAGAGGAGCTCGGTGTCGAGGTTTCGCTCGGACGGCGAGTGGGTCGTGATTGGCCGATCGGTGACACCGCGGTGATGCGGGTTTGGCTGGCCGCCATCGCCGATGGATCGCCGGAGGCGCGGGAGCATTCGGCGCTGCGCTGGCTCACCGTCGATGAGTTGCACGACGTCGACTGGCTCACGCCGGATCTGCCGATCGTGGAGAAGCTGGCGAGTCTGCTGGTCGACACGTCCGACGCCGAGGTGCGGCTTCGTGGCGGCAATGTCGGCGGCGCGGTGCGGGTGGGGCCGACCGTGCGTCGTCCGGCTGGACCGTGGACGCCGGCGGTGCACGCGCTGCTGGCGCACCTGCACGACGCGAGGCTCGACGCGATCCCGCGGGTGCTGGGGATCGACGACGAGGGCCGCGAGGTCCTCGAATACGTGCCGGGCGACACCGCCGACGCGCACGATCCGTGGCCGGCGTGGGTGTGGTCCGACAGCCTGCTCGTGCAGGTCGCGTGCTGGCTGCGCCGCTACCACGACGCCGTCGCCGGCTTCCGGCCAAGTCGGCCCGTTGAGTGGCGTTTTGGCACCCACGTTTTGTCGGACGACGAGATCGTGTGCCACCACGATGTCGCTTTGTACAACCTGGTCGTGGGCTTCGACGGCTGCGGCGAGCCGGTGCTGCGCTGCGTCATCGATTGGGACGTCACCGGCCCTGGGAGACCGCTCGACGACGTCGCCCACATGGCGTGGAGCTTCTTGCCGTGCTTCGACGAGGCGGCTCATCCGGACGCCGAGGTGGTGCGCCGGCTGCTGCTGCTGGCTGACAGCTATGGGGTTTTCTCGGCGTCCGAGATCTTGGCGCACCTCGCGCCGAAGTACCACCGGATGGTCAACGCGATTCACGAGGGCGCGGCTGCGGGCGACGCCGGCATGCAGAACCTGGTCGACGGCGGGCACGCGGCCGCCAACGCGGCGGCGCTGCAGGCGTTCGTCGTCCGGCTGCCACGACTGCGGGCGTTGCTCACGGCCGCGCAGGAAGCGGGTCAGGGATCAGCGCGATGACGCTGGCGAGCGTCGGCGCGGGTCCTGGCGCGACGAAGGGGTGCTCGGGATCGTCGGCGCTCGGGCAATACCGAACGGCGTTGCCGTTCTCGATCGCGAACATGCCGAACATGCCGTCCGCCGGAGACGACATGCCGTTGTTCACCGGCAACAGGAAGAGCAGCTGACGACCCGGCGGCCAAAAGCCCGGGTGAGTCTCGCCCTCCTGCTGAATCTCCACCAAGCCGTCGACGTGCGCGGACGCGCCTGCGCGGATGCGCACGACGGTCACGTCGTCCAGGGGCTGGCGCCAGACTGACACGCTGCCGTTGTCGACGAGCACGAGCCTCGGCTCGATCGTCGCCTCGACCACCAGGTCGCTCTCGGCCGCCACGTTGGCGAGCCCGGTGGACGACGTCGGGTAGACGCAGGGCGGGTACGTCGGGTGCGGGTGCGCCATCGTCGGACTCGGCCAGGGCGGGAGCGTGCGCACATCGATCGTCGTCGACATGGCGGCGGAGCGAGCGGACGGTGCTGCGCCGCTCGCGCAGCCCGCGACAAGTAACGCGAGCGCGAAGCAGATGGCCGCCTTGTCGCGCATGTGTGTTTGACGCGGCAAGGAGCGGCGTGGTTGCAGCTGCGTCCGGGCCGTCGGACGGCGAACCCGCGGAAGGGCTGGGGCTAGTCGCCGGCGCGAGGGGCTGGGGTGCGGGGTTGCTCGGGGCTCTTGCGGCGGCGGAGGAACCTGGTCATCGGGTCCCACTTGACGTCGACCACGCGCTCCTTCATCGGGATGATCGCGTTGTCGGTGATTTTGATGTGCTCGGGGCAGACCTCGGTGCAGCACTTGGTGATGTTGCACATGCCGATGCCCTGGTCCTCGCGCAGCATCTCCTTGCGGTCGAGTGTGTCGAGCGGGTGCATGTCGAGTTCGGCGTACCGGATGAAGAACCGCGGACCGGCGAAGTACTGCTTGTTCTCCTCGTGGTCGCGGATGACGTGGCAGACGTTCTGGCACAAGAAGCACTCGATGCACTTGCGGAATTCCAGCGAGCGCTCGACGTCGACCTGCTGCATGCGGTACTCACCGGGCTTCAACCCCTCGGGCGGGGTGAACGGCGGCACCTGCTTGGCCTTCTCGTAGTTGAACGACACGTCGGTGACCAGGTCGCGGATCACCGGGAACGTGCGCATCGGCGTAACGGTCACGGTCTCCGCGGGGTCGAAGACCGACAGCCGGGTCATGCACATGAGCCGCGGCCGGCCGTTGATCTCAGCGCTGCAGGAGCCGCACTTGCCGGCCTTGCAGTTCCATCGGACGGCGAGGTCACCCGCTTGGGTGGCCTGCAACCGGTGGATCGCGTCGAGCACGACCTCGCCCTCTTCGACCGGCACGGTGAAGTCGACGAGCTCGCCGCCGTTCTCGTCACCGCGCCAGACGCGCATCTTGAGGTCGTAGCCCATGTCAGTGGCTCCCGTCGTCGAACAGCTGCTTCAGATCGTCTGGCATCTCGGGCAGGTCTTGATGGAAGACCTCGACGCCGGTGCCCGCGTCGTTGAGCCGGACCAGGACGTTGACCTTCCCCCACTCCGGATCGGTCGCGGGATAGTCGTCGCGGGTGTGCCCGCCGCGGCTTTCCTTGCGGTCGAGCGCCGCCCGCGCGATCGACTCCGAGACGAGCAGCATGTTCTTGAGGTCGATCGACAGGTGCCAACCGGGGTTGTACTGCCGGTGGCCTTCGACCGAGACGTGGGCGACCCGGCTCTTGAACTGCTCGATTTTCTCCAGCGCCTGCGACATCTCCTCGGCGGTGCGGATGATGCCCACCAGGTTGTGCATGGTCTCTTGCAGGTCGCGGTGGACGGTGTAGGCGTTTTCCCCGCCCTCGCGGGAGAACGGCGCCAGCGCGGCCTCGCCTGCTGCCGTGATGTCGCTCTCCGGGACAGCCGGGCGATTCGCCGCGGCGCCGGTCGCGTAGGAGGCCGCGTGCTCGCCGGCCCGCTTGCCGAAGACCAGCAGGTCGCCGAGGGAGTTGCCGCCCAGCCGGTTGGCGCCGTGCATGCCGCCGGCCACCTCACCAGCGGCGTACAAGCCGGGCACCTTCGACATCTGCGAGTCGGGGTCGACCTCGACGCCGCCCATCACGTAGTGGCAGGTCGGGCCGATCTCCATCGGCTCCTTGGTGATGTCGACGTCGGCCAGCTCCTTGAACTGGTGGTACATCGAGGGCAGTCGCTTTTGGATGAACTCCGGCGTGCGGCGCGACGCGATGTCGAGGAACACGCCGCCGTGCGGCGACCCGCGCCCGGCCTTCACCTCGGCGTTGATCGCCCGCGCCACCTCGTCGCGGGGCAGCAACTCCGGCGGCCGGCGGTTGTTGACGTGGTCCTCGTACCAGGCGTCGGCTTCCGCCTCCGTGTCGGCGGTCTCCGCTTTGAAGTAGTCGGAGATGTAGTTGAACATGAAGCGCTTGCCTTCGGAGTTGCGCAGCACGCCGCCGTCGCCACGCACCGATTCGGTGACCAAGATGCCGCGAACCGACGGCGGCCACACCATGCCGGTGGGGTGGAACTGCACGAACTCCATGTTGACCAGCGGCGCCCCGGCTTCCATCGCGAGCGCGTGCCCGTCGCCGGTGTACTCCCACGAGTTGGACGTCACCTTGAACGACTTGCCGATGCCGCCTGTGGCCAAGATGACCGCGGGCGCGTCGAAGGCGATGAACCGGCCCGACTCGCGCCAGTAGCCGAACGCCCCCGCGATGCGGTCGCCGTCCTTGAACAGCCGGGTGATCGTGCACTCCATGAAGACGTCGATGCCGAGCGCGACCGTGCGCTGCTGCAGCGTGCGGATCATCTCCAGGCCGGTGCGGTCGCCCACGTGTGCGAGCCGCGCGTAGCGGTGGCCGCCGAAGTCGCGCTGGGAGATCTTGCCCTCTTTGGTGCGGTCGAACAGCGCGCCCCACGACTCCAGCTCCCACACCCGGTCGGGCGCCTCTTGGGCGTGCAGCTGGGCCATCCGCCAGTGGTTGAGCATCTTGCCGCCGCGCATGGTGTCGCGGAAGTGCACCTGCCAGTTGTCTTCGGGCCAGACGTTGCCCATGGACGCGGCGATGCCGCCCTCGGCCATGACGGTGTGCGCCTTGCCCAGCAACGACTTGCAGACGACCGCGGTGCGCGCGCCGGCCTCGTGCGCGCCGATCGCCGCGCGCAACCCGGCGCCGCCCGCGCCGATGACGACGACGTCGTAGGAGTGCCGCTCGATTTCACTCATGTGTCGGTTCCTGCTCTCTAAACCCAGCCGCCGTGGATGGTGCCCGACGCGACGAGTCGCACGTACAAGTCCGAAAGCGCCACCCAGATCAAGGAGACCCAGGCGAACTGCATGTGGTAGCGGTTGAACCAGCTCACCTTGCCCCACAACCGGTAGCGGATCGGGTGCTTGGAGAAGTGATTGAGCCGCCCCGCGATGATGTTGCGGCACGAGTGGCAGCCGAGCGTGTAGCCCCACAAGAAGACGGCGTTGAGCACCAGCACGAGGGTGCCTAGCCCGACGTGCCCCCACTTGCCGCTGTGGTCGCGGAAGGCGATGACCGCGTCGTAGGTCAAGATGATGTTGAGCAGGAAGCCGAGGTAGAAGAAGTACCGGTGGATGTTCTGCAGGATCAGCGGGAACCGCGTCTCACCGGTGTACTTCTTGTGCGGCTCACCGACAGCGCACGCCGGCGGCGACAGCCAGAACCCGCGGTAGTAGGCCTTGCGGTAGTAGTAGCAGGTCAACCGGAAACCGAGCGGGACGATCAAGATGATGATCGCCGGCGAGATCACCCACCACGGGCCGAAGATGCCCACCTCCGGCACGCCGCCCGAGCCGTGGACCGAGCCGCAGCCGGTCGCCAGGCACGGGGAGTAGAACGGCGACAGGTACGGCTCGTAGAAGTAGTCCTCGTTCACGAAGGCGGCCCAGGTCGCGTAGATGACGAACGAGAACAAGACCGCGAAGGTGACCGCGGGCTGCAGCCACCACCGGTCGGTGCGCAGCGTCCGGCGGCCGATGGCGGCTCGTCGGCCTACCCGGCCGCCGGCTTGTGGTCCGTCTGACGTCGGCGCCTGGCTCTGGACGGTCATCGGCGGGTCGCTCCTGCGGAATGCGGTGATGGTGGGGCACAAGCGACCACAACCTACGCCCGACAGTGGCGGAGATCGAAGTCCAGGCCGCTGTGCAATCCGTCACGGACCGCTCGCGAAGGGGCTTGACTCGGCTAGCTAATAGCAGTAGCTTATTGGTCAATCGCATTAGCTAACCAGAGGGAAGGCCACCATGAACGCAGCAGCCACCCCGCAGGGCGTCGTCCGCCACCTCGACCGCGGGACGGGCCGGGTCGCCTACGAGCTGAGCGGCCCCGACGACGCTCCCCTCGTGGTGTGCGCCCCAGGGATGGGCGACCTTCGGCAGGTCTTCCGCTTCAACGTGGAGTCGCTGGTCGCCGCCGGGTATCGGGTCGCGGCGCTCGACCTGCGCGGTCAAGGCGACAGCGACACCACGTTCGACCGCTTTGAGGACTTCGCGGCCGCCAGCGACATCGTCGCCCTGATCGAGCACCTGGGCGGGCCAGCGCTGTTGTACGCCAACTCGATGTCGTCGGCGGCGTCCGTGATCGTCGCGGGCCAGCGGCCCGACCTGGTCGCCGGGCTGGTCCTCACCGGCGCCTTCATCCGCGACCAGCCGTCGAGCAAGGTGATGGAGCTCCTGATGAAGGTCGCGCTCGCGCGGCCGTGGGGCCCGGCGATGTGGATCTCGTACTACGCGGGCCTGTACAAGACCCGCAAGCCGGCTGACTTCGCCGAATACAAGCGCGCGCTTCGCGCCAGCATGGCGCGTCCAGGGCGGTGGAAGGCGTTCCAGACGCTGGTCCGTCAGCTCACGCACGCGGACGTCGAGCAGTACGCCGACCGGGTGACAGCGCCGGCGCTGATCGTGATGGGCACCAAGGACCCTGACTTCAAGGACCCGAGTGGTGAGGCGAAGCTCGTCGCCGAGCGGCTTCGCGGTGAGGTCTTGTTGGTCGAGGGCGCGGGCCACTACCCGATGACCGAGTTTCCCGAGATCGTCAACCCGAAGGTGCTCGAGTTCGCGCGGGCGGTCTTCGGTGCCTAGGGCCGGTCTGACGCCGTCGCTCGTTGTCGCGCAGGCGCGCGAATTAGCCGACGAGGCAGGCTTTTCGCAGCTCACCCTGGCCGCGGTCGCGCAACGCCTCGGCGTGGCGCTGCCCAGCCTTTACAAGCACGTGCGCGGCGTTGAGGACTTGCAACGCCAGATCGCCGCGCAAGCGCTGCGTGAATTGACCGACGCGGTCACCCGCGCGACCGCGGGCAAGTCGCGGACGACGGCGCTGCGCGCGCTCGCCGACGCGTACTGGGAGTACGCGCACGCCCATCCCGGCAGTTATGCGGCGACGCTGCGGGCGCCTTCGTCCGACGACACCGAAACGGCCCTGGTGGCAACGCGGTTGCTGGACGTCGTGTTCGCGGTGCTCGAGGGCTACGGCATAACGGGGGAGGACGCGGTCGACGCCACCCGCACCCTGCGAGCCCTGCTGCACGGATTCGTCGCGCTCGAGGCGGCCGGCGGCTTCGGCATGCCGAACGACGTCCGACAAAGCTTTGACCGCGCGGTCGACGCGTTCGACCTGTCGTTGTCGGGCTGGCGGCGATGAGCGTCGGTCAGGCCGGAGCCGCGCTGCGACGGGCCAGGAACAGGTCGCAATGCCGCGCGATCTCGACGACGCCACCTGCCTCTTCGAGCGCGAGGCGTAGGTCGGCGAGCAACGCGGCGTTGCGAGTTTGCTCCAAGATGAGGTGCTCGGACGTCGAGGCCGCGTAGTCACACCACTCCTGCGCCGAGTACGTGGCGGTCGAGCGGTAGGTCCGCAGCTCCACGCCGCGAAACGTGGGTAGCGCGTCAAGCTCGTCGAGCGGCCAGCGATTGGGGTCCGTCGACGGCTTCGGCCGGTCGTCGCGCAGGAGTCCGTGCCGCCGGTAGACGTTGTCGATGACCTCCGCGAGGGGCGTGCGCTCCCAGTCGGTGCCGTTCCAAAACAGCGCGAGGACGCCGCCTTCACGCAGCGCCCGCGCCGCGGTGCGATATCGGTGTTCGGGTGACGTCCAATGCCATGATTGCGCCGCGTAAAGCCCGTCGTACAGGCGCGATGGGGTCCATTCCTCGTACGACGCCGTGACGATCTCGACGTTGGGCCAGCGCGCGCAATTGCGCGCCAGCACCGCCGCCATCTCGTCGTCCGGCTCCACACAGGTGACGCGCAGCCCGCGACTGGCGAACAACGCGGTGGCCTTTCCGGTGCCGGCGCCCACTTCGACGACGTCCGAGCCAGCCAGCTCGGCGACGACGTCGTCCGCGAGTTGTTCGGGATAGGACGGCCGCACCCGGTCGTACTCGCGCGCCACCGCCCCAAAACTGCGTGCCCGGGCGGACCATTCCGCGCGCGTCCCTCGCTTGGTCACGGTGCTGAGTGTGCCCCAATCGTCGGCGCGGCGGCTGCCCGTACCATGGAGAGATCCCCTCTTCGTTCTGGAGCGCCCCGTCATGCCCATTGCAACCCGCGAGGATCTGCGGAATGTCGCGATCATCGCGCACGTGGACCACGGCAAGACCACCCTGGTCGACGCGATGCTGTGGCAGTCCGGCGCGTTCTCCCAACACCAGGCGGAGACCGACGCGGTGCGGGAACGGGTCATGGACTCGATGGATCTGGAGCGCGAGAAGGGCATCACGATCCTGGCGAAGAACACCGCGATCCGGCACGGCGGGGTGACGATCAACATCATCGACACCCCTGGTCACGCCGACTTCGGTGGGGAGGTCGAGCGCGGGTTGGAGATGGTCGACGGGGTGCTGCTGCTCGTCGACGCGTCAGAGGGCCCGCTGCCGCAAACCAGGTTCGTCTTGCGGAAGGCGTTGGAGAAGAAGCTGCCGGTTGTCTTGGTGGTGAACAAGGTGGACCGGCCGGACGCCCGCATCGCGGAAGTGGTTGACGAGACCTACGAGCTCTTCATGGACCTCATCGAGGACGACGACCACGCGGCTCTTGAGTTTCCGATTCTGTATGCGAGCGCCAAAGCGGGGCGCGCGTCGTTGAACCGGCCCGCCGATGGCGCGATGCCTGACTCCCGCGACCTGGAGCCGCTCTTCACGACGCTGATGCAGACCGTGCCAGCGCCCTCATACGACCCTGACGCGCCGCTGCAGGCGCAGGTCACGAACCTTGACGCGTCGCAATACCTGGGCCGCCTCGCGTTGTGCCGGGTGTATTCGGGTGAGGTCAAGAAGGGCCAGCAGGTCGCGTGGTGCCGCACCGACGGCGCCGTCGAACGCGTTCGGCTCACCGAGTTGCTTGGCACAGAGGCGTTGGATCGCGTGCCGATCGAGTCGGCCGGTCCCGGCGACATCGTCGCGATCGCCGGCATCCCTGACATCACGATCGGGGAGACGATCGCGGACGTCGACGACCCGCGCCCCCTGCCGGTCATCACCGTCGACGAGCCGAGCCTGTCGATGACGGTCGGAATCAACACCTCCCCGCTGGCTGGCCAAAGCGGCGGCAAGCTGACCGCCCGGCTGGTGAAGAACCGGCTCGACGCAGAACTCGTCGGCAACGTGTCGATTCGGGTGCTGCCCACCGAGCGGCCCGACACATGGGAAGTGCAGGGTCGTGGCGAGCTGCAGCTCGCGATTCTCGTTGAAATCATGCGGCGCGAGGGCTTTGAGCTCACCGTCGGCAAACCGCAGGTGGTCACCAAGCGCGTCGACGGAAAGCTGCACGAGCCGATGGAGCGGTTGACCGTCGACATCCCCGAGGACTACCTCGGCGTCGTCACCCAGCTGATGGCGCTGCGCAAGGGCCGCATGGAGCACATGGTCAACCATGGCACCGGTTGGATTCGCATGGAGTACGTCGTGCCGGCCCGTGGCCTGATTGGCTTCCGCACCGAGTTCCTGACCGAGACGCGCGGAACCGGCCTGCTGCATCACGTCTTCGACCGCTACGAGCC
>DASVDW010000022.1:0-4864 GCA_036380925.1 Acidothermaceae bacterium
CATCCTGGCGTGACGGTCGTGCCGAGCTTCGCCGGCTCCGACACGCTGGCCGCGCAGATCCGGCAGGGCGCGCCGGTCGACGTCTTCGCGTCGGCGAACACCGCCACCATGGACAGCGTCGTGACCGCGGGCGACGCCCGCGATCCGACGCCGTTTGCGACGAACTCGTTGCAGATCGCGGTCCCGCGTGGAAATCCGGAACACATCAAGTCGCTGCGCGACGTCGCCGCACCCGGCGTGAAGCTCGCGGTGTGCGCAAAGGCGGTGCCTTGTGGCTCCGCGGCGGAAAAGGCCTTTGCCGCAGCGGGTGTCGTCGCCCGGCCGGTGACGCTGGAGCAAGACGTCACGTCCGTGCTGACCAAGGTCGAACTCGGCGAGGTCGACGCGGGCCTGGTCTATCGCACCGACGTCAAGGCGGCCGCAGGGAAAGTTGACGGCGTTGACTTTCCGGAGGCGGCCAAGGCGGTCAACAGCTATCCGATCGCGCAGATCAAGACTGGCAAGAATCCCAGCGCCGGTAAGGAATTCTCCGCGTTCGTGCTATCTCCGACGGGGAAAGCGGTGCTGCGGCAGGCCGGATTCGAGCCTGCGTCGTGACGATCACCGAGCAGAACCCGGTGCGGGCGAAGGCGTCCCGCCCGCCCTATCTGTTGTTCGGGTTGGCGGTGGTCGGGGTCGCTTTCCTCGCGCTGCCGCTCGTCGGCCTGCTGGCGCGCGCGCCATGGCGCTCTGTGCCGTCGATCCTGCGCCGCGACGACGTGCTCACCGCGCTGCGGCTTTCCCTTGAAACGGCGACCATCTCGACCGTCCTCGCCTTGTTGCTGGGCGTGCCGATCGCGTGGTGCCTGGCCCGAACCCGGTTTCCGGCGCGGCCGCTGCTGCGTGCGCTGTGCACGCTTCCCCTGGTGTTGCCGCCGGTCGCGGGAGGCATCGCGTTGCTCCTCGCCTACGGCCGGCACGGCGTTGTCGGGGAGTGGCTGCTGCGCGCCTTCGGCGTCTCGCTGCCGTTCACCACGGCCGGTGTCGTCGTGGCCGAGACCTTCGTCGCGATGCCCTTTCTCATCGTCGCGGTCGAAGGCGCCTTGCGCGGGCTCGACGCCCGTTATGACGCGGCCGCCGCGAGTCTCGGCGCCTCCCGTTTGTTCACCTTCCGGCACGTGACCTTGCCGATGGTCGCGCCCGGAGTCGCCGCGGGCGCGGTCTTGTGCTGGGCCCGGGCGCTCGGCGAGTTCGGGGCCACCATCACCTTTGCCGGCAGCTATCCCGGCACCACGCAGACCATGCCGTTGCAGGTCTATCTCACCCTGCAAAACGACCCGCAGGCCGCGATTGTCTTGAGTTTGCTGCTGCTCGCCGTCTCGGTCGCGGTGCTCGTCGGTCTGCGCGATCGGTGGTGGAGCCGGTGACGATCATCGATGTCGAGCCGTCGCTGCTTGAGGCGCGCCTAACCGTGTCGCGTGGTGATTGGGGTCTTGACATCGATTTGCGGATAGCCGCCGGGGGTGTCACCGCGTTGCTCGGCCCTAACGGCGCGGGAAAGAGCACCGCGTTGCAGGCGCTCGCCGGTCTGTTGCGCCTCTCCGACGGCCGGGTGGTGCTCGACGGTGACGTGCTCGACGATTCCCGGTCGGGCGTTCACCTTCCCGCCGAGGAGCGCCGCGTCGGACTCGTCTTTCAGGACTACCTGCTCTTTCCGCACCTGTCCGCCCGCGACAACGTCGCCTTCGGGTTGCGCGCGCGTGGCGTTGGCAGGCTCCAGGCGCGGGAGACGGCCGAGCGCTGGCTCTCCCGGATGGGCCTCGCGGCGCACGCCGCGCGTCGTCCAAAGGAATTGTCAGGCGGGCAAGCGCAACGGGTCGCGTTGGCCAGAGCACTCGCCACTGCGCCGCGATTGTTGTTGCTCGACGAGCCGCTGGCCGCGCTCGACGCCGGCACCCGGATGTCGGTGCGCACCGACTTGCGCAACCACCTCGACGAATTCGACGGCGCCACCGTCGTGGTCACGCATGACCCGCTGGACGCCCTGGTGCTCGCCGATCACGTGGTGGTGATCGAAAACGGCAAGGTGGTGCAGGCCGGCACGCCGGCGCAGGTCGCCCGGCAACCGCGCACGCGTTACGTCGCGTCGCTGGTCGGGCTCAATCTGCTGCGGGGTGAGGCTCGCGGCAGCGGCGTGGTGCTGACCGATGGGACGACGCTGACAACGGTCGAGGAAAACAACGGCCCGGTGTTCGTCGTGATCCGGCCCAGCGCGATCGGCGTGTATGCCGGACAACCGCACGGCAGCCCGCGCAACAGCTGGCCGGCTCGGCTCACCAGCGTCGAACAACAAGGTCACGCGGTGCGACTGGTGGCCGCCGGACCACCCGACACTTTCGTCGACGTCACGCCGCAGGCGGTCGCCGAACTCGGGCTGACGGTCGGTTCCTCCGTGTGGCTCAGCGTGAAGGCGACCGACCTGCTCGTGTACCAACGCTGACCGCCGGACGCGATCGTCCGTTCGGTTGAGGGGCCGGGAGGCGGTCGGGCGTTCCGCCGATCTGGCGGCGTTTATAGGATCTGCGACGTGCGTCAAGCCGACAAGACCTTCGAGGGCGCGCCCGACAGCGTCTCCGCCGCGCGGAGCTTCGTGTCGGTCACTCTCGAGAGCGAAGGTGCGACCGACGCCGCCTGGACGGCGGTGCAAATCGTCAGCGAACTCGCCACGAACGCGGTCGTGCACGCGGCGACGTCCTTCACGGTGACCGTGGTTGTCGACTACGGGTTGGTGCGGGTCGCGGTCACTGACGCCAAGCCGGCTGTCACCGCGACTCGGCGGCACTTCTCGGACTACACGACGACCGGCCGCGGGTTGCGTCTTATCGAGCGCATGTCACGCGCCTGGGGCGTCGACACGACGGAGACGAGCAAGACGGTCTGGTGCGAGATCGTTCGGAGCACCACCGGAGGGCAGCCGGCGCCGGGCGCCGCGCCGGAGCCGCAAGGCGGATTGGCGCAGGGCGACGTCGCGTTGCCGGCGCCCGCCATGCCACCGGACGGCGAAGGCGCGGCGCGCGCGCAGGCCTCCCGACTTGCGGCATGACCGGGGTGGCGCCGCGCGAGGTGCGGCTGGTCGGCGTGCCGGTCTCCCTCCACGCCGCGGCGCAAGAGCACGGCGCCGAGTTGATGCGCGAGATGTACCTGATCGCCCAGCAGCTGCACGCCACCGGCGACCGCGGCGTCGCCGAGCATCTTCCGGTGCGGCTGGTGCAACTGGTGGAGGCGCTCACCGGCGAGTTCGCCGGATGGACCACCGCGCAGAGCCGCCAGCTCGAGGAGGCGGTGGCGAACGGCGTGGAGTCGATCGACCTGGTCTACCGGCTCCCGCCGGGCGCGGCGGCCGCCGCCAAGCACCTCGGCGACATGCTGGACGAGGCTGACGACTACTGCCGGGCCGGCCAGCACCTTTTGACGCTTGCCACCCCGACCGCGTTGGTGCGCTATCGGCACTGGTATCTGGGCGAGTTCGTCGGCCAACTCGCCGGCGCGCCGGCGATTCCCTGGTCCGAGTACTAACCGAACCGCCCTTCGCCGTCCGCTCGTTTTTCTCGCCGACCGAAGGTTGGCGCTGCGATCCGACGCCGATTTGCCGCCGCAATCCTTCGCCGCGGGACGGCTTCCACAACTGGCTTGACACCCCGCTGCTCGTCCGCTAATACTCGTAGCCGGATAATCGTCGCCGAACTATGAGGGTGATGGCGTGATGAGGCGGCCGACCAACCCACTGGCGCTGGCCGTGCTCGTGCTGCTGTACGAGCGGCCAATGCATCCGTATGAGATGGCATCGACACTGCGCGAGCGGGCGAAGCACGAGAGCATCAAGCTGAACTACGGGTCGCTGTACACCGTGGTCGACGCGCTCGTGCGCTCCGATCTGATCGAGGCGGTTGAGACGGTCCGCGAAGGGCGCCGCCCCGAGCGCACCGTCTATGACATCACCGAGTCGGGCAAGGTCGTGATGGTCGACTGGCTCAGCGACTTGATTCGCCTGCCAGCCAAGGAGTTCACCCAGTTCGAGGCGGGGCTTTCGCTGATCGGGGCGCTGCATCCGGACGACGCGGTGCGGCTGCTGAGGGCGCGGTTGGTGGCGTTGGACGTCGAGATCCGTTCCAACGAGGGGCTGCTCGGCATGACGGAGGAGTACAACCTGCCGAGGCTGTTTTGGATCGAGGGCGAGTACCGCGGCGTGCTCAAGAGGGCCGAGCGCGACTGGGTCGCGGCCCTGATCGACGACATCGAGTCCGGCGCCCTCGAGGGCGTGGATCTGTGGCGGGAGTTTCACGCCACCCGGGCGCCGATGGCCACGCCTACGAGGCGGCAAAAGCCAGAAACGCCAAAGAAAAAGGCGCGGGACGCCGGAAAGGGAGCGAAGTGATGACCGTGGCATCGTCGTCCGTCGTCGCGTCGGCGAGCGGGGCATCGGGCGCCGACATCGCGGTGCGCGATCTCACCAAGACCTACAAGGGGAATGTGCGCGCCTTGCGCGGGGTGTCGTTCGACGTCGCGCCCGGCGCGGTGTTCGGCCTGCTCGGGCCTAACGGCGCAGGCAAGTCGACCACGGTCAAGATCCTGACGACGCTGTCGCGCGCCGACTCGGGAACGGCGGCCGTCGGCGGCGTCGACGTCAACGCCCACCCAGATCGGGTGCGCCGCCTCATCGGTTGCGTCGCGCAGCAGTCGGCGTGCGACCTGGAGGCGACCGGGTTCGAAAACCTTGCGCTGCAAGGACAACTCTATGGAATGCACGGCGTCGAGTTGCGGTCGCGGGCGCACGAGTTGCTCGCGCAGTTCGGGCTGAGCGACGCCGCGAAGCGCATCACCAAGA
>DASVDW010000023.1:0-26995 GCA_036380925.1 Acidothermaceae bacterium
TATCGCGTGCGGCCCGACACAGGTGCGTGACAGAAACCGTTGACGAGAGTTGTTTCGAAAGACTACGTTCGAAACATGTCTTTCGAGGATCGAAGCGTCACCGACCCCCGCGGCCTGCGCGCGCTCGCCCACCCCACCCGGCTGGCCCTGCTCGAGCTGCTCGCGTACGAGGGTCCGCTCACCGCCACCGAGGCGGGTGAGCGGCTGGGCGAAAGCCCGTCGTCCTGCTCTTTTCACCTGCGCCAACTCGCCAAGCACGGCTATATCGAAGAGGCGGGCGGCGCGAGCGGCCGGCAACGCCCGTGGCGGGTGGTGCGGGGCGCCGATTACGCCGCCAGCGAGTCCGATCCGGAGACCGCGCTGGCCGGCGCGGCGTTGGCGAAGGTGGTCGAGGCCACCCGGCAACGGCGCCTTGAAGAGTGGCACGCCAACGCGCGCAACTACCCCAAGGAATGGCAAGACGCCTCGTTCGGCAGCTACCGGCCCACCTTTCTCACCGCCGCGGAGTTGAAAGCCATGGGGGAGGCGATCGACAAGCTGTTCGAGCCATATCGCGGCCGGATGACCGGCGACGCGCCGCGCCCGAAGGACGGACTTCCGGTCGCGCTCATCATGCACGGCTTTCCGGTCGCCCCACCGCCCAAGCAGCCGCCGAGGTCGAGGAAAACCGCGAAATGAAAGAGATTCTGCGCCAGCCAGACGTGCGGCGGCTGTTGCTCGCGACGGCGCTGTCGACGCTTGGCGATCAAGCGCTCTGGCTGGCTCTCGGCATCTGGGTCAAGACGCTGACCGGGAGCAACGCCGCCGCCGGCATGGTCTTCTTCGCCTTCACCTTGCCGTCACTGTTCGGGCCGCTGTCGGGCTACGTGGTCGATCGCAGTCGCAAGCGAAGTGTGCTGCGCATCGCGAACGCGGCCACGTTGTTGCTCGTTTGCGGCCTGTTCTTGGTGAGCGACAGGCACGCGGTGTGGCTCATCTACCTGGTCGTGTTGGGGCAAGGCGCGGCCTACACGTTTCTTGGCTCGGCGTCGTCCGCGCTGCTGCGCGCGCTGTTGCCCGACGAACAACTGGCCGCGGCCAACGGCGTCCGGCAGACCGGGAACGAGTTGATGCGCCTGCTGTCGCCGCTCGCCGGCGCGGGGTTGTTCAGCCTGGTCGGCCCGCGCGCGGTCATCGCGTTTCAGCTTGGCGCGTATGCGGTGGCCGCGGTTCTGCTGTTGCGGTTGCGGACGGCGGGCGACGTCGTCGTCCGCGAGCGGTTGCGCTGGCACGCCGAGGTGGCGGCGGGCGTGCGGCACGTGTGGACGACGTTGCCGTTGCGCCAGCTGGTCGGCTCGATCGGGGTCGTGCTGCTGGTGGTGGGATTCCTGGAGACCATTAGCTTCGCGTTGGTCACCGAAGGCCTGCACCGCAGCGCGTCGTACGTCGGCGTGGTCTTCATGGCGCAGGGCTTGGCCGCCGTGCCAGGAGGTCTCACCGCGGGCGCCGCGGTGCGCCGGCTCGGCGAGTTGCGCGCGGCCGGCCTCGGCATGTCGCTCATCGCCGCCGGCAGCGCGGTGTGCATCGAACCGCGAACGCCGGTGGTCGTGCTGGGGGTCGCGCTCTTGGGCTTCGGGGTGCCCTGGGTGGTGGTCGCGCTGTTCACCGCCGTCCAAAAGTGGACGCCAGCTGACTTGCAGGGCCGGGTCTATTCGGCGTCCGACACGCTGATCTCGACCCCGCAGACCATTTCGATCGCGCTCGGCGCCGGCCTGTCGGCGATCGTCGACTACCGCGTGCTGCTCGCCGTCATCGGCGTCGTGGTCGCCGTTTGCGCGACTTACCTGGCCACCCGCCGGCGGGTCGAGCCGGGAGCCGCCGTCGCCCCCGCACCGCCCGCGCCGCCCGCGCCGCCGCCGGGCCAACTCGCCGCGCCCGCGCACTAGGCTCGCCATCGTGGACGTTCATGAGAATCTGCTCGACCTGATCGGCGACACCCCGCTGGTGCGGCTCTCACGGGTGGCGCCGCCCGAGGGAGCCCAGCTGCTCGCGAAGGTCGAGTACCTCAACCCGGGCGGCTCGGTGAAGGACCGCATCGCGGTGCGCATGGTCGAGACCGCCGAGCGCAGTGGCGCCTTGAAGCCGGGCGGCACGATTGTCGAGCCGACGTCCGGCAACACCGGTGTCGGCTTGGCGATCGTCGCGGCGCTCAAGGGATATCGGTGCGTCTTTGTCATGCCCGACAAGATGAGCGCCGAGAAAATCAACGTGCTCAAGGCGTACGGCGCCGAGGTGGTGGTGTGCCCGACAGCGGTCCCGCCGGAGCATCCCGACTCCTACTACTCGGTTTCCGACCGGCTCGCGCGCGAGATCGAAGGCGCGTGGAAACCCGACCAATACAGCAACGCGGACAACCCGCGCTCGCACTACGAGACGACCGGCCCGGAGCTGTGGAGGCAGACCGACGGGCGCATCAGTTGCTTCGTCGCGGGCATCGGCACCGGCGGGACGATCAGCGGCACCGGCAAGTACTTGAAGGAGATCTCGAACGGGCACGTGCGGGTCGTGGGCGCCGACCCCGAAGGCTCGGTGTACTCGGGCGGCAGTGGTCGCCCGTACCTCGTTGAAGGCGTCGGCGAGGATTTCTGGCCGACCACCTATGACCGGTCCATCTGCGACCTCGTCGTTCCCGTTTCCGACAAGGACTCCTTCTTGATGACGCGCCGCCTCGCGCGTGAGGAGGGCCTGCTCGTCGGTGGTTCGAGCGGCATGGCGGTGGTCGCCGCCGTCGCGATGGCAAAGCAGATGACGCAGGACGACGTGGTCGTCGTCCTGCTGCCGGATTCCGGTCGTGGCTACCTGTCGAAGATTTTCAACGACGAGTGGATGGCCGACTACGGATTCATCGGCGCGCAGCACGACATCACGGTGGCCGATGTGCTGAAGCGCAAGGGAACCCGGTTGCCGCAGATGGTGCATCTGCATCCGACCGAGACCGTGCGTGAGGCGATCGATGTGCTGCGCGAGTACGGGGTCTCGCAGGTGCCGGTGGTTCGCGCTGAGCCGCCGGTGATGACCGCCGAGGTGGTCGGGTCGGTCGTCGAACGCGACCTGCTCGACGCGCTGTTCGCCGGCGAGGCGGCGCTGTCGGACGCGTTGGAGAAGCACATGTCGGCCCCGCTGCCGATGATCGGTGGAGGAGAGCCGGTCGACGCCGCGATGATCGCGCTGCAGAAGGCCGGCGCCGCCGTGGTGGTCGTCGACGGCAAGCCGACGGGCGTGCTCACTCGCCAAGATCTGCTGGGCTTCCTGGCCCGTTAGCGGTCAACCTGCGGAGTCGTCGAGAAGCTGAGGCGTGAGCATTGCGATCAGCCAGCGCTGCCACTCCTCGTCCGTCCAGCCGAGAATCTCCGTCGCGAGTACGTAGTTGTCACTGTGGACCAGCATGAAGAACGCGTCGGTCGCCCGATCGAGCGTCTCGCTTGAAGAACGCGGCGTCCCTTCGAGGGCGAGTTCGACCAACGCCCGGTGGGTCGCCCGCCGCCGCCGGTGGTCCTCGCGGATGAGCGCGCGCACCTGCGGATCGGTGGCCGCCGCGTCGCGCATCACCTCTTTCAGCGGCGCGGTTCGCGCCGCCACCTGCGCTGCCTGCCGCACGACCGACTCGATTCGCCGCCGCGCGCTGCGCTGGCGGCGCGCGGCGGCCACCCAGTCGCGGTCGAGGAGCGCGACCGCCGCGGCGTCGCCGACGATCGTGGTGTCGAGCGCCCGGGCGAGGACCGCCTGCTTGGTGCCGAACGCCTGGTAGACCGTCGCGGGGGCGACGCCAGCCTCCCGCGCGATCGCCTCGACCGTTGTCGCCAGGTAGCCGTTCTTGAGGAACAGCCGCAGGGCCGCTTCGGCCACGCGCGCCCTCGTGCGGTGCGCGCGCTCTTCGCGCCGGCGGCCGGCCTCGGTCTTGCCCTTGACGGGATCGGACATCGACGTCAGAGTAACACTCTATAGAGTATGACTCTATTAAGTCTGAGGAACGCGCCAGCGGAAGGAGCGTCCGATGCCCGATGACCCCACCTGCACCGACCCTGACAAGTACCAGGTGGTGTTCGAAAACGAGCAGGTGCGCGTGCTCGAGTACGTCGACCATCCTGGCGACCGCACCAGCTTGCACGAGCACCCTGACAGCGTGATGTGCACGTTGAGCAGCTTCCGCAGGCGTCTGTACAACGCTGATGGCGACGCTCGCGACGTCGAATTCGCGGCCGGCGCCACCGGATGGCTTCCGGCGCAACGGCACGCTGGACACAACATCGGCGACTCCGACACGCACGTCATCTTTGTCGAACTCAAGAGGTCGACGCTCGCGAACCCTGCCGATCTGGGGCCGGTTGTCGGCTGACGCCAGGTGATCAAGCGGTCTTGAGGCCGACCGGGCAGGACACGCCGGTGCCGCCCAGGCCGCAGTAGCCGTTCGGCACCTTGTGCAGGCATTGCTGGTGGTACTCCCCTGGGTCGGGTCGTGCGACTCCCAGGAGACCTTCAATCGTTCGGCATAACTAATGGTCTTAGGGTCGAACACCGGCGAGATCGCAAAGGACCGCTAGCGCAGCGGCTCGCCTCCTGGCGAACCATTCTGCGGCTTCGAACGTCGTCCCGTCGCCGCGGAGCTGAGCACCGCGGAGTTCGGAAAGTTGATCGGGCCTTCGGTGGTCTGCAACGTCGTGAACATGAGGGTGATGCCGGTGACCTCGCCGTCGTACTGACCGCCCATGCCGCCGGAGCGGAAGGTGATGTAGTCGCCGACGACGAACGGACGCGAGATCAACAACACGATGCCGGCGAACGCGTTGCCCAACGACTGCTGGGCGGCCAGCCCGATGACGACCGACGTGATCGCGCCCGACAACAGCACGCTTTGCACCCGGACGGCGAGCAGCCCGAGGATCACCACGAAGACGACGAGGTAGCCGACGATCTGGATCACAACGCGCAGCGAGTTCGCCGCGGCCGGGCTGCCGCGAAGTCGGGCCAGCCGGGCGATCTCGTTGGCGATCAGTCGCACCATCGCCACGCCGAACAGGAAGCAAAGGACGATCGCGATCCAGCTGCCGAAGCGGTGCGAGTCGTAGGGCTGCGTGGTCGTCAGCCCGTTCGAACTTGTCACCGAGTGCGTCGCATGGACACCGCCGAGCGCCACCGTCACCGCAGCCGCCACCACAAACAAAACCGCGGTCGCGATCGCGCGGCGAAACTTCGGCCGAACGATGAGCTCCTTCGCCTCCGACAGGGCGGCGGCGGTCGTCGGCCGAAGGGTCGTCGCCACGACCTCGACCGGTTTGCGGTGCCACTGCACGAGAAGCGCTCCTTCCTCTCTGGGCAGAAAACTATCGGCTGCGAGCCGCACACCGGGGGATGCGCCCCACGTCGAGGGGATAGCGTCGGCACTATGGCCGATCACCCGCGAGCGGACGCGTCGTCCGCCTTTGAAACCGCCGCGATCCATGCCGGGCAGGCGTCTGACCCAGGCACCGGCGCGGTGGTGCCCCCCATCTACCAGGTCTCCACCTTCCACCAGGACGCCGTGGGCCATCCGCGCGGCGGCTGGGAATACAGTCGCTCCGGCAATCCCACCCGAGCGGCCCTGGAGCAGTGCCTGGCCGCGTTGGAGCAGGGCAGCCGCGGTCTCGCGTTCGCCAGCGGGCTCGCCGCCGAAGACTGCGTCGTCCGCGCCGTCTGCGCTCCTGGCGACCACATCGTCTTCCCGAACGACGCGTACGGCGGCACGTACCGGCTGATCGCGCGGGTCTTCAAGCGCTGGGGCGTCGAGCACACCGCCGTCGACCTCGCCGATCTCGACGCGGTGCGCGCAGCCATGCGTGCCAACACCAAGCTGGTGTGGTGCGAGACGCCGAGCAACCCGCTGCTCGGCATCGCCGACATCTCCGCCCTCGCCGGCATAGCGCACGACGGCGGCGCGCGGCTCGTCGTCGACAACACCTTCGCCTCGCCGTACCTGCAACAGCCGCTGACGCTCGGCACCGACGTCGTCGTGCACTCAACCACGAAATACCTCGGCGGTCACTCCGACGTCGTGGGTGGCGCCCTCGTTTGTCTGGACGACGAATTGGCGGACGGCCTGGCGTTCCATCAAAACTCGGTGGGCGCGGTGGCTGGGCCGTTTGACGCCTGGCTCGTGCTGCGTGGCGCGAAGACGCTGGCGGTGCGCATGGAGCGGCACTGCGCGAACGCACAACGCGTCGCCGAATTCCTTGAGGCGCACGACAAAGTCAGCAAGGTTCGCTATCCCGGTTTGCCGACGCATCCAGGGCACGAGATCGCCGCGAAGCAGATGCGTGACTACGGCGGCATGCTGTCGTTTCAGCTCGCCGGCGGCGAGCAAGCAGCGGTTGACGTGTGCAACCGAGCGCGGCTGTTCACCCTCGCCGAGTCGTTAGGCGGCGTCGAGTCGTTGATCGAGCACCCCGCACGGATGACCCACATGAGCGTCACCGGCAGCTCGCTTGAGGTACCGGGCGATTTGGTGCGGCTTTCCATCGGCATCGAGCACATCGACGATCTCATCGCCGACTTGGAACAAGCGCTTGCATCGTGAGGGCGTTGCGGATCGCGGCGGCGCCCGGGTCGTTATTGAAGTACACGAAGACCTCGTCGGACGACGCCCAGGTCTCGTCGACTTGGCGCAACCAGCGGCGCAGCGTCGATTTCCCATAATCAGGAGGGAACTCTTCGCTGCCCTGGTGTAGCCGGAGGTAGCCCCACGTGGCGGTCCGCCACATCGGCGCCACCGGCTTGCCGAGCCGGTCCGACCAGGTCAGCGCCGCATGATGACGTTCGAGCACCTGACGAACTTCGTCGACCCACCACGTCTCATGGCGCGGTTCGACGGCGACCCGCGCGGTTCTCGGAAACTGGCGCAGGCAGTCGTCGAGCCGTTCGACGTCCACTTTCATGGTGGGTGGCAGCTGGACGAGGATCGGGCCGAGCCGGTCGCCAAGCCCGGTGCACGCTTCGAGCAATCGCCGCACCGGCTCGGCGGGATCCTTCAGCCGTTTGACGTGGGTGAGAAACCGGCTGGCCTTGACCGCCATGGTGAAGCCGTCGGGCAGCAGCGTCGCCCACTTCTCAAAGGTCTCGCGCTTGGGCAGCCGGTAGAAGGCGTTGTCGCACTCGACGGTGTCGAACGACTCGGCGTACGCGGGCAGCCACTTGGTCTTGGCGAGGTCGTGCGGATAGAAGGCGTCACGCCAGTCGTCGTACTGCCAGCCGCAGGTGCCGATCCGCACAGCCATGGCGTTGGCATACCCATCGCGCGCCGGTTAGCTGCCCGGCCGCCAAATCATGAGCGCCAAAACGACCAGCCAGATGACCCCGACGGTCGACGACAACGCGACGATGCGGCCGCGGTGCGCCTCGATCGACTCGGTTGAGTCGTTGGCCTCCAGCTTGCCGATCGCCTTTCGCTGGTCGCGCTCGACGATGACGAGCAAGATGACCGCCACGATGAACAGCGTCATCGACGCGGTGAGCCAAGGCTTGTCGAGATGGTCGCGACCGAGCGCGGCGCCGAAGACGAAGACGAGCAGCGAGCCGAGCCCGAAAATCCGGGTGGTGCGGTGCAGATGCCGAAGCACCGAGACGTCGCCGCTTCGGATGTGGCGGGGCGTCGTGGTGGTCGCGATCGTCAGCGGGCCGAGCAGGAACATGACCGCAGCGATGTGCAGCCAGAGCAAGACCTTGTCACCACCGGACATACCTTGACCCTAGCCGGTTTGCGCGAGCGCCACCTCCGGCGCGCGCCTGGTGTCGCGGGCGCGGCCGGCCAACGCGGCGGCGAGCGCCAGCACCCCGCCGGTCGCCCAAAACGCCACGCCGTACGACCAGGTGTCGGCCAACCAGCCCGCCACGACCGGCCCGCTGACCGATCCCGCGTCGCCCGCCATCTGGAACGCGGCGACCACCGTGCCGCCGCGCTTTCCGGCGACGTCCCCCACCACCGCCGCCGGTGCGACGTCGAGCATTCCAGAGCCGACGCCGAACACGAGCATGGCGACGATGTAGCCGGCCGGATGCGGAATCGTCGCGAGCACGGCCATCGCGCCGCCGGACAGCACGCAGCCCGCCACCATCACCGGACGGCGGCCCCGCTCGTCGGCCATCCGCCCCGCAGGCATCAGCACCATGGCGTTCGTCAGCGCCACCAGGGCGAATCCGGCGCCGACCCATCCGGTGCCGCGATGGAGCGACTCGACGACGAACAGGGGCACCAGCGTGTTGCGGACGCCCATCGCGGCCCACGAGTCGGCGAAGTTCGCGAACAAGGCGGCGCGGTACGGGCGCACGCGCAGCGCGGTGCGCAAGTTGGTGCGCGCCGTCGCGTCGTCCGAGCCTTGCGGTTTTGGCGCGAGCGGGGTGTGCCGCAGCCCGATCAGCGCGACGCTGCCAGCGACCGCCAACGTGCCGGCGTACACGAAGAACGGCGCGCGGATCGACCAGGCGGCCAGCGGCCCGCCGATCGCCGGGCCGGAGATGCCGCCGAGCAGGAAGCCGCCCTGGAAGAGCCCGACCGCGCGGGCCCGGTGCCGCGCGTCGACGGTGCGCAGCAGCAACCCCATCGCGCTGACCGAGAACATCGCCGAACCGACGCCGCCGGCGCCGCGCAACACCAGCAATTGCAGGTAGCTGTGCGAAAGTCCGGCGAGCGCCGAACTCACCGCGACGATGGCGATTCCGGTGGCGAGGACGACGCGCTCGCCGATCGCGTCAATCACGCGTCCGACGCCGAGGGCCGACGCGAGCCGCATCAACGCGAACGCCGAGAGCACCAGCCCGACGGCGGCCCGGCCGACGCCGAAGTCGCGCGCGAAGACGGGGATCGCGGGCGCGACGATGCCGAAGCCGACCGCGACACTGAACGCGACCGCGGCGAGCACCGCGACCTCGGCCGGCAGGTCGCCGAAGAGTCGCGCCCGCAGTCTGCTCACCGCGCCACGCTACCCCGCACCTCGCCGAACCCCCTGCCGGTCGATCACGTTAAGGACGTGTACCGGTCCCTGGACATCTCCACAGGCCTGTCCTGGGGCAGGTACACGTCCTTAACGTGATCAACCCGGAGCGTGCTGGCCGGGTGCCGTCACGACGCGCGGCGACCTCGGCGGGCGCGCAGGTAGTCGCTCACCACGTAGTCGCCGAGCTTGTCGCTGGACGGCGCGAAAACCCGCCCGCCGTTGCGCTTGGCGAGCAGCTCGACGAAATCGACGAGTCCTTGGTCGTCGGCCAGCATGAAAACGTTGAGCGTCGCGCCACGCCTGGTCATCTTGTCGGTCTCGGCCAGCGTGAGCGTGAGAGTCTCCCGAGAGGGCGGCCAGTCGAACGCGTAGTCGCCGTTCGACAGCAAATGCGCGGTGGGCTCGCCGTCGGTGACGATGAGCACCACCGGCTCGTGCTCCGGGTGCCGGTCGAGAAACCGCCCGGCGATGAGCAGCGCGTGCTGCAGGTTGGTTCCTTGCACCATTTCCGCGTCAAGCCCAGCGAGCTCGGTTGGCTGTAAAACCCTTGCGTAGTTGGAAAATCCGATGACCTGCAACGCGTCTTGGGGGAACCGCGTCGTCACCAGCGAATGCAGCGCCAGCGCGGTCGACTTGGCCACGCCCCATGTGCCGCGCAGCGTCATCGACCACGACAGGTCGACCAGCAGGCACACCGCCGCCGATGTGCGTCGCTCGGTCTCGACGACCTCGAAGTCGTCGACGTGCAGCCGCACGCCGTCACGCGACGGCCCGTTGCGCAGGATCGCGTTTTGCACGGTGCGGACGACGTCGAGCGGTTGCTCGTCGCCAAACTGCCATTGCCGAGACGCGCCGGTCAGCTCGCCGGCCGCTCCGGCGTCGGCGACGTCGTGATCGCCGCGGGTGGCCGACGACAACGACGCGAAGACCCGGCGCAAGGCGGTCGCCCCGAGCCGGCGAACCGCCTTCGGCGTCAGCTCCAGCTTGCCGTTCTCGCGGCGCACATATCCCTGGCGCTCGAGTTCGCGCTCGATGTCGCGCAGCTGCCGCAGGTCGTCGACTGCCTGTCGACCCAACGCGCGACGCACCGCCTCCTCGTCGATGTCGTCGAGAGTCGCGCCCGGATACTCCTGCGCCAGCGTCGACTCCAGCTCCTCGAGGTCGGCCAGCTCTTCAAGCGCGGACGTCGCGTCGGACATGCCGAGCGGTTGCTCGCCGCGCATCCGGGCCCGGCTGTTCCAATCCAAATCCGGACGACGTTGACGCAGCGCGTCGTTCAGTCGCGCCATCTCCGAGGCGAGCCCCATGTCCTCCATCGCCTCGGCCATCAGCGCGGCGAGTTCGTCGCGCTGCTGCGGCGTCATGGAGGACAGCATCCGCTGCATCGCGGCGGCTCGCCGGGCAAGCGAGTCGACGAGCTCCTCCAGGGTCGCCGGGTTGTCGGGGAAGAACTGGCCGTGTTTGGCCATGAACTCCTCGAACTGCTCCTGGGTGTGCTCGCCGCGCGCGTCGGCGGCCAGCATCTCGTTGAGATCGGCCAGCATGTCTTTGACGGCTTGCATCGCCGCGGCCGTGTCGGGGGAGTCCGACTGCATCTGCTGCATCGCGTTCTTCATGCCGCGGAACTGGCTGTCCAGCAATTCTTCGCGCAGCAGATCCTTCAGCTGCTCGTACGTCGCGCGCGCCTCGGGCGAGCGCCAGTCGTACTCGGAGAGGGCGCGGATCGCCCGCGCCGGATCTGATGGCAGCGTGTCGAGCTCCGCCTCGCGAAGGCGCGCGTCGTCGCTCGGATCGGGGAACAACGCGGCGCGCTCTTGCCCGATGGCTTTGTCGAGCAACGCGCGCGCTTGCTCGAGCGTGCCGTCGAGGCGCCCTCGTTCGCGCAGCGCTCGGCGTTGTTCGCGAACCCGCCGCATCAAGTCGTCGATCCCGCGCAGGCCGTCGGCGCCGCGGTGGAGCAACTCGCGCAGCGCGTCGGAGGTGTTCGCGCCGTCCAGAACAGAGTCGCCTAGCTCGTCCAGCGCGCGCGCGACGTCATACGGCGGCGCGAGTGGGTCCGGTCCGTCGTGCCATGGCCCGTAGCGGTAGGCCGGCGAGCTCATGTCTTCAGCCGCCGTACACGGTTCGGCCAGGCACTTCGTCCTTGCTGAGCCGGCGGGTCAGATACAGGCCCTCCAACGCGAATTCGATCGCCGCCGCGGCTTGTCCGGGGTCTTCGCCGCCGTCGACCCCGAGCCGTTCCATCACCTTCGCGAGGCCTTGCACCGGGCCGACCCGCTTGAGCAGCTCGGGCGCCCCGACGAGCTCGCCGGTCTCGACGGTGTCGCCTTCTTCGAAACGGCTCAGCAGGCCGGACAAGTCGGCGGTGCCGAGCTTGGCGCGGAAGGTCTCGGCGACCGCGCGTCGCAGCAGGTGGGCGAGCACGTCGCGTTCGCGTCCCTCCTCGCTGACCTCGAATTCGACCTTTCCCAGAAGGGAATCCACGATCGACGGCAAGTCGCACACGCGCGCCACGGCGTCCGGCTCGTCGGTGATGGCGGCGCGCCGCAACGCCGACGCGGCCACCGTCTCGGCGGCCGCGATGGCGAATCTGGCCGACACTCCCGAGCGTTGGTCGACCGACGTCGACTCGCGCACCAGCCGGGTGAAGCGGGCGACGACGTCCAAGAGGTGCGTGGGCACGCTGGCGGTGAGCGCGGCTTCTTGGGAGATGAGACCGATCTCGTCGGTAAGCCTTAGCGGATAGTGGGTCTTCACCTCGGCGCCGAAGCGGTCCTTCAACGGGGTGATGATGCGGCCGCGGTTGGTGTAGTCCTCGGGGTTGGCGCTGGCCACCAGCAAGACGTCGAGCGGGAGGCGCAGCGCGTAGCCGCGGATCTGCACGTCGCGCTCCTCCAGCACGTTGAGCAAAGCGACCTGGATTCGCTCGGCGAGGTCGGGCAGCTCGTTGACCGAGAAGATGCCCCGGTTGAACCGCGGCACCAGGCCGTAGTGCACGGTTTCCGGGTCGCCGAGTGTCCGGCCCTCGGCCACCTTGATCGGGTCGACGTCGCCGATGAGGTCGCCGACGCTGGTGTCGGGGGTCGCCAGCTTTTCGCCGTAGCGCTCGTCGCGGTGCTTCCAGTCGACCGGCAGGTCGTCGCCGAGTTCGGCGAGCAGGTTGCGGCACCGGGCGCAGACCGGGGCGTACGGGTGGTCGTTGATCTCGCAGCCGTCGACGACGGGCGTCCACTCGTCGAGCAGACCTGCGATCGTGCGGATCAATCGGGTCTTGCCTTGGCCGCGCTCGCCCAGCAGCACGAAGTCGTGACCGGCGAGCAGCGCCCGCTCGACGTGCGGCAGCACCGTCTCGTCGAACCCGACGATGCCCGGGAAGCGCGGCCGCCCGTCGCGCAGCCGGCGCAGCAGGTTGTCACGCACCTCCACCTTGACCGGCTTGTGAATGTGGCCGGACTCGCGCAAGGCGCGGAGGGTGGCGATGGTCGGGCGAGGTTCGGCGACGGCGTCGGGTGTCTTTTGCACGCTTTCGACCTTACGTCGGCGTGATGATCTGTGCGGCGGCGGTTTCTGGCTGCGACGGCCGGGCCCTAGGCGCCTGAACTCGTCCCAGGACAGGCCTGTGGAGGTGTCCTGGGGCAGGTACACGTCCAAAACGTGATCAACCCGGGGGCGGGCGCGTCCCACCCCGACGGCGGCGTGACAGCGGTTGCCGCGGCTGGGAAACTGTCGCCGTGCCACGCTTCGGGGACGGACTCGCCGTCGACGCTGATCTCGTCCGAGCCGCGGAGGCGGCGGCTTTGCAGGCCCGCCAGCCGCTCGGCGCGCTGAACCCCGACCTCGCGTGCGTCTTCGTGTGCGGTGACGACCCCGGCGAGGTGGGCGAGGCGCTGGCCCGGGCGTCGGCCGTGCTGCGGGCGCGGACGGTCATCGGGTGCAGCGCGAGCGGCGTCATCGGGGCGGCCCGAGGGGTGGAGGCGAAGAGCGCCGTCAGCGTGTGGGCGGCGGTGCTGCCGGGCGTCCGGGTGCGCGCGTTCCACTTGGAGGTGATCCGCACCCCGCAGGGCATGGCGATCCTCGGCCTACCCGAGGGCGAGGACGCCGACGAGGTCGCGGTGCTGCTCGCCGACCCGCACTCGTTCCCCGCAGACGGCTTCGTCGAGCAGACGAACGAGGCGCTCGGACTGCCGCTCGTCGGGGGAATGGCCACGGGAAATCGCGGTCCGGGCTCGACCAGGTTGCTGCTCGATCAGCGTGTCGTCGAACGCGGCGCCGTCGGTGTGGTGTTGGGCGGCCCGGTCGGCGCGCAGGCGATGGTCAGCCAAGGCTGTCGCCCGGTCGGGCCGCCGATGACGGTCACCGCCTCCGACGGCAGCCTGCTGCTGGAGTTGGCCGGAGTGCCGGCCGTGCAGAAGCTGCAGGAGGTCATGGCGTCGATGTCGGCGACCGACCAGGCCCTCGCCACGGGCGGGCTGCACATCGGCATCACGATCAACGAGTACCTCGACGAGCCCGATCGCGGCGACTACATCGTGCGGGGCATCCTGGGACTGGACCAGGCGCGCGGCGCGATCGCCGTCGGAGATTGCGTTCCGGTCGGTCGCACCGTCCGCTTCCAGGTGCGCGACGCGGCGTCCGCGGACGACGATCTCCGGGCGATGCTGCTGGCCGTTCGTCGCGAGTTCGCCGCCGTCGAGGGCGCCTTGTTGTTCTCCTGCAATGGCCGGGGCACCAACCTGTTCACCTCCGCCGACCATGACGTGCTGGCGATGCGGCAAGGGCTCTCGACGTCCGGGGTCGCGGGGTTCTTCGCGAACGGCGAGATCGGACCGGTCGGCGGGCGCAACCATCTGCACGGCTTTTCCGCGTCGGCGCTCGTGTTCGGCTCAGCCCGCGCCGAACTCGTGCCAGAAGACGCATGACCGACCCCGATCCAATCGGCGCGCTGCGCCGCATCGCGTTCTTGCTTGAGCGGGCGCACGAGCCGACCTACCGGGTGCGGGCCTTTCGCGGGGCCGCCGCGGCGCTCGAGAAGCTGACCGCGGAAGAGATCGGACGACGCGCGCAGCGCGGCACGCTGACCGAGTTGGCCGGGATCGGCAAGGTCACCGCGAACGTGGTCACGGAAGTGCTCGCGGGGCAGCAGCCGTCCTATCTGCAAAAGCTTTCTATCGAGGCCGAGAAACCGGTCGCGATCGGCGGGGCCGAGCTCAGGGCGGCGTTGCGCGGTGATTTGCACACCCACTCGGACTGGAGTGACGGCGGCAGCCCGATCGAGGAGATGGCGCTCGCCGCTCGCGACCTCGACAGCGGTGGTCATGAGTACGTCGCGTTGACCGATCATTCGCCGCGATTGACGGTGGCCCGCGGTCTGACCGCCGAGCGGCTCAAGGAGCAGTTGCGGGTGGTCGCCGGGGTGAACGAGCGAATGGCGCCGTTTCGGATTCTCACCGGTATCGAGTGCGACATCCTCGACGACGGGTCGTTGGATCAAGACCCGGAACTGCTCGCCGAGCTCGACGTCGTGGTTGCGAGCGTGCATTCGAAATTGGCCATGCCGTCAGACGCGATGACAAGGCGGATGGTCAACGCCGTCCGCAATCCCAATGTCGACGTGCTTGGCCATTGCACAGGGCGCTTGCTCAAGGGACGCGAGGGCGGTAAGGGCCGACCGGAGTCGACCTTCGATGCGGCCGCTGTTTTCGAGGCCTGCAAGGAAAACGGCGTCGCGGTTGAAATCAACAGCCGCCCCGAGCGGCTTGACCCCCCAATGCGGCTGCTCGCGGCGGCTGTTGAAACCGGGTGCTTGTTCGCCATCGACACCGACGCGCACGCGCCAGGTCAACTCGAATGGTTGGCTTTTGGCTGCGCGCGCGCCGAGGAATGCGGCGTACGCCCCGAGTCAATCGTCAATACCCGAGATCTTGATGGGCTTCTTTCGTGGGCACGGCGTGGTTGGTGACAGAGCTAATGTGGACCCTTCACCCGCCGTGCGCAAGTCCTAATTTTTCAGCAGATCTTGGATTATTCGGGAATCTTGGCAAGGGGCGTCGCGACCTCGCCCCCGGTCGGGGTTGCCCCGCGGCCGAGGCCAGACTTCGTCGACAACCGCTTCTCAGGTAGCACGAAGGCAAGCACCAATCCGATCAGCACAAGCGGCACTGCCCAAAGGAATGTGCTGTTGATGGCGTGCACGTAGGCGCCGTTGAAGACATGCAGCAGTGAGTCAGGGAGCTTGTCTTTCGCCGACTCGCCCGCGGCCAGCGCACGAGCGAGCGTCGCGCGATCGGCGAGGTTGTCGGTGTGGCCGACGACGTAATTGGTGAGCAGGTTTGTGACCAGCGCGCCGAACACCGCAACGCCGATGGACGATCCCATGCTGCGGAAGAAAGCGTTTGATGAGGTGCCCACGCCAAGGTCGCGATACGGAATGGAGTTTTGGATGGCGAGCACGAGGACCTGCATCACGCAGCCCATGCCAAGGCCGATGACGAGCATCGCGCCGGCCAGCGGCAGATACGGCGTGTTCTCCTTCACGAACGTCATCAGATAGAAACCGATGGCGGTGAGCGCCATGCCGATGATCGGGAACATCTTGTAACGCCCGATCTTCGTGATGATGCGCCCGCTGCCGATAGACGCGGTCAGCACGCCGACCATCAGCGGGAGCAACTCGAGACCGGAGATGGTCGGTGAGGCGCCGCGGACGACCTGCATGTAAAGCGGCAGGTAGACGATCGCGCCGAACATGGCGAAGCCGAGGATGAAGCCGATGACGTTGGCCACCGTGAAGACCTTGTTGCGGAACAGCCGAAGGGGCACGATCGGCTCTTCCGTGTGGCCCTCCCACAACACGAACGCGATGCCGAGCACGCCCGCCAGCACGAACAAGCCGACGATCTGCGTCGAACCCCAGCCGTAGCCGCCGTTGTGCGCCTTTCCGCCCAGCGACAGCGCGAGCAGCAACGCCGAGGTGCCGGCGACCAGGATCGCCGCGCCGAAGTAGTCGACCTTGTGATCGCGGCGGTGGAAGGGGATGTCGAGCACGATGCTCGTCACGATGAGCGCGACGACGCCGACCGGCAGGTTGATGTAGAACACCCAGCGCCAACTCAGCTGTTCGGTGAAGAAGCCGCCGAGCAAGGGTCCGACGACGCTGGAAAGTCCGAACACCGCGCCGAAGTAACCCTGGTAACGACCGCGCTCGCGCGGACTGATGACGTCGCCGATGATGGCCAGCGCCAACGTGATGAGACCACCCGCGCCAAGACCTTGCAGCGCTCGGGTGAAGATGAGTTCGGTCATGTTCTGGCTTGCGCCGGCCAATGCGGAGCCGACCAGGAAGATGACGATCGCGACCTGGAAGATGACTTTGCGGCCGTACAGGTCGGAGATCTTCCCGTAGAGCGGCGTCGACGCGGTCGAGGTGAGCAGATAAGCCGTGACGACCCAGGCGAGATGCTCCTGGCCGCCGAGGTCGGAGGTGATGCGGGGCAGCGCGGTGGCGACGATCGTCTGGTCGAGCGCCGCGAGCAACATGCCGAGCATCAGCCCGGACAGCACCACAAGGATCTGCTTGTGGCTCATGTGAACGGGCTCCGGCAGCTCGCTGGACAGATCTTGTCCGGCGGCGGCCGCGTCGTCCGCTGATCTTTGACTCACTGGGCGGTCTCCTCGGGTTGCTGCGTGACGCGCGCCTCGTCGGACGAGGCGAGTTCATCTCCTAGACGGGCGAGCAATTCGGTCAGCGTCGTGACGTCTCGTTGCGGCCAGTCGCGGACCGCGCGGCCGAGCACCTCGGCCAACTCGCGCGCCACCGCCTCGACCTCGGCGCGGCCTTTGGCGCTGATCTGCAGCCTGCGGGCGCGCTTGTCGTCCGGGTCGGCGACCGCGACGGTGAACCCGCCGTCGCACAGGGCGCGGACCTGCCGGCTGACCGTCGAGGGATCCAGCTGCACCGCGCTGGCGAGGTCGGACAGCCGCATCGGGCCTTGCTCGACCAGCTGGCCGAGCAAGACCAGGCCGGCCTTGTCGCAGCTGCTGTGCACCCGCACGCTGCGCAGCCGGTGCGCGCGGCGCACCACGGTGTACAGCGCGTCGACCAGCGACGGAAGGGAGGTCGGCGAGCGTCGCGCGGGCGGCGCTCCCGTCGTCCTGTTTGTTTGCACCATGCAAGTATCGGCAGCGCGCCCCCGGAACTCAAATCGATATCCGCGGCGGGATGGGCTGCGCAACTGTCCGCCCCCGTTGCGATGATTCCTGCTCCGCTCAACCGTCTTCCCCGTGATTGCCGTCCCACGCTTGAAGGAGAGCGCATGTCGAAGCTGGTCGCCCAACGCGCCGGTGACCCGCGGTTCGTCGGGCCCGCGGTCGAGACCCACGGGCTGGTCAAGCACTACAAGGGCCGCGATGGCGTCGTCGAAGCTGTTCGCGGCGTCGATCTGCGGGTCGAGGCGGGCGAGATCTTCGGGTTCCTCGGTCCGAACGGCGCCGGCAAGTCGACCACGGTCCGCATGCTCACGACGCTGCTGTCGATCACGTCCGGCACGGCGCGGGTGGCCGACGTCGACGTCGGCCGTGAGCCGGACGTCGCGCGCCGGCGGATGGGAGTCGCGCTGCAGGAGGCCGGGCTCGACCCTCGGCAGACCGGCCGCGAGCTGCTCGTCCTGCAGTGCCGGCTGTTCGCCATGAGCCCGGCCGACGCCGCGTCAAGGGCGCAGCAGCTGCTCGAACTCGTCGACCTGGTCGAGGCGGCCGACCGCCGCATCAAGGGTTACTCGGGCGGGATGAAGCGGCGGCTCGACCTGGCCTCGGCGCTGGTGCACGAGCCGCAGGTGCTGTTCCTCGACGAGCCCACGACCGGCCTTGACCCGGCGAGCCGGCTGGTGGTGTGGGAGGAGGTGCGCCGCATCAACGGCCACGGCACGACGGTGTTCTTGACGACGCAGTACCTCGAAGAGGCCGATCAGCTGTGCGACCGGATCGCGATCATCGACGGCGGTCGCATCGTCCGCGAGGGCACGCCGGCGCAATTGAAGATCGAGTTGCAGGTCCGGCTCGGGCTCGACGAGGAGCCGAGCCTTGATGACGTTTTCCTCGATGCGACCGGTCGCACCCGCGAGCGCGTCGCCGGCGTGGTGCGGGAGGTCGGGGCATGAGCTACACCTGGGTGCTCGGTCGGCGGGCGTTGCGCGAGGCGTTGCGCACGCCTGAGGCGCTGTTGCCGACGTTGTTCATTCCGATGTTCTTCCTGGTGGTCAACCTCGGCCAGGCAGGCAAGATCTTCCCGTCCACAACGGGGTTCTTGGACGGTCAGAACTACGCGGCGTTCCAGTTGCCCAGCTCGATGCTGCTGGCGGCGTCGTTCGGAACCGCGGCGCTGTTCCTCGTCGAAGACATCGAGGGCGGCTACTTCGACAAGCTGCGCAGCTCGCCGGTGCCGCGAACGTCGCTGGTGCTCGGGCGGCTGGTCGCGGAGGTGGTGAAGGGCCTCGGCATCGCCGTCGTGCTGGTGTTGCTCGCGCTGCCGTTCGGCATTCACGTGGCGAGTGGATTCGTCGGATTCTTGTTGCTGATCGCGCTGACCGCGCTGTGGGCCGTGGTGTACGTGGGGTTCATGCAGCTCATCGCGCTGAAGACGCGCAGCGCGGCGGCGACGAACTCCGGCGGGCTGATCTTCTTCCCGCTGCTGTTCTTGACGCCGAACTTCGTGCCGCGCCACATGCTCACCCGGCCGATGGAGGTCGCGGCCACCTTCAACCCGGTCACCTACGTGATGGAGGCGCTGCGGTCGCTGATCCTGCAAGACATGGTCTGGGGTCGGGTGCTCGCCGGGTTCGGCGTGGTCGGGGCGCTTGGCGTGGTGATGGTGCTGCTGAACCTGCGGATGATCCGGCACTACGACTGACGCCGTCGTGGCGCCGGGCCTGCTTCACGGCCACAGGCCGCAGCCGCGCGGCGGGTTGAGCTCGGCGGAATGTCCATTCGCCGCCGCTGATCCACGCGCGGTTGCGATTGGCCGGCGTTTCAGGCGTTAGAACGCCGCAACTGCACGCCAGTCGGCAGGGGCGCGGCAGGGGCGTGGCTGGTGGGTGGCGGGTGGTGCGGACTCAGTCGCCGGCCACTTCCGCGTGGAAGGCGACCAGTTCCTCGGCCACCCGCTCCGGACGTTCCTCAGGTAACAGGTGCCCGGCGCCCGCCACCGGCACCCACGCGGCCGACGGCAACTCGGCGGCCACCCGCCGTCCGTACGGGAGGCTGTGCACGCGATCCTCGGCGCCCCACAGCACCAGCGCCGGCGGCGGCGCGGCGCGCACGATGTTCCACGCCGCCTCGACCGACACCATGTCGACGGCGGTCGCGAAATGCACCAGCCCGCGCACGGCGCCCGGCGCTCGCAATGCCGCGACGTGCCGGTCGAGCGGGCGGTCGGCCAACGCCTCGCTGCCGCGGCCGACCGCGACACCGAGCACCCGCTCCGCCAGCTGAGGGGCCAGCGGCAGCGCCCGCGCGCACAGCGATCGCACGCCCGGCACCAGCATCGGCAACGCTCCGGCGACCGGCCACGCGTCGGCGTGCAGCGGCGCGTCCAGCAGGGCCAAGCCGGCCACCTTCTCAGCGGACAGCGCCGCCAGGTGCACCGCCACCGAGCCTCCAAGGCCGTGCCCCGCCACCAGCACCTGCGAGACGTCAAGCCGCTCGAGCAAGCCCGACAGCAGGCGCGCCTGGGTGGCCAGGTCGATTCGCCGTCCGGTGCGCTCCGAGTCGCCGAGCTGCACCAAGTCGGGAGCGATGACGTACAGGTCGTCGTCCGAGGCCTTGCACATCTCCGGGGCGACCTCGCGCCACAGCTGCGACGACGTGGGGAAGCCGTGCACCAACAACACCGCGGGGCCGCCCGACAACCCGTCGCCGCGGGTGCCCCAGGTCGTGACGTGCAGCCGGATCCCGTCGACCACCTGGTCGTGGGGCTCGGCGTCGAGGCATGAGCGCATGGCTTCATCCTGGCACCCGCAACGAGCGCGGAAACCCCTTCGGGCGGGCAAGATTGGCCACATGACCGAGATCCGCGAGGCAGCGCTCACGATCGACGACGCGCGGGCCGCCGCCAGCCTGCTCGAGGGCGTCGCGCGGCGCACCCCGGTTGAGAGCTCGCGCGCGCTCGCCGCGCTGGTCGGGGGCCCGGTGAGTTTCAAGTGCGAGAACCTGCAGCGCGGCGGGTCTTTCAAGATTCGCGGCGCCTACGTCCGCATCGCGCGCTTGTCGGACGACGAACGAGCCCGCGGAGTCGTCGCCGCGAGCGCCGGCAACCACGCGCAAGGCGTCGCCCTCGCCGCCTCGCTGCTCGGCGCCCGGGCGACCGTCTACATGCCGATCGGCGCGCCGCTCCCGAAGGTCGAGGCGACCAAAGGCTACGGCGCGACGGTCGAGTTCTTCGGGCACACCGTCGACGAGGCGTTGCGGGAGGCAAAGGCGGCCGCCGAACGCACCGGCGCGGTGTTCATCCATCCCTTCGACCACCGCGACATCGTCGCCGGCCAGTCAACGGTTGGCCTGGAGATCCTCGAACAATGTCCCGATGTGCGCACGATCCTGGTCGGCGCGGGCGGCGGAGGGTTGTGCTCTGGTGTCGGGATGGTGGTGAAAACCCTTGCGCCGCAAGTGAGAGTGGTCGCGGTGCAGGCCGCCCAGGCGGCGGCGTTTCCGCCGTCGCTCGCGGCGGGGAGACCGGTGGCCCTCACCGAGATGAACACGATGGCCGACGGCATCGCGGTCGGCTGCCCAGGAGTTCTCACCTTCCAGATGGTGCAGCGGTACGTCGACAACGTGGTCACCGTGTCGGAGGAGTCGCTGTCGCGGGCGCTGTTGTTCTGTCTTGAGCGCGCGAAGCTGGTGGTCGAGCCGGCAGGCGCGGCAGGGGTCGCCGCGATCCTCGACGACGCGAAGGCGTTCGAGCCGCCGGTCGTCGCCATCTTGTCGGGCGGGAACGTCGATCCGGTGTTGCTTGTGCGGGTGCTTCGGCACGGGCTCGCGGCCGCGGGCCGCTATCTGTCGTTCCACGTTCGCATCGACGACCATCCCGGCGCGCTGGCGAAGTTGCTGCACACGCTCGCCGACGCCGGGGCGAACGTGCTTGACGTCGTCCACGAGCGCACCCGTCCGTCGTTGCACGTCGACGAGGTCGAAGTCGCTTTGCAGGTCGAGACTCGCGGGCCCGACCACTCCGACGAGGTGGTCGGGCTGCTGCGCTCACACGGGTATCGCGTCGACTTCGGCTAGCCGGGGCCTCGGCACCTTGGCGAACGCGGACAGCGAAAACCACTGCGGAACGGACTTCCGCAGCTTCGGCGACCCGGCGATGTCGAGCTCGCCGGATCGCAGCGCGTCCGACCAGACCAGGTCGCCTCGCCAGATCCGCGTCATGACCCGCAGGTCGGTCGCGATGGTGACGCCGACGTCGAATCCCGGGTCGGCGTCGCACACGTCGACGTCGTCCGAGGTGATGACGAGCCACCAATCGCGCAGCTTCGTCGGCATGTCGAGGAACCGGAATTGCACAACGGTCCGCTCGCTCGGCACGGCGGCGCGGTCGACGTTGCGATGCATGTCCCACAGCAGCAGTTTGGGATCGAGGTCTTCGTCGCCCAGCTCGCCGATCCAGCGGATTCCCCATGCGCCGAGCGCTCGGACGACCGGCGCGAGCTCTTGGCCGGCCGGCGTCAAGAGGTAGCGGACCTCCCGGCCTTCGGAGCTGCGCTCGATGACCCCGGCGCGCACCAGCTGGCTCAGCCGACGAGACAGCAGCGTCGGCGACATGCGCGGCACCCCGCGTCGAAGCTCGTTGAAGCGCGAGCTGCCGGAGACGAGCTCGCGGATGATGAGCATCGTCCAGCGTTCGTCGAGCAACTCCATCGCCTTGGCGACCGGGCAGAACTGGTGATACGTCGTCCCCATCCGCGCAGGTTACGTCGCGCGGCGGCCGCAGTACAGATCTCGTACTAGTGAGACCGGGCCGTCCGCTCCTAGCGTCGCGTTCTAGCGAACTCGCGAAAAGGAGACACCGATGAGCGCCACGATTGACACCGCCCGCGACAACCCCGACGCCGCGTTGAAGGCAAAGCATCGCGCGATGTGGGCGCTTGGCGACTACCCCACGGTGGCGAGCGAGGTGATCCCCCACCTCGGCGCCGTCCTCGTCGAAGCGTGCGGCGTGCGAGCCGGGCAACGGGTGCTCGATGTCGCCGCCGGCTCGGGCAACGCGGCGATCCCGGCCGCGCTGGCCGGCGCCGACGTGGTCGCCGCGGACCTGACGCCAGAGATGTTCGACGCCGGACAACGCGCCGCCGCGGAGCACGGCGTCGACCTTGAATGGCATGAGGCGGACGTCGAAAAGCTGCCTTACCCCGACGGCGAGTTCGACGTCGTGCTGTCGTGCGTCGGCGTGATGTTCGCGCCGCATCACCAGGAGGCGGCCGACGAGCTTGTTCGGGTCTGTCGTCCCGGCGGCACGATCGGACTGGTCAACTGGACGCCCGGTGGCTTCGTCGGCCAGATGTTCGGGGTGATGAAGCCCTACGTCGCGCCGCCGCCGCCAGGCGCCCAGCCGCCGCCGCTGTGGGGCGACGACTCGCATCTGCGCAAGTTGTTCGGCGAGCGCGTGGACGACGTGACGACGCGTGCTCAGGACGTGCACGTCGACCGGTTCGCCGCCGCCGAGGAGTTTCGCGACTACTTCAAGTCGTATTACGGGCCGACGGTCGCCGCGTACCGCGGGCTGGCCGACCAACCCGAGCGGGTCGCCGAGCTCGACCGCGAACTCGCCGAGTTGGCCCGCCGCCACGGCGCCGGGAGCGGCCCGATGGGCTGGGAGTACCTGCTGTTCAAAGCCCGCAAGCGCTGAGCGGGCTCATAGGTTGCCGCGGCGGCCCTGCTCCCGTTCGATCGCTTCGAACAGCGCCTTGAAGTTGCCCTTGCCGAAGCCCATCGAGCCGTGCCGCTCGATCAGCTCGAAGAACACCGTCGGCCGGTCCTGCACCGGCTTGGTGAAGATTTGCAGCAGGTAGCCGTCCTCGTCGCGGTCGGCGAGAATGCGCAACGACCGAAGCTCGTCGATCGGCACCCGCGTCTCGCCGACCCACTCGCCGAGCGTGTCGTAGTACGAGTCAGGTGTCTCGAGGAACTCGACGCCGGCCGCCTTCATCGAGCGCACCGAGTGCACGATGTCGTTCGTCGCGAGGGCGATGTGCTGCACCCCAGGGCCGCCGTAGAACTCGAGGTACTCGTCGATCTGCGACTTCTTCTTGCCGAGGGCCGGCTCGTTCAACGGGAACTTCACCTTGCGCGTGCCGTCGGCGACGACCTTCGACATCAGCGCGGAGTACTCGGTGGCGATGTCGTCGCCGACGAACTCCTTCATGTTCGTGAAGCCCATGACGCGGTGGTAGTAGTCGACCCACTCGTCCATCCGGCCGAGCTCCACGTTGCCGACGCAGTGGTCGATCGCCTGGAAGAACCGCCGGTCGGGAGGAGCGACGATCGGCTGCGTCGAGACGAACCCCGGCAGGTACGGGCCGTGGTAGCGCGAGCGGTCGATCAGGGAGTGCACCGTGTCGCCGTAGGTGGCGATGGCGGCGCGGACGACGCTGCCGTGCTCGTCCTCGACGGTGTGCGGGGCCTCGACGCCGCGCGCGCCGGCCGCGGTGGCATGCGCGTAGGCCGCGGGCACATTGGGCACCTCGAGCGCCAGGTCGACGACGCCGTCGCCGTGCGCCGTGATCCGCGCGGCCAGCGGGTCGGAGGGCCGGATCGGCGTCGTGAACACAAACCGGGCGCTCCCCGAGATCAGCGCATAAGTGGCGTGGTCGGGGTCGCCGTTCTCCGGCCCGCGATACGCGACCGCGCGCATGCCGAACGCCGTGGAGTAGTAGTGCGCGGCCTGCTTGGCGTTCCCCACCGCGAAGACGACGGCGTCCATGCCGGACACGGGGAACACGTCGTCGGTGCGGGCGAGACGTTCGACAGTGCTGGTCATCGCGGGCCTCCCGTCGTCCGGTGGATTTGTCGAGGATCCGATGGACGGCCTGCAGTAGGCAATAGTTCAGCCGTGTGCTGGTCAAGCTGTACAGTTCGGACGACGAAACCACGTGCCGACTGGTCAATCTGCTCAGTTCGACGGCGGGAGGCAGGCATGGACGCTCTCGACGTCCGGTTGCTGGAGTTGCTGGCCGACCAGCCGCGGATCGGCGTGCTGGAGATCGCCCGGCGCCTGGGCGTGGCGCGCGGCACCGCGCAGGCCCGCCTCGATCGGCTGCTCGCCAGTCATGTGGTGCGCGGCTTCGGGCCCGACGTCGATCCGGCCGCGCTCGGCTACGGCGTCACCGCGTTCGCCACCATCGAGATCCGGCAGGGCCGGGGGCGCGACGTCCAACGGCACCTGGCCGAGATCCCGCAGGTCTTGGAGGTGCACACGATCACCGGCCCGGGCGACCTGTTGTGCCGGGTCGTGGCCAAGTCGAACGCCGACCTGCAGGGCATCGTCGACCGGGTGGTCGACTTTGACGGCATCGTGCGGACGTCGACGGTGATCGCGCTGTCGACGCCGGTGCCCTACCGCACGCTGCCGCTGGTCAGAGCCGACGCTCAGCTGGCGTAGGGCTTGGCGTCGACGATCGCCACGGACATCGTGTTGCCGTTGGGCAAGGTGTAGCTGGCCGTCTCGCCGACCTTCTTGCCGAACAGCGCCGCGCCGAGCGGCGAGCTCGGGGAGTAGACGTCGATCGGCTTCCCGCCGTCCTCGCGTGAGCCGAGCAGGAAGGTCAGCGTCTCGTCGTCGCCCTCGTAGCGCACGGTCACCACCATCCCCGGCTCGACGACGCCGTCGTCCGGGGGAGCCTCGCCGACCTTCGCGTGATCGAGCAGCTGCCGCAGCTGGCGGATGCGGGCCTCCATCTTGCCCTGCTCCTCCTTCGCCGCGTGGTAGCCGCCGTTCTCTCGCAGGTCGCCTTCTTCGCGGGCAGTCTCGATCTTGTGCGCGATCTCGGCGCGGGCCGGACCCGAGAGGTGCTCGTACTCGGCCTTCAACCGGTCGTACGCCTCCTGCGTCAACCAGGTGACGTGTGTGGTGGTCTCGGACACGGTTCTCCTCGGGTGGCTGCGGACTCTTGAAAATGAAGGATCGGCACGATCCGCATAAAGGGTGAACATCAAGGTTACAGCCGGTTCGCGATTCGTGTCGGATCCTTGGCGCCCGGCCCCGCCCTGCCCTGCGCCGCCTGCGCCCGGCCCCGCTCGGCCCGATCGGCCCGATCGGCCCCCACGAAGCCGCGGCCGTCGCGGGGCGGCGAGAATGAACGCGCAATTCACCGGACGCTTCGGCAAGCTGGGATTTCGTGAGCGAACAGTTACGGATGATGGCGGTGCACGCGCACCCCGATGACGAGTCGAGCAAGGGCGCCGCGACGATGGCGCGCTACGTCGCCGAGGGTGTTGACGTGCTCGTGGTGACCCTGACGGGTGGCGAGCGGGGTTCGATCCTCAACCCCGCGATGGACCGACCGGAGGTGTTCGCCGATCTCGCCAACATTCGGCGCGCGGAGATGGAGCAGGCTGAGCGGATCCTGGGCGTCCGGCACCGGTGGCTGGGTTTCGTCGACTCCGGCTTGCCTGAGGGTGACCCGCTGCCGCCGCTTCCCGACGGGTGCTTCGCGTTGCAGCCGCTGGAGGTGGCCGCCGAGCCGCTGGTGGAGTTGGTGCGCCGGGAGCGGCCGCACGTGATGGTCACCTACGACGAGAACGGCGGATACCCGCATCCCGATCACGTGATGTGCCACCGGGTGTCGGTCGAGGCGTTCGACGCGGCGGGCGATCCGGACCGCTATCCCGCCGCCGGAGAGCCCTGGCAGCCGTTGAAGCTGTACTACCACTGGACCTTTCACCTCGCGCGCATCCAAGCCCTGCACGACGCGATGTTGGCCCGGGGTCTCGAGTCCCCGTACACCGAGCGGCTGGCGCAGTGGGTGGCGAACGCCGACGACGCGCATCGGGTGACCACCCGTGTGCCGTGCGCCGACTACTTCGCCGTTCGGGAGGAGGCGCTGCGCGCTCACCGCACCCAGGTCGACCCGGACGGGCCCTGGTTCGCGGTCCCGCTCGAGTTGCAGCAAGACGCATGGCCGACCGAGGACTACGAGCTGGCGAGGTCTTTGGTTGACTCGAAGTTGCCCGAGGACGACTTGTTCGCGGGATTGCGTGAAGGGGTGATCGCATGAGCGTTGTGTTGGCGTTGTCCTCCAGCGACGCCCCAAAGAACATGAACGGCGCCTGGGGCCTGCTGGTGTTCTTGTTGCTGGCGATCGTGGTGTTCTTCTTGTTTCGCTCGATGAACAAGCATCTGCGCAAGGCGCAGCGCATGCGGGATGACGACGACCAGGCGGACGACGCGCGGCGGCGTGATCCCACACCGCCGCGCCCGCGGAAATCCTGAGGAGCTTCCCAGCAGTTCGGCGCAACCCTCGGGGCGGCAGGCTCGTCTGTTAGAGCGTGACGCTTCGCCATCGCGGCTGGACGCTGCCGGCGCTCACGTCGGTGCTCGGCGGCGTGGCGCTGGCCGCGCCGACCGTGATGGCGGTGCGGATCGTCGACCGGCCGGTCGGGCCCCCGCTGGCCCCGGTGGCCACCGTGCGATCGGAGCCCGGGATCACGACGCAGGCGTCGACCACCCCCGCCTCACCAGTCAGCGGCTGGCCGGCGCCGTTGCTGCTTGCGCTGCGACTGGGCTTTCTTGTCAGTCAGCCGCCGCTCGATGGCGGCCCTTGACGGTGCGGTCGGGCGCCTCGGTTTGGGCGGCGGCGCGATCGCCGATCGCAGCAGCGCCGCCATGCGGTTCGCGGCCTCTTCGCGGTTGCGCAGCTGGGAGCGGCGTTCCGAGGCGGTCACGGTGAGCACGCCGTCGACCAGCCGATCGCGCAGCCGCGCTAACGCGCGATCGCGAAGGTGCG
>DASVDW010000024.1:0-35356 GCA_036380925.1 Acidothermaceae bacterium
GCGGTGGCGCTGACGTTTGGCACGCCCGACGGGGAGTTACGTGCGCTGTGCGGCACCGGTCCGGATGACCCGGCGCAGCCTGCGACCAGCACCGCGGTCGCGGCCAGCGCGCACAAACCCGACAGCACGACCCTGGCACGCCCCCCCATCACCGGGCTCACCTCCGCCCCTTGGACGCGCACCACCGAGTCTAGGTTCCGGCTCGGGCTCCTCAGCCAAGTCGGACCCGGATCACCCTTCGTGCAGTTCGCCGTCCGTCATGGTGAGAATGCGGTCGGCGTAGTCGAGGCCGGCGGGGTCGTGGGTCGCGACCACCACGATCGCGCCCAGCTCCGCCGCCGACCGCAAAGCCGCGAACACCGCCGCTCCGTGGTCCGCGTCTTGGTGCGTCGACGGCTCGTCAGCCAGCACGATCGGTTGCCGCAAGACCAGAGCGCGGGCTACCGCCACCCGTTGCTGCTCCCCCAACGACAACTCCGCCGACATCGAGGATTTCAGCTTCTCGATGTCGAGGCTGTTCATCACCGAGCGGGGGTAGCCGTCCCCGGCGTCCGGAGAAGTCGGCAGTTTCGCCAGCCGCGCCGGCAGCATCACGTTCTCCTGCGCCGTCAGGTCGGTCATCAGCCCGAGTGACTGCGGCACGATTCCCATCCGCGACCAGTCAAGGTCCGACGGCGCGTGCGTCCCATTTGAGTCGACCACGGCGACGGTCCCGGTGTCGAGCCGCTCCCAGCCCGCGAGCACCAGCAGCAACGTCGATTTGCCAGAACCAGACGGGCCGCGCAACGCGACGAACTCGCCGCCGCGCAGCTCGAGGTCGATGTCGCGCAGCGCGTGCACCTGCTCGTCGCCGCGCACGAAGGTGCGGCTGCCGCCCGTGATCCGCAATGCGGTCGTGAGAACGGATTCCGTCATGCGCTCTCCACCCGCCCGTGAGCGATTCGGACGACGCGGTCGGCCGCCTCGATGACCGCCGGATCGTGCGAGCTCGCCACGACGGTGAGCCCCCGCCGCGCCAGCGCCACCAACGCCTCCAACACGCGAGCGCCCGCCACATGGTCGAGCGCCGCGGTGGGCTCGTCGGCCACCAGCAACTGCGGCCCGCCGGCGACGGCGAAAGCGAACGCCAACCGCTGTTGCTCCCCGCCCGACAACTGCACGGGCCGATGCGTGATGCGCTCGGCCAGGCCGAGAAACTCCAGCGTGTCGAGTGCGGTGGCTTTTGCGTCGTCCGAACGAAGTTTGCCGCCTAGTTGGACGTGTGAGCGCGCGTCGAGGTAGTCGAGCAAGTTGTCGGCCGGCTGCTGGAACATGTAGCCGATGTGCCTGCGCCGTAACGCGCGGCGCTGCCGTGAACTCGCCCGTGTGACGTCGCGGCCGTTGAAACCGACGAGCCCTTCTTGCGGCCTGTCGAGTAACGCAGCCACCCGAAGCAGCGTCGACTTTCCGCTGCCCGACGGACCGGCCACCACGGTGAACAACCCTGCTTCGAACCGCGCGCTTACGCCGTCAAGCGCCCGCACTCCCCCGGTCGCGCCCGAATACGTGCGCACCACGTCGGTCAACTCGACTGTCGCCGGCTGCTCCGCCAGCGCAAGGTCAAGCGTCACGCAGCACCTCCGCTGGTTTCGCCCGCTCGCTGGAGAAATGCGCCGCCATCGACGCGATGACCAACACGACAAGGACGACGATCACGTCGACCACCACCGCCGCCAACGGCCACGCGAGCACGGTCGAGGGCGGGATGCCAGGGTCGACGTTGAACCGCGAGCGCAGCGCCTGCGTCGCGACGACCGCGAACGCGACTCCGACGGCGACGCCCACCATCATCGTCACCGCGAGTTCGATGACGATGGAGCCGAGATGCGCCGCCTTGCTCAGGCCCATTCGCCGGGTGAGCACAAGCGCCAGCCGACGGCTTCGCGCCCGCGCGTCGAGATAAAGCAGCAGCGCGCCCGCCGCGACTGTCGCGGCCAACGTCACGAGCGCGGACAAGAAGGAGAACGTGTACGACACGGGTTGCACGTACGAGCCGTCGGTGACGTTGTCGGCGACGCCGACGTGTCCGTGCGAGATGCCGGCCGCGTCAAGGGCTGCTTCGGCGGTGTCCGGGTCTCCGCGGATCCAGAACTCGTAAGTGCCACGCGCGCCGTACCGCTCCAGCGCGGTCAGGTTGACGAACATCACCGGGTAGCCGGCCTGCGCGCCGGGCAGCAACTTCGGCGTGGCGACGACGTTCACCGGGATGCTGACCTCGGAACTGCCCTCGATGAAACGCAACGTCGAATCGGCCGGCGCCGGCCCGGAGATGATGGCGCGCAACGGCTTGCCGGGTCCGTCGTCGGTGAGCTGCCGCACGAGGTCGCGCACCGAAGGCCCCGGGATGGCGTCGTCCCAGAAAACGTTGCGGGCGAAGTCGTCTGGTGTGACGCCGACCAGGCTCACGAGCTCGTCGTTCAGCGCCGGATGGTCGCGGCGGAGCACCAGCGACGCGTTCCCCTCCAAGCTCGGCGGCACCGCGGCCGGGCCCGACAAGTCGATGACAACGTCGGCGCCGATGAGCAGGTGGTTCTGGTCGTCGAGGGTGCGGTGAACGGACGCGTTGACCGTCGCGCCGTAGATGCCGACGGCGGTGGGCAACGCGACCGCGCCGATCAGCAGCGCGCACGCCGTCGGCATGCCGGTGATGCGCCGCCACGCGAGCCAGCCGACGTTCGGCAATCGGTCGCCTCGAGCTCGCACCCGGCGCAGGATCAGCACGGCGAGCCGCCCGCACAACGCCGTCGCGGCAAGGAAACCGAGCAGCGGCACGATGAGCACCTCGGGATCGATCCGCGCCACGGCGCCGCCCAGGGTGTCGGTGGCCAGGGCGCCGCTCGACGCGGCCGTCGCGACGACGACCGCCGCGACGCCGGGTACGGCGACGTCCCAAGGGAATCGACGCAGCCACAACCTGCGCGGCGCCGACATCCGCTCCCGCGCCGCGCAGCGCGCTGTCGCGACGACGGCGAGGCAAACCAAGCCGACCAGTGTCGCGACGCCGGTGAACACGATCGCCTGCCTCGTGGCGCGCGCGGAGATGACGTGGCTTGGCCCGAGCACGCGCACCAAAAGGCCGCCCAGGAAATATCCTCCGACCGCGCCGACAACCATCGGCGTGACAGATTCCAAAATCGCCTTCACACCCAACGCGGCCGGCGACACACCGTGCGCGAGCAGGACGTCGACCTCCCGCCTGCGACGTTCGAACCAAAAGCTCGCCGAGCCGCCGACGAGCAGCAGCGCGACCGCGATCGCCGCCACCGTGATCGGCAGGATCGTCGACGGCAGCACGTCGGAGACGAACTGCGCCCGCTTTGCGGCGAGGTTGAAGCGGGCTTGGGTGAGCTCGCGAGTCTGATTCTCAATCAGCCCGTCGATCTGCGTGCTGGGAAATTCCTGTTGGAATGCGGTCGCGCGGGCGTCGGCGATTGTCTGTGGCAGGGAGTTCGCGAGCTCGTTGAGCCGCCGGTTGAGCGTTGTCGCCTCGTCGACGTCCAGCCCGTCGGGGTCGATCCCCCAACTCGTCGTGTCGGTCAGGTCGACCTTCAGCGCGGCGCCGAGCCGGCCGGCGGTCTGCGTGTCGACCAGCAGAAGCGGGAAGCGCGGCGCATTCCCGGTCGCGTAGATCACGCTCAGGTCGTCGCACCAAAACGGTCCGGCGACGATCTGCTGCAGATCGCGGTATGTGCCCGCGACCGGGAGCGAAACTGGAGCCACCCCTTGGGTGTCGCTCGTGATCGAGATGGTGTCGCCGGGCGCCGCGTGAATCGCCGCGGCTGAGGTGTCGGCCAACCACACTCCGGGCGACGCTTTCGAGCCGGACATGACCTGGACGTTGTCGAGCGCGCCGTCTTTCGCCATCACCGTCACGTACGCCGGGCCGGAGCCGCCCGGTTTGGTGACCGCCAGATGAAACGAGTACAGCTCGCGCGCGGGCGGACGCAGGTGTGCCGGCGCGCCGACGGTCTGAGGGCGCAGGGTCGTGTGCAGCTCCAGCATCTGCTGTGCGAGCGGGTCGGGCCCGCTGGCGAAGCCGTGGAACAGGTCGAGCGAGGTCGACGTCAGGCCGCCACGTTGCTGGCAGCCCTTCGCGAGCTGACCGGCGAGAGTCGCGTCGGTGGCGGACGACACGAACAACGGGCCGGACGCCGCAGCGGCGGCGAGCACGCCCGCCGCGACCGCCAACACCACCGCCACCGAGCGCCGCCGCCACAGCAGCAGCGGAGCGCGCCGCCAAGGCGCGAGCGACAGCATCACCGGTGCAGACCACCTCCGCCGGCTGTCGTCGCGCGGTTGGTCGAAGGGTGCGTCGTCACCCGGTTAACTATGCCAACGCAGCTAGTCGGATTCGTCGATTTCACCCGACTTTTCAACCAGTTTTAGGCGTCAGCGCTGGTGCGGGTCGGCCTTCGCGACTTCATCTTGTACATCTCGGCGTCGGCTCGGGTGAGCACGCGCGCCGGCTCGACGCCGGGGGCGAGCACCGCCTCGCCGACCGACATGCCGACCGTCGCGGCGACTCCGCCCGGAAGGATCATGGGCTGCTCGATCGCGCGCAACAGCCGGCGGCCGAGCCCCTCGAAGCTGGCCTCCGGCGAGGGCGGCACCACGATGACGAACTCGTCGCCGCCGAGGCGCGCCACGAAGTCCTCGCCGCGCACCGTCCGTCGCAGCCGCCGGGCGGTCTGCACCAAGACGGCGTCGCCAGCCGCGTGACCGAGCGTGTCGTTGACCGACTTGAAGCCGTTGAGATCGCAAAAGACGACGGAGGCGCCGGTGCCCGCCATCGCCGTCAGATGCTCCAGCAACCCGGCCCGGTTGGGCAGGCCGGTGAGATCGTCGGTGGTCGCGCGGGCCCTCAGGTCCTCCACCTCGTCACGGGTCGCCGTGATGTCGACGCCGACGCACGCGATCACGCACGGGTCTGCACTGACCCTGGTGATGGACCACGCGACGCCTCGTGACCCGCCGGGTTTGGCGGCGGCGAGGGTGTGCTCTTGAGTCGACGCGACGCCGCGGGCCGCGTCACGCAGCGCCTGCCGGAAGTCGGGGACGTGGCGGGCGGCGACCAGCAGCGCCGCGTCCTCCCCCACGAAGCCGCCCACATCGGCGCCCGGCAACGCGCGGGCCATCGCGTCGTTGACCGCGATGAGCCGCTGCTGGTCGTCCACCAGCAGCATCATCGCCTGGCTCTGAGCGAAGATCGCGGCGACGCTCGCTGCCATCTCAGGCGTCGTGGTCGGCAGTGACACGCCCACGCTGCGGACCTCCTGCCGTCCTTGTCACTCGTGTGCACTAATCGGCGGGTCGATCGCGCGCTCAACGAATTCGCCCAGGCAACGTTGTCGCGGCGCCGTCACGATTTACTTGCTAATGCATGGTCGCTGGCTGATACCGTTAGACGGTGCCCGCGAGGATCTTGGCGCCGCTCGTCGGCGAGCCGCTGCCGCTCGACTTCGTGAACACTCGTCCGTTGCGGGCCCGCGGCGTGGACGCGCCCGCCGACCAGTTCGGCACGGTTGCTGGATTGCAGCAGTGGCTGTCAATGGAGTCGGACCGGCTTCCGCACGCCGCGGTGACCGAGCCGTTGCGGGTTGCGGTGATCGAGCTGCGCGCGCAGGTGGGCGCCGCTCTCGACGCCGTCGTCGAGGGAGCTGCGCCGCCGCGGCGCGCGCTCGACGCGTTGAACGACGCGCTGCGCCGGGCGCCGGCCCACTCGCAGTTGCAGTGGGGCGCCGCCAAGGGCTACCTCGAACTCGTGCGGGTGGCCGACGGCGGCGCCGCGCTGCTCGCGTCCCTCGCCGAGTCGGCGGCCGAGTACCTCGCCAGCGACCTGCTCGCCAAGACTCGGCGCTGCGAGGCTCCCGATTGCGACCTGCTGTTCTCGCAGACGCACCCGCGTCGTCGCTGGTGTTCGCCGACCGTGTGCGGCAATCGAACCCGCGTCGCGCGTTATTACGACCGCCACAAGAACTGAGCTCGGTATCACGAGCGTCACCAGAACTAACCGCTACCGTCTGATCGTGGCCCAGCCGAACCGTGCGAAACGGACCGCCCCCGACCGGCCGTTTGACGAGGAGAGCGCCGAGCGCGGCACGTCGAGCCGGCCGCGACTGCTCGTCGCCATCGGGCTCGGCGTGGTCGGCGCGGTCTTGATGGGGTTGTTCGGCGATTGGTCGTTCGCCGCCCTTGTCGGGTGGGATGTCGTGGCGGTCGTGCTCGTCGTCGCCACCTGGGCCAAGGTCTGGCCAATGGACGGCGAGCGGACCGCGCGGCACGCCGTCCGTGAGGAGCCGGGCCGGGCGATCACCGACTTGCTGCTGGTCGGCGCGAGCGTGGCGAGCCTCGTCGGCGTCGGGTTCGTCGTCGTGGCCGGCGGAAACGCCCGCGGCGCCAGCGCCGGCCTGCTCGTCGCTCTCGCGGTGGTCACCGTGGTCTTGTCGTGGAGCGTCGTGCACACGACATTCGCCCTTCGCTATGCGCAGATCTACTACAGCGGCCCCGACGGCGGTGTGAGGTTCAACAACGACGAGCCGCCGCAGTACTCCGACTTCGCCTATGTCGCCTTCACGATCGGCATGACCTTCCAGGTCTCCGACACCGCCTTGACGTCGGGCGTGATGCGACGAGTCGCGCTCCGGCAATCGTTGCTGTCGTACCTGTTCGGCGTCGTCATCATCGCCGTGATGATCAACATGATCGCCGGCCTATCGAACTAGCGCCGACGTCTCAGCCGCGTAGCGCCGTGCGAGAACCCCCGTGATGCAGCAAAGACAAGCGCTCGAGTTCACACCGGCCGTCCCTCGCGCCCGACCCGGACAGCGTCGAGCAGCCGTTTTGCGCGAGTGGCTAGCGCACGCAGGTCGCCGTCGTCGCGCAACGCGTCGCCGAACAGCGGGCTGCCCATGCCGACCGCGACCGCGCCCGCGTCGAGGTAGCGCGGCACTTCGTCGATCGTGACACCGCCGGTGGGGATCAGCGGGATGCCGGGCAACGGCGCCCGCACATCGCGCAGGTATTGCGGCCCGACCGTCGACGCCGGGAACACCTTCACCGCCGCGGCGCCAGCCAGCCACGACGCGACGATCTCAGACGGTGTGAGCGCTCCCGGCAACACGGGAATCCCTTGCGCAGAGGCGAATTCGACGACCTCAGGGACCGCGCTCGGCGCCACGATGAACTTCGCACCGGCGCCGATGCACTCGCGCGCCTGCTGCGTGGTCAGCACCGTGCCTGCGCCCACGCAGGCCGACTCCCCCAGCAACTCGACCAGCACCGCGATGTTGTCGATGGCGCTGGGCATCGTCAACGTCAATTCGAGGCAGCTGATCCCAGCGTCGACCAACGTCTCGACCGCTGTCACCACCTTGTGTGCCGACGACGCGCGGGCGATCGCGACCACCCCGGTCGAGGTGAGTTGCGCGGGCAGCTGCGGACGGTCGGGCATCACGTCGTCCAGACACTAGAAGTAGAGGCGCACACAGTCGACCACCCTTCGTTCGTCGTCGAGCAATGGGACCAGTCGCCAGTCGTCGAGGGCGGTGCACGGATGCGAGATCCCGAGGCAGACGAGGTCGCCGACGTCGAGCGGCGTGTCGTCGGCGACCGTCAAGAAGGCGTGCTGGTCGTTGAGCTTGGCGACCTCGCCGGCGAGCGCGCTCAACCCACCGCGCGCGTCGCGGCGTAGCAGCGGCACCGGCAGGCCGGAGTCGAACGACACGTCGCGGCGGCCCGCGCCGAGCAGCGCGAGGCCCGGATCCGGCCGCGACAACACCTGGCACCACACCTCGATCGCCGGCCGCAACGAGCCGGCGAGCGACGACGTGCGCGCGTACAAGCCGTCGTCGTGCGTGATGTACGAGCCGGCGCGCAACACCGCCCGCACCGGCCGAGAAGCGTTGATCGGACGACGCAAGGCGTCGGTCACCACATCGACGTGGCCGCTGCCGCCGCAGGTCAGCACGAACTCGTCCGCGGCATCGTCGAGGAGCCGCTCGGCGTCGAGAGTCTGCAGCAGCGTGCCGAGGCCAGCTGTGAAGATCCCCACCGCTTCAAGGGTTTCGCGGTCTCGGTTGTGGCCGAACGGTCCCTCGTAACCGGCCACCCCGACGAGTGACAGCGCGGGCAGCTCGCGCACCTTCGCGGCCACCGCTCGCGCCGCGCCGTCCGACCGCGCACCGGTGCGACCGCCGGGCACGCCGCGCTCGACGAGCACCCGCACCGGCCGAGGTGCGCCGCGCGCCGCGCGGTCGAGGATCGTCGCGCCCTCGACCGAGTCGACGTAGCAGTAGAAGTCGAACGCCGGGTCGCGCAGCTCGCCCGCGAGCCAGCCGACGAAGGCGGCGTCGACCAGCTCATTCGCGAGCAGGATTCGGCGCACACCGAACGCCCGGTACGCGCGCACCTGCCACGGCGTGGCGGCGGTCATCGCCCACGCGCCGGCGGTGAGCTGCCGTTCGAACAGTGCGGGCGCCATCGTGGTTTTCCCGTGTGGGGCAAGGGAAATGCCATGGTCGGCGCACCACGAGGCCAGCACGCTCACGTTGTGGTCGATCGCGGACTCGCGCAGTGCGAGGACCGGCCAGCTGAAGCCCGCGTCGAACAGCGACGGTTTGGCAGCGACGAATTCGGCGATGGTGGTGTCGACCGCCGGGAAACCCTTGCACCGCCAATCGACCAGATCGTCGCGTTCCATAGGCCGCCATTGTGCAACGGGTCGCGTGAGGTTGGTCACGACGGCTCAGCCGCGGCGTCGTCCGGCCGATGAATTGACCGTGCTCGCCGCCGCGACCACCTCCTATCACCATGTCATCGGCACGCCCGCGACGGCGTGCGGTCTGCTCGCCGGCTCGATCGGTGTCTTCACGAGCTGGCCGCAGGCCTGGCGATTGTGGGTCGGCCGTCGCCACGCCGGGCTCTCGCTGTCGACCAACCTCATGGGTGTGCTCTATGGCGTCGCCTGGCTGCTCTACGGATTCTTGTGCCACAGCGCGGTGCAGGTGGCGACGAGCGTCGCGGGCCTGGTCGGGGCGACCGCGGTGTTGACCGGTCATCTCGTGCGCGCCCGCGTGTCACCACGGTCGTGGGCGCCGTCGTTCGCTGCCGGTCTGCTTGTGGTCGCGGTGATGTTCGCCGCCGGCCGCACCGTGCTCGGCCTTGCCGCGTCCGTGGCGACGATCGCCGGTGTGGTGCCCCAGCTCCTCGCGTTGGCCGCTGCGTCTGTACGAAGCCGTTCGGGTGACGCGAGCGGTGTCTCTCGCTCTCGGTGGAGCCTTTCCGTCGCGTGCAACCTGCTCTGGGTCGGTTATGGCGCCATCGTCGGCGACGAGTTGATCCTGGTGAACTCGGTCATCATCGCGGCGCTCGCGTCGTCCATCGTCTTGCTCGCGACCCGCGCGCAGCGGGAGGTCGCTCTCGACGCGGTCGCACCGCGCGCGATGGCCACCGCCGCGTCCTAGCGGCCGCCGGCATCGCCGCACGTGCCACGCGCGGCCGGGCGCCGACCAGGTGATGCAAGATGCCAGTCATGCCGTTACGCGTGCTGGTGCTCGATGATTACCAAGACGTCGCGAGGAGCATGGCCCCGTGGCACGAGATCGCGGACCTCGAGCCCAGCCTCGACGTTCGAACCACGCATCTGGACGACGCGGCGTTGCGCGCGGCGCTGCCGGAGATCGACGTCCTCGTCGCGATGCGCGAGCGCACCGCCTTGCCGCGCGATGTGCTGGCGTCGGCGCCGAACCTGAAGTTGCTGGTCACCACCGGCATGCGCAACGCGGCCATCGACCTTGACGCCTGCCGGGACCGCGGGATCGAGGTGCGTGGCACCGGCGGGCTGCGCGCCAGCACCGCCGAGCTGACCTGGGGGCTCATCATCGCCCTCGCCCGTGGGGTCTGCGCCGAGGATCGGGACCTGCGCGAAGGTCGCTGGCAGCGTCGACTCGGGGTCGACCTCGAGGGCGCCCGGCTCGGCGTCGTCGGGCTGGGGAAGCTCGGCGAGCGGGTGGCGCGCGTCGGCCTCGCGTTCGGCATGGACGTCGTGGCGTGGAGCGCGCACCTCACCGCCGAACGAGCGGCGCAGCTCGGCGTGCGCGCGGTTGGCAAGGACGAGCTGCTCGCGTCGTCCGACTTTGTGACGTTGCACCTGGTGCTCGGCGACCGCACCCGCGGCGTCATCGGCGCCGGCGAGTTGGCGATGATGAAACCGACCGCGTTCCTGGTCAACACCTCGCGCGGACCGCTGGTCGACGAGGAGGCGCTGGTCGCGGCGTTGCGCGCGGGCCGCATCGCAGGGGCGGCCCTGGACGTGTTCGACGTCGAGCCGCTGCCGGCGGACCACCCGCTGCTGCACGCCCCGAACACCGTCCTCACCCCGCACATCGGCTACGTGACCCGCGAGACCTACGCGGTGTGGTGGCGGCACGTGGTCGAGGACGTCCGCGCGTGGGCCGACAGCACCTTGCAGGGGCGGCAGCCGAGCCCGCTGCGGTTGCTGTGACGTCTGCTTCGACGTCTGGTCTCGTGGACGATTCGAACGCGGCACAGCGGGAACGTCGCCAGGTGCGCGATCTTGCGGGCGAGCGGCGAACCGGCGGGGTCGGCGCGGCGTCTTGTTCTACGTGAGCCGGGGAATCCTGTCGACGGCTCGCACGTTGGAGCAGGTGGGCCTAGCGAGTGGAGGCAATGATGGCCGAACGAGCGCTTCGGGGTAGCCGGCTAGGCGCCGTGAGCTACGAGAACGACGAGTCCACCGAGCCCGCGCAACGGCAGGTGGCCGGATACAGCTGCCCGAACGGGCATCGGTTCGCCGTCCCGTTCTCGGCGGAGGCCGACGTTCCGACGACGTGGGAGTGCCGGTTCTGCGGCGCCGTCGCGGTGCGGGATGACGGCGCGACGCCGCCCACCAGCCGCACCAAGCCGGCCCGCAGCCATTGGGACATGCTGCTTGAGCGGCGCACCATCCCTGAGCTGGAGGCGATTCTTGAGGAGCGGCTGGGGTTGTTGCGCGAACACGGACGACGCAAGACCGCCTGAGCCCGCCGCCCGCGGCGACCGCTGACCCCGCTGCGTCGACCTAACAGCGCCGAATCGAAAGCACCGAGCCACGCCTGTTTTCCCCCGGCGGCGTGGCTCGGCTTTCGCCTGGAGCCCGGGTCGCCCACCGACATCCCACCGACATCCCGCTGGCTGCCCCGCGACGCGGTGCGTAGGACTAGACGAGCTTGCGGTCCAGGGCGCCGATTCGGCTTTGCACCCCCCACACCGTCACCCGCCACAACGCCTCCAGCACGATCGCCCGGCTCATCTTGCTGGCGCCGTGCTGACGTTCGACGAACTCGATCGGCACCTCGACGACGCGAAACCCGCGTCGCAACGACCGCAGCGTGAGCTCGATTTGGAAGCAGTAGCCCTGGGAGCGCACGGCGTCGAGGTTGAAAGACCGCAGCACTCGGGCGCGGTAGGCGCGGTATCCACCCGTGGCGTCGCGCACCGGGATGCCGAGAATCAGCCGGGCGTAGGTGTTCGCGCTGCGGCTGAGCGCCTCGCGCGACTTCGGCCAGTTGCGCACGGTCCCGCCCCGAACCCATCGCGACCCGAGCGCGACGTCCGCCGCGCGCAACGCGGCCAGCAGGTCGGGCAGCTGCTCGGGTTGATGGGAGCCGTCGGCGTCCATTTCGACCAGCGTGTCGTAACCGCGTTCGAGCCCCCACCGAAATCCGGCGACGTAGGCGGCGCCGAGGCCTTGCTTGCGGTCGCGGTGCAGCACGTGGACGTGGTCGTCCCGGCCGGCGATCTCGTCGGCGAGCGCGCCGGTGCCGTCGGGGCTGTTGTCGTCGGCGACCAGGATGTCCGCGTCCGGGACGCCGGTCCGGATCCGCTCGATGATGAGCGGCAGGTTCTCGCGCTCCTGGTAGGTCGGAACGATCACCAGCACGCGTCCTGTGCCGTCGTCGTCGTTCCTGTTCTCGGCCGTGCCGGGCGTCGCGCGGTCGTCAGCGGTCATCAGCGGACGAGGTCTCCTTCGGGCGCCGCGCGGACCGGCCGGCGGCGAGTGGGATGGCGAATGCGGCGATCATCGCCAGCCCACCGAGTATGCCGAGCGCCCACTCCGGCGCCGCGCCGAGGTGGTCGGCGACGGTCAGCTGCGACCGCTCCACCACCGGCAGGTCGATGATCGCGGGGGTCATCTCGCCGGTGCGCGTGACGACGTGACCGTCCGGCGCGATGACCGCGCTGATGCCGCTGGTCGAGGCGACGACCACCGACCGCCCGTGCTCGACGGCGCGCAGTTGCGACATCGCCAATTGCTGCTCGGTTTCCGCCGTCCCCATGTACGTCGCGTTGTTGGTCTGCACGACGATGATCCGGCCGCCGCGGGTGACGCCGGCGCGCACCGCGTCGTCGAACGCCACCTCGAAGCACATGACGTCGGCGATGCGGGTCGGGCCGATGTCCAGGGCGCCGGGTGTGTGGCCGGGCAGGAAGTTCTGCGGCACCAACGAGGTCAGCTTCGTCAGGTGCGAGACGAGGCCGCGCCAGGGGATGTACTCGCCGAACGGCACCAGATGCCGCTTCGAATACCGCTCACCAGGGCCGCTCGTGGGACTCCAGACGATGCCGGTGTTCGTCACGTGATCCGGCCCTGCGTTGAGCACCGCGCCGACGAGGATCGGCGCCCCCACCGCCTGCGTCGCGGCCTGGATCTTGGCGAAAACGGCCGGGTCGCTCAGCGGGTCGACGTCGGAGGCGTTCTCCGGCCACAACACGATTTGCGGTCGCGGCAACGCGCCGGCGTCGACCTGGGCGGCCAACTTGGCGGTCTCGGCGAGGTGATTGTCGAGCACCTGCTCGGCGCGGCCGAGGAAATGCTTACCCGGCTGCGGGACATTGCCTTGCACCACCGCCACCTGGACCCGCTCGCCGCCGACCGGCCTTGGGATCAGGCTGGACCCGACCGGGACGGCGAGCGCCGCGACGGCGAACGCCGCGACCGCCGCCCAGCCACCCCCGGTGCGTGAACCCCGCCCGGTGCGTGACCGCCCGGTCCGTGCAGCCCGCGCCGCGTGCAAGGCCGCGCTGGCCAGCAGCGCCGCGCACAACGCGACGGCGAACGTCACAAGCGGCGCGCCGGCGATCGCGGCGTAGCCGGTCAACGGGGTGTTCGCCTGACTGAACGCGAGCCGGCCCCAGCCGAACCCGTCAAGCGGCCACCGACTGCGGATCAGCTCCTCACCGACCCAAAGGCACGCGGTCCAAAGCTGCCAGCCGGGCAATCGCCCGACCAGCGCGGCCAGGCCGGCGCCCAACGCGGCGAGGTAGAGCGACTGGGCCACCGCCAGCACCAGCCAGGCCAGCGGTGTCACGACGTGCAGCCAGTAGATGAGCGGCACGAACTCCGCCAGGCCGGCCGCGAGGCCGACGAGCAACCCGCCGCGCCACCCTCGTCCGCCGCAGGCGAGTGTGATCAGCGTCACCGCGGGGATCGCCAGCGGCCACCAGCCCAGGGGCGGAAACGCCGCGCACAGGGCGAGGCCGCCGAGCGCGCCGGCCGCGACCGCGCGGCCGGGAAAGCCGCTGACGGCTCGCCGACGCCGACCAGGGGCGGCGCCCGGGCGGACCTTGTGATCGCGGCTCAGCGTCGCGGCGCCGCTGGCAGGCCACATCAAGGCCGCCTCCTCACCGCCACGACGCTACCGACTTCTTCGCACGGTACAACGCGCGTGGTCGGTGTGGAGCCCGAGCGCTGCACGCCGGCCAGGACAACGGGTGTTCGCCAAGGACAGGCGAACAAGACGGGGTAAGGGCCGGGCGCCCTTCGGACCGGTCGCGCTCCCGCCGGCTGCGGCAGCGCCACCGTTGTCTACTGGGCGCCCGAACCCTCCCGGGTGTCGCACCCCCTACCGGCCGGAACGGCGTCGTCCGCGCATCCCTGCACACCTGGGCCTGGCACCGAGGCGGCCTCGACGCGGTGCCGCGCGAGCCGCCCATGACTCAGGGTCTGAGGATGGCGAAGGGTTCTCCTCGGCCGGAAAACTCGGTGGACGCGGGGAACATATCGGGTCCGCTCCTGCCGTTGTCAACCGTGCCCTGACGTGCGGAAACGCGCGTCTTCGCAGGTCAGCGCGGGTGTCTCGCAGACCCACAATCCGAGGGCAATTTGGCCCGGAGGTCAGCTGAGCGTCGCGTTGATCGCGACGAAGTCGAGCAATCGGGTGACCGGGTCGAGGCCTTGCACCGCTGGCGCGGCGTCGAGCTGGTTCGCCAGCCGTTGCGCGGCCGCCAGCGAGATCCGGGCGAGGTCGCGCGAGGCGCGGGTTTGGGCCGCGGCGGCCGGCGCCCGCGACGGGGTGGTGGGCGCGGTGGCGGCCTGCTTGGTGGCGGACTGCTTGGTGGCGGCCGCCCGATGCTGCGGCGTGGCCGGGCGCGGGCTGGGGGCTTGCGTGACCACCGGCTTGGGCGCGCTCGGCGCCGGAGCCGCGCCGGTCGGCCGGCGGAAGATCTCCGACACCCACAACGTGCCCGAGGCGTCGACCACCGCCCCGACGCCGATCTGGGTGTACGCGCTGGACAAGATGTTGGCCCGGTGGGCGGGCGAGCCCATGAACGCCGTCTCGATCGACGCCGCCGAAGGGCCCTCTCCGACGTTCTCGCCGAGCGTCGACCAGCAACACACCGCACCGCCCAGGTTGGGCGTGTGCGCGAGGGTGTGGGAAGCCGCCATCCGGCTGGCCTGGGTGCGCGCCGCCGCGGCCAGATCGCCGCTCACGGCGAGCGATGGCAGTCCGTGCGACGCTCGTGCGCTGTTGGCCATCGTGACCAGGCTTGAGCTGGAGTCGGCGCTCGCGACGCGCGCCCCGATCACCAGACCCCCGATGGCGAGCGCGACCGCCAGCGCGACCGCCAACGCGACACGCGGGACCCGGGTGAGCAGCAGGGCGCGGGGGGCGGGCGCGAGCACGAGGCGGCGATCCTCCTGATCGGTACTGCAGGGCGAAACTGCCGTTGCCCGGCCGCGATCACCGGACGCCCGTTACCTTGCCGCAACATCGGCCCGATTGCCAACAGACGAGTCGCGTTTTCGGGCGTTTTTCGTCAGCGCGAACCATCCAGTCCGCGTGGATTTAGTCCGATTTGATCAGGATTAGCCGGACAGCTGCCGGCTGATCACCACACGCTGAACCTGATTGGTCCCCTCGACGATCTGCAAGGCCTTCGCCTCTCGCATGAACCGTTCGACCGGGTAGTCCTCCACGAAGCCGTAACCACCGAGCACCTGCACCGCGTCGATCGTGACCCGCATGGCCGCGTCGCTGCAGAACAGCTTCGCCATCGCGGCTTCCCTGGTCACCGGCGCTCCGGCGTCGAGTCGGCGGGCGGCCGCCAGGTACAGCGACCGACCCGCCTCCACGGCGGTCGCCATGTCGGCCAGCATGAAGGCGAGTCCCTCGAAGTCTCGAATCGGACGACCGAACTGACGGCGCTGCCCGGCGTACTCCAAGGCGACGTCGAGCGCGGCCTGCGCGAGCCCCACCGCGCAAGCCGCGATCCCGAGCCGCCCGGTGTCGAGCGCTGCCAGCGCGATCGGAAAGCCCTGCCCAGGCTCGCCGATCAGCCGGTCCGCCGCCGCGACCACGCCGTCCACGCGGACTTGCGACGTGGGCGAGGCGCGCAGGCCCATCTTGTGCTCGGGTGTCGCGGCCGTCAGGCCGGCGTCGTCCGAGAACAGCAGGAAGCAGCTGATGCCGCGCGCGCCGTCGTCGGACGTGCGGGCCATCACGGTGTAGAAGTCGGCGACGCCGCCGTGGGTGATCCACGCCTTCGTTCCGTCGAGCCGGTAGCCGCCGTCGACGGCGGTCGCCCGGGTGCGCAACGCCGCCGCGTCGGATCCGGAGTCGGGCTCGGACAGGCAATACGCTCCGAGCTCGCCGCCGCCGAGCATCTTTGGCAGCCAGCGGCTCTTTTGGTCCGCGGCGCCGTACCGGGCGAGCGGGAAGCACGACAGCGCGTGCACGCTGACTCCGAGGCCCACGGTCAACCACGAACGGGCGAGTTCTTCGACGACCTGTAAGAACACCTCGTAGGGCAGTCCCGCGCCGCCGTGCTCCTCCGGATACGGCAGGCCGAGCAGGCCCATGCCGCCGATCTTGGTGAAGACGTCGCGGGGAAACGCGCCCGCGCGCTCGGCTTCGGCGGCCCGGGGGGCCAGCTCGTCGCGGGCGAACTCGCCTACTAGGTCGAGCAGCTCACGCGCTTCGGGTGTGGGAAGCGTTCGTTCGACGTTCACTGCCGCTCCTGGGTTCGGAAGCTGCTGGACGAGGTGAGCGGCCGGGGTCGCCGGCTGCGTTCCGCTCAATCTAGTGCGCGTCGGCGGCCGCCCCATGGAAAGCTGCTCGCATGCCGTCGCCGTCCGGGTCGCTGATGTTGCTCGACACGCCGTCGCTTTACTTTCGCGCGTTCTACGGTGTGCCGGAGTCGGTGACGGCGCCGGACGGCAGGCCGGTCAACGCGGTGCGGGGATTGCTCGATTTCATCGGCTTCCTCGTCGAGCGGCATCGCCCAGGCCGGCTCGTCGCCTGCATGGACGCCGACTGGCGGCCCGCGTTTCGGGTCGCGCTGCTGCCGTCGTACAAGGCGCACCGGCTCGCCCCGACCGGCGGCGAGACCGTGCCGGACGCGCTCGTTCCGCAGGTGCCGGTGATCGAGGCGTTGCTTGACGCGATCGGCATCGCGCACGTGGGCGTCGACGGCTTCGAGGCGGACGACGTGATCGCCACCCTGGCGCACCGCTGCGCCGGGCCGGTCGACGTCGTCACCGGAGACCGCGACCTGTTCCAACTGGTGCGCGACGACAAGCCGGTGCGGATTGTCTACACCGCGCGCGGTGTGGGGAAGTCCGAGGTGGTCGACGAGGCGGGGGTGACGGCGAGGTACGGAATACCCGGCCGGGCGTACGCCGATTTCGCCGTGCTGCGAGGCGATCCGAGCGACGGCTTGCCCGGCGTCGCCGGCGTCGGCGAGAAGACGGCCGCGGCGCTGGTCTCTCGCTTCGGTGACCTCGACGCGTTGCTGAAGGCGCTCGACTCGGACGACGAGGCGGGATTTCCGGCCGGCGCCCGCAACAAGCTGCGCGCGGCCCGCGACTACCTCGACGCCGCGCGCGTCGTCGTCGCGACGCGGGTCGACGCGGACGTGCCGAAGCTGGACGACGCGCTGCCGTCGTCGATCCGCGACCCCGAGGCGTTGCTCGACCTCGTGCAGCGTTACGGGGTCGCCTCGCCGGTGCAGCGGTTGCTGACCGCGTTGCAGATCAAGCTGCCTCAGCCGACCGACGAGTAGGCCACCACTCCCCTGCGCAACGCGTCGGACGCCTTGTCTGCGATGGCGGCCACCTCGTCGTCCGCCGCGTTGGAAAGCTGGCCCAGCAGGTCGAGCACTTGCCGGATCCAACGGACGAAATCCCCTGCTGACAAGGCATTGTCGGTGAGCACCGAGTCAAGACTGGCGCCGGACGCCCACCGGTGGGCCGCCCACGCGAAGCCAGCGGCTGGTTCGCGAAGGAAGTCCAGCCGGCGCTCATGCTCGGCTGTGGAAAGCCGCTCCCACAAAGAGTTCATCCGGTCAAGCACCTCCGGCACCCGACCACGTGGCAACCGCACCGGCGCGGGATCGTGCTCGCGCACCTCGAAAACGAGTGCGGACACCACCGCCGCCAGCTCGGCTGGCGACAACCCACGCCAGACGCCGGCCCGCAGGCATTCGGCGGCGAGCAGGTCGAGCTCGCCGTAGATGCGTGCCAGCCGTCGTCCGTCTTCAGTGACTGTCTCGTTGTCGAGATACTTCAAGCGTTGAAGCAGGTCGCACACGCGGTCGAAGACGCGGGCGATCGAGTTGGTGCGGTTCTCGACTCTGCGCTGCAGCGCTTCCGTGTCGCGTTTGAGCCGCCAGTATCGCTCGGCCCATCGGGCGTGCTGCTCGCGGTCGGCGCATCCGTGACAAGGGTGCGCGCGCAGTTGCGCACGCAGGTCGGCGATCTCGGCGGACGCCTCGTCGGAGTGGCCGCCGCGCGCGCGACCGCGTGCGACGTCACGGTCGTCGAGATGGCGGGACCGCAACGTCGACGCGAGATCGCGGCGGTCTTGCGCGTTGCGCGCGTTGAACGACTTCGGGATGCGCAACCGCTCGATCGCCTCGACCGGGCTCGGAAAATCCACCAGAGAAAGGCGTTTGACCTGCCGCTCCTCGGTGAGCACGACCGGCCGGGGCCCCTCGTTGCCGGATTGCAGGCCCGGATCGAGCACGATCGCGAGCCCTGCGCGTCGCCCGGCCGGAACCCGGATCACGTCGCCCGGCTTCAGCTTCTCCAGCGAGGCCGCGGCGGCGGCCCGGCGTAACGCGGCCGCGTTGCGCGCGGCGCCGGCCTCGACGTCCGAGAGCTTTCGGCGAAGCCGCGCGTACTCCTCGAAATCGCCGAGGTGGCAGGTCATCGCCTCGCGGTAGCCCTCGAGGGCCTCCTCGTTCTTCTGGATCTGCCGGGCTAACCCGACGACCGCGCGGTCGGCTTGGAACTGCGCGAAGGACGACTCGAGCAGCACCCGCGCCCGGTCGCGGCCGACCTGGCCGACCAGGTTGACCGCCATGTTGTACGACGGCCGAAAACTCGACTTCAACGGATACGTGCGAGTCGACGCCAGGCCCGCGACCGCGCCTGGGTCGACGCCGTGCGACCAGATGACGACCGCGTGTCCCTCGACGTCGATGCCGCGTCGTCCGGCCCGACCGGTGAGCTGGGTGTACTCCCCCGGCGTCACGTCGACGTGCGCCTCGCCGTTCCACTTCACGAGTCGTTCGAGGACGACGGTGCGCGCCGGCATGTTGATGCCGAGCGCCAACGTCTCGGTCGCGAAGACCGCCTTGACCAGCCCGTGGGCGAACAGCTCCTCCACGACCTCTTTGAACGTCGGCAGCATGCCGGCGTGATGGGCGGCGATTCCCCGCCGGAGGCCGTCAAGCCAATCGTGGTAACCGAGCACGTGCAGGTCCTCGTCGGGGATCATCGCGGTGCGCTCCTCGACGACGCGCAGCACCTCGTCCGCCTCGGACGGCGTGTTGAGCCGCAGATTCGCCCGCAGGCATTGCAAAACCGCGCCTTCGCAGCCGGCGCGGCTGAAGATGAAGGTGATCGCGGGCAGCAGCCCCTCGGCGTCCAACCTCTCGATGACGTCGACCCGGCTCGGCGTGTCACGTCGGCGCGGGCGCCGCTCCCGGCCGCCGCGCGGAGCGCCGGCGCGCTGGATGCTGCGGTGACGGCGTTCCTCGTCGCCGGTGGCGCGGCTGAGCTCCGGGTTGAGCTGAAGCTCGTGGTCGCGCACGGTGAACAGGTCGTACAGCCGCTGGCCGACCATCATGTGCTGCCACAGGGGCACCGGTCGATGCTCCTCGACGATCACCCGCGTCTCCCCGCGCACGGTGACCAGCCAGTCGGCGAACTCCTCCGCGTTGCTGACCGTCGCCGACAGCGACACGAGGCGCACCGAGTCGGGTAGGTGGATGATCACCTCTTCCCAGACGCCGCCGCGGAATCGGTCGGCGAGGTAGTGCACCTCGTCCATGACGACGTAACCCAGACCCATGAGGGTCGGCGAGCCGGCGTAGAGCATGTTGCGCAGCACCTCGGTCGTCATGACGACGATCGGCGCCTCGCCGTTGATCGTGTTGTCGCCGGTCAGCAGGCCGACGGTGTCGGCGCCGTAGCGCTTGACCAGGTCGGTGTACTTCTGGTTCGACAGCGCCTTGATGGGCGTCGTGTAGAAGCACTTGCGGCCCTCTGCCAGCGCCAGATGGACCGCGAACTCGCCGACGACTGTCTTGCCCGAGCCGGTGGGCGCGGCGACTAGCACGCCATCGCCCTCTTCGAGCGCCTGACATGCTTCGAGTTGGAACCCGTCGAGGGGAAAGTCGTAGAGCGCCTCGAACGAGGTCAAGGCGGCCGCCGCGCGCCTGGCTTTGGCGGCCGCATACCGCTGCGCGGGGCTGGACACCCCTCCACGCTACGCGGTCGCGCGTGGGGAGGGCGGCGTCGCACGGCGCGCCGGGTGTGCCTGGGTCGCCGGTCGGGTCCCTGCGACTCGGGCTGCTCTGTCAACCGCTGAGCTTTGTCAACCGCCGAGCTTCGCGACCGCAGTCTTGAGGAACTGCACGTACGTCCCGTCACTGAGCAGCGACCCGCCCCGGGCCGTCGCCTGGAAATCTGCCAAGCCGAGCGCGACGGCGACCGAGCCGAGCCGCACATAACCGACGCGAACGCAGAGCGTCGTCGCGGCGCTGGATGACCCAGACTGGGTGATGGAGTAGGCAGCGCGCTGGTCGCCGAGCGGTGGGATGCTGAGGCTCTTGACGATGACCTTCATGACCTTCGCGCTGCTGGCCGCTTCGCCCGAGCATGCGGCGATCCCGTCGAAAAGCGATCGCAGGTCGCGATCAAGTTGGCTCGGGGCGCCCGTGACGACGAGCTCGATTAGCTGTTTATAGGAGCGGTCCGATGGGTCGAACTGGACTCCGGTGACCGCCGTCAAACGCTTCGCGACCGCCGGCTCAAGACTGGATTGCTCACACGGGAGCTGTGCGAAGGCCGCGAGATCAGACGCGTTAATCGCCGCACCGGGTTGCCAGCCGGTACCCAGGTCGCTAACGGTCAGCAACCTTGCTTGCGACGGGGCGATCGACATGGCGGTCTGACCGCCGCTCGACTGTCGGCCAGTGCTCGTCTCGCTCGTGGTCGTTCCGGCGCCGCCGCAGGCGACCAGCACCACTGACAGCGCGACCAGAACCAACACCCTCAGCCTGTCACGCATCGTGCTCATCCCTCAGACGAAGGCGCGCGTGTCGCTTCGCCACCTTCGATCCGACCGTGTGTCCGTGGCCTCGTCGCCGTCCAGTGCCGAAAGTCCCGGCCCCTCGCACCGGGCAGAGTCGGGGATTATCGGCAACTGCCGTCACATGACGTCGGCTGACAGGAGTGCGACACGCCCGAGATGCGGTTCACCTGAACGCGCGTTTCTACCGCAGCATGCGACGACGTCGCTCGGGCGAATGTGACCGAGGGAGGTCAGTCGACCCGCGCGTCTTCGGGTGTGAGGTCGAGCGGCGACGCCTCGTCGTCCGAGAGGTTCGAGAAGTCGGACGCCGCTTCGGCCCTCGCCTTGCGCGCGTCGTGCACGCGAGCTATCTGGGTGGCGATTTCAAGCAGGATCGCCAGCGGAACCCCTAGCGCGAGCATCGTGATCGGGTCACCGGACGGCGTGGCGATCGCGGAGAAGACGAACGCCAGGAAGATGGACATCCGCCGCGACTTCTTCAACCGCTGGTAACTCAAGACGTTCAGCCGGTTGAGCATGACCAGCAGCAGCGGGATGACGAACGAGCCGCCGAAGACCAGCAGCATCGCCATCGCGTAGCCGAGGTAGTGGTCGATCGAGATCAGGCTGGTGGTGCCGGCGGGTGCGAAGTTCAACAGCACCTGCAAGCCCTTGGACATCACGAAATACGCGAGGGTCGCGCCAGCCAAGAACAGCGGCACCGCCGTCCCGACGAAGGCCAGCGAATACCTGCGCTCCACCTTGCGAAGTCCGGGCGTCACGAACGCCCACAGTTGGTAGAGCCAGATCGGCGAGGAGACGATCAGGCCGGCGATGAAGGCGACCTTGAAGTGCCACACGATCGGGTCGAAGACGTTGGTGAAGACGAGCGTGCCGCAACCGTGAACGGTGTCGATGGCGTTCTTTTGATGCACCTGGCAGTACGGGCGGCGCAGCACCTTCCAGATTGGATCGAAGAACGCGAACGCGATCCCGCCGGCGACCACGATGGCAAGCAGGCTCTTGAAGACTCGCGCGCGTAGTTCGCGGATGTGCTCGCCAAGCGACATCCGCCCGTCAGCCGGACGACGCTTTCGGGCCACAGTATTGCCGGGTCGGCGTGGAGGCTACTGCGCCTCGCGGCGCTCAGCCTGCGCCGGGTCGGCGACTGGCGCCTGCTGATACACCGGCTGCTGCTGGTAGACGGGTTGCGCCGGCTGCTGCTGGTAGACCGGCTGGGCCGGCTGCTGCTGGTAAGCGGGCTGCGTCGGCTGCTGCTGGTAGACGGGCTGCCCCTGAGGCGAATACGGCTGTTGCTGGTAGCCGGCGGGGATCTGCGTCTGCGCCTGCGGCGTGTGCTCGTCGTCCATCGCCTTGATCTCGGACTTGAAGATCCGCAACGAACGACCCAGACCACGCGCGGCCTCGGGCATCTTCTTCGCGCCGAACAACAAGAACCCGAGGATGATCAGGCCGATCCAGATCTCAGGGTTACGCATCGCGTGTCTCCATACGCTGGGCTCGTCGACCGGCTGCGCCGACACCCCATGCTACGCCGCGCGACGCGCTGCGCGCCCGCCGACGGTGCTGTTACCGAATCGGAATCACACCTGATCACTCGGAGTCGGGCCAGCCACCGGACGACGCGCGGGAGCCGATTCGCGACAGCGACTCACCGGCTCGAGCGGCTTCCCGGCCGAGCTCCTTGGCCTGCCGCCACAGCCGCAGACCGAGCAGCCCGAACATGACCAGCGCCACCAGCCCTAGGCCGATGAAGGTTAGCGCCCACCCGAAGAAACTCACCGGGTCATGTAACCACGTCGGCCGCGCACCGGTCACCGGTGACCAGCGGGAGGGAGCCGCCCTCGCTTAGGACCGGAAGGCGTGCTCCGCGAGCGCGGCCAGGTACTCCGTGCGCTCCATCGCGAGGGCGAAGTCGAGCAGTTCGTCGTAGCTGATCACCGGGCCGCTGTGCGCCTCGAGCGCCTCGGCCGGTACCGCCCAGTTGGTGGCGCGGACGCCGCCGGAGACCAGCAGCGAGATGATGTGGTCGTCGGCCGGCTTGCGGATCTCCTCGACGCAGCGCGGGCAGCGGAAGGCGTAGTACGACAGCGGGGCCTGGTTGCAGACCATGAGCGTCAAGTCGTCCGCCGTGAGTTCGACCTCCCCGCAGGTCGGGCAAGTCGCTTTGATCGTGGTCATTGCCCACTCCTTCCGCCTCGTCATCGCCTCGATGACGGCTCGCCATCGCGGCGACGTGAAACCCATCGGCGGGGGACGGGAAAGTCTTGAAGGCACGTGCGGCCCCTTTCGAGTAGCCCGGATGGCTCATTCCGCACGGCGCCGGTCGGTGACCTAGGTCTCAGTGACCCGCCGGAGGGTGTTGACGCGCGTCAGTCGGCCAGGCCGTGGGCCGCGTACGCGTCGAGCGCGGCGGTTGCGTCGGCCGCCACGGCGGCCGCCAGATCGGACGGCGCGACCACTCGGCCGGTCGGCCCCAGGCGCAACGCCAGCCGGCGCACCCACCGGGTGTCGGGGGTGCGAAGGCGGATCAGCGTCTCGCCGTCGGGCAGCTCCTCGACCGACTCGCACGGGTAGTACTCCGAGACCCAGCGGCCGGCCGGGCCGACGACCAACTCGACGGCGATGTCGTCGGGTCCGGGCTGGAACAACCCGGCGTCGAGGTCGCGCGGCTGCGCGTCCGGTGGCGGGTCAGCCGGCAAGTCGAGGATTTCGACCGACGTGATGCGATCGAGCCGGAACAGCCGGACCGCCTCGGCCGAGCGGCACCAGCCTTCGAGGTAACTGCGCCCGGCCACCACGCTGACCCGCAGGGGGTCGACGTCGCGCTCGGTGGTCTCGTCGCGCGCGGGCACGTAGTAGGTCAGGTGCAGCCGGCGCCGCTCGCCAAGCGCACGGTCGACGATCGCGAGCGTGTCGGGCGACCGGTTAGGCGGGTCGATCTCGACGGCGACCGCCGAACTGGCGACCGCGGCCTCCTCGGCGGCGTTCTCCAGCTTCGCGAGCGCCGAGTCGACCGCCTCGCGCTCTTGCAGCCCGGGCAGGTCGGCCAGCATGCGCAACCCGACGATCAGCGCCAGCGCCTCGTCACGCGACAGCCGCAATGGCCGCGCGATCGTGTCGGCGTTGCTGACCGTGATGCGACCCGAGGCGGTGATGTCGACCTCGATCAGATCACCCGGGAAGTAGCCGGGGAGCCCGCACATGTACACCAACTCGAGGTCGCGGGACAGCTGGTCCTCGCTCACCCCGAAGGTCCTTGCGACGTCCGAGATCCTCGCGCCGGGCCGGGTGAGCAGATACGGCACCAGCGACAGCAGCCGCGGCAGCTGGTCGGTCGCCCCGCTCATGCGTCGGTCCGATCAACGGCAGCGGCCAGCGCGCGCAACCGGGCGACCACCGCCGCCCTGGCTTCCGCCGGCTCGACGATCACCACGTCGGGACCGAAGCCCATCGCCTCATCGGCGAGCCGCTCCGCGTGCGCGATCGGCAGGTCGAGCAAATCCCAGCCGTCGCCGTGCGGCTCGACCGCCAACGCGCGCCGCCGCATTCCCTGTGCGGCGCCATGGCGCACCAGCACCTTGGCGCTGATGCGCACCGGGTCCTCGACCATCTGCAACACAATCTTCCGGACATCGACGCCGTCCGGCACCTCGACGTCGCCGCGTCGTCCGACCGCCTTCACCTCGCCCACGATGCGGCTCAGCCGGAACACGCGGGTGTCGCCGCGGTCGCGATCGTGCCCGACCAGGTACCAGCGGCCGTGCCACGAAACCAAGCCCCACGGCTCGACGTGCCGCGTCGTGTCGCGGGTGCGGTAGTGGAAGGTGATCACCCGCCGGTCGGCGGTCGCTTGCCGGACCATCTCGAATGCCGGCTCGCTGGTCGCCACCCGGGTCTCGATCGCGACCGGCACCGCGTCGTCGATGTCGACGCCGGCCGCGCGCAGTTTCAACAACGCGCCGGACGCGGCAGACCCGAGGCTGGCCTGCTGCCAGGTGCGGGCGGCGACACCGAGCACGGCGAGCTCGGCCGGCTCGAACGTGATGTCGGGCAGGCTGTAGTCGTCGCGCCGGATCCGATAGCCCGGCTCGTCGTCGAACGTGCTGTCGGTGCCGGTCTCCAGCGGGATGCCGAGGTCGCGCAAATCTTCCTTGTCGCGCTCGAACTTGCGCTTGAAAGCCTCGTCGCCGAGGTCCTCGTATCCAGCCACCGTGCGCCGGATCTGCTCCGCCGACAGATAGCGCCTGGTGGCCAGCAGGCAGATCACCAGGTTGAGCAGACGCTCGGTCTTGCGGGCGGACATGCGTTGGACGCTAACGCATTTCGCCGCTTCGGGTCGCGCGCCACGATCGAGTAACGTCGGCGGTCGTGATCAGGTGGCGGCGCGGCGTGGTGACGGCGATCGGCGACGCTTGGCCCGGCGCGCTCGAGCTGATGGCGGACGTCGACGGCGTCGTGGTGCGCGCGCTCGCGTATCCCGCGCTGGTCGGCGTTCCGCGCATCGGCGACGAGGTGTTGCTCAACACCGCGGCCGTCGAGCTCGAGCTCGGAACCGGCGGCCACGCCATGGTCATCGCGATGCCCGGGCGGTTGCCGGCTGACGAGCCGGAACTAGGCCGGCTGGTGAAGGCGCGCTACACCCCACTGCAGGTCAGCGTGGGCGGGGTCGACGCGCAGGAGTCGCCGCATCATGAGTTGCTGGTCGACGCCGATTCCCTCGACGGCATGCCGGTCGTCATCGCCGACCTGCACTCGGCGCTGCCCGCCGTCGTCGCGGGGTTGCGCCTCGACCGGCCGTCCGCACGGGTCGTCTATGTGATGTCGGACGGCGGCGCGCTGCCGCTCTGGCTGTCGCGCACGGTGGCCGCCCTGCGGTCCGCCGGCTGGTTGCACGCGACGGTGACTGTCGGGCAGGCGTTCGGCGGCGACCTCGAGGCGGTCACCCTGCACACCGGGCTGCTCGCGGCCCGGCACGTGCTCGGCGCCGACGTGGCGGTCGTCGCGCAAGGGCCGGGCAATCTCGGCACCGGCACCCGCTGGGGTTATTCGGGCGTCGCGGCCGGCGAGGCGGTCAACGCGGTCGCGACGTTGGGCGGTCGACCGGTCGCGTCCCTGCGCATCAGCGACGCCGACCCGCGCACCCGGCATCGAGGCATCAGCCATCACAGCCGCACCGCCTATGGCCGGGTGGCGTTGGCGGCCGCCGACGTCGTCGTGCCTGAGCTGGACGAGCCGTTGGCCGGTGCGGTGGAGGCCGACCTGGCCGCCCTTGGCGACCGCCATCGGATCGTACGGGTCGGTGCGGAAGGTTTGCTGGAGGCGCTTCGGGCGGCGCCGGTGCGGCTGTCGACCATGGGCCGGCCGCTGGACCAAGACCTCGGATACTTCCTGGCGGCCGGCTGCGCCGGCCGCCACGCGGCGTCCCTGCTCGACAACCCGACGCCGCCAGACGGCCGTTAGACGACGGCGTCCCTCGCCGAGCGCTCGCCGAGCGCGGCCCCGTCCAACACCGGCTCGGTTGGCTACCTCACGTCGACGAGGTCGACGCTGCTACCTCACGTCGACGAGGTCGACGACGAAAATCAGCGTCTCCCCCGGCGCGATCGCCGACCCGGCGCCGCGATCGCCGTACGCGAGATGCGGCGGAATGGTGAGCCGGCGGCGACCGCCGACCTTCATGCCGAGCAGGCCCTGGTCCCAGCCTTTGATGACCCGGCCGGCACCCAGCGGAAACGCGAGCGGTTCACCGCGGTTCCACGAGCTGTCGAACTCCTCGCCGCTGGAGAACGCCACGCCGACGTAGTGCGCGAGCACCGTGTGCCCGGCGGTCGCCTCGGCGCCGTCACCGACAATCTCGTCGACAATCACCAGGTCGGCGGGCGGCTCGCCCTCAGGGAAGTCGACCTCTGGCTTCTCGCGCTGGGCCACGGCGGTCCTCTCGGTTGTCGGTCACCCGCTGTACGCGCCGAGGATGTCGACGACAAACACCAACGTGTCGGTGCCGCTGATGCCGGCGCTCGGCTGTCCCGACGCACCATACGCGGCGTCGGGCGGCGCCACGATCAGCACCCGGCTGCCCACCGGGACGCCGACCAGCCCGTCGTCCCACGCTTTGATCAGTTGTCCAACGCCAACGGTGAACGCGGTCGGCTGGCCGTGCTGCCAAGACGAGTCGAACTCCTTGCCAGTGGCCCAAATCTGCCCGAGATATTGGACGACAAGCTCTTGCCCCTTCGCCACGGCCGGACCGTCGCCCTTGATGAGCGTGGTGACCGACAGCTTCGTCGGCGGGCTCGTCTTCGGGATCGACAACGTCGGCTTCGTGGTGGTGCTGGCGCTGGTCACCGTCGGCAGTCCGCCGCCACCCGTGCTCAGCTGCTGGCCGGACGGTCCGGCGTCGCCGTGGTAACCGCCGCGGACGTCGAACACCAAGACGGCGGTGTCGGTCTTCTGCACGCCCTTCGGCAACTGGGTGACGAGCCCGAACCCGTCTTTTGGCGGAAGCACGACCACCACCCGGCTGCCGGTCGGGACGCCCAACAACGCGTTGTCGAGGCCCGTGAGCTGCAGCTCGCCGGTTCCAATCGGCAACGTGTCGGGCACCTGGTCGGGGCCGAAGGTGTTCTCGAAGACCGTGCCGTCGTCCCAGGTGCGGCCGTAGCCGTCGACCACCGCGAGGTCGCCCTTCGCGAGCTCAGGCCCGGCGCCTCGGCTGATCACCTTGACGTCGGTTGTCGTCGGCGGTTTGCCCTTCGGCACGGTGAGCGCGGGCTCCTGGCCGAAGTCGCCGGCCACCGTCACGTCGTTCGCGCTCTTGTTGGCGGCGCCCGACGACGAGCACGCGGTGAGCGCGGTGAGGGTGAGGGCGCTCGCGGCCAGCGCGACGACCAAGGCGCGGCAGCGTGACGCGCGGAGTCGCACTTGGACAACCTCGGATTCGGTTCGGGGACTTCCCCGACCTTAACCGCTGCTGCCGCGCGGCCGGCGGGCGGCGGCGGTCACATGCTGGCGATCAGCTTCTCGACGCGGTCGTCGACGGCCCGGAAGGGGTCCTTGCACAATACGGTGCGTTGCGCTTGGTCGTTGAGCTTGAGATGCACCCAGTCGACGGTGAAGTCCCGCCGCTTTTCCTGCGCGCGCTTGATGAACTCGCCGCGCAACCGGGCCCGCGTGGTTTGCGGGGGCACCGACTTCGCCTCGAAGATGTCGAGGTCGCGCGCGACCCGTTCGACCTCGCCGCGGCGTTCGAGCAGGTAGTACAAACCGCGGTTGCGGTTGACGTCGTGATAGGCGAGGTCGATCTGCGCCACCCGCGGCGACGACAAGGCCAATCCGTGCTTGGCGCGGTACCGCTCGATCAGCCGGTGCTTGATGACCCAGTCGATCTCGCGATCGACCAGTGACAAGTCGCCGGTGGAGATCGCTTCAACCGTCCGGCTCCACAGGTCGAGCACCCGCTCGGTGATGGCGTCGCCGCCTCGACGGTCGACGAAGTCGCGGGCCTTTTCCAGGTACTCCTGCTGCACTTCCAGCGCGCTCGCCTCGCGCCCGTTGGCCAGCCGCACTTTGCGTCGTCCGGTCGGATCGTGGCTCACCTCCCGGATCGCGCGGATCGGGTTTTCCAACGTCAGGTCGCGCAAGACGACGCCCGCCTCGATCATCCGCAGCACAAGGTCGGTCGAGCCTGCCTTGAGCAACGTCGTCGTCTCGGCCATGTTCGAGTCGCCGACGATGACGTGCAACCGGCGGAAGCGCTCGGCGTCGGCGTGCGGCTCGTCGCGAGTGTTGATGATGGGCCGAGAACGCGTTGTCGCGGACGACACGCCTTCCCAGATGTGCTCGGCACGTTGGCTCACGCAGAAGACGGCTCCGCGTGGCGTCGCCAGAACTTTGCCGGCGCCGCAAATGATTTGCCGGGTCACGAGGAACGGGATGAGGACGTCGGCCAGCCGGCCGAACTCACCCTGTCGCGCCACGAGGTAGTTCTCGTGGCAGCCGTACGAGTTACCGGCGGAGTCGGTGTTGTTCTTGAACAAGTAGATGTCGCCCGCGATGCCCTCTTCACGCAGCCGCCGCTCGGCGTCGACAAGCAGTCCTTCTAGCGTCCGCTCCCCGGCCTTGTCATGCACGACCAGGTCGACCACGTTGTCGCACTCCGGTGTCGCGTACTCGGGGTGGCTTCCGACGTCGAGATACAGCCGGGCGCCGTTGCGCAAGAAGACGTTGCTCGATCGACCCCACGAGACCACTCGACGGAACAGATAGCGAGCCACCTCATCGGGGGAAAGCCGGCGCTGGCCATGGAACGTGCACGTGACGCCATACTCGTTCTCAAGCCCGAAAATTCGCCGGTCCATGCCCGGCAGCCTATGCGAGCGGGAAGGTGGGCATTTCGCGCCGCGCGGCGGGGGCGCGCATTCAGCCGGCGGCGGCTACCAGCGTGCCGCGCGCGCCAGCGGGCCGATGGCCAGGCCGGGGATCTGCCAACCGCGGGCGATCAGGGCTTCCTCGTAGTCTCGGGCGGCGTCCCGCTTCTCGTCGCGCAGCCGCTCCAGCTCGGCCGCGGGCAGCCGACGTTCGGTCGCCTCGTCATAGCGGGCGACCGCGGCCAGGTAGCGGCGCATGAGCGCGTGAATCTGCGAGTCGTTGGTCCAAGACGCCATGTCGTTCCTCCCCAGTCACCGACAGTGATCGGCCAAATGGGCCAGCGAACTTGAGTCCGTGCGGCGGAAAGTTCGGTGGTGTTCGGGCGATCTTCCGCGAAATGACCCGCTCGAAACAGGACAGGTTAGGTCAGACGCACCAAACGACGTTGTCCACGGGTGATCGCGCGGAGTAGCGCGAGCCAGCCGAATGGGCTAATCGAGCCGCGCGTTCGGCCCGCGTCTCGGGCCGGGACCGCGATCAGCCGGGCTGGCCGTCGGTGCCCTGGCTCAGCAGCTCGGTGAGCTGCGGGCCGACGAACCGGCGGAACGCCCGCCTGCCACGGGTGCGGTCGAGGGCGGCCACCTCGAGCTGGTCGGCGGCCAGCTCCCGGGTTTCGCCGTCCGGCTGGTGTGACAGCGCGCTGACCGCGAGGTGCAGGGCGACGGCGAGCGACGCGCCCTCGTGATACCGCTCGCGTAGCACGCCGGTGATGTGCTCGGCTTGGCCGCCCATCGCCACGTAGTCGTGCTCCTCGGCGACGCTGCCGTCGTAGGTCAGCCGGTAGATGGTGTCGCCGTCGGCGGTGTCGCCGACCTCGGCGACGACGATCTCCACCTCGTACGGCTTCTCCCCCGCGCCGCTGAAGATGGCGCCCAGCGTCTGTGCGTAGGCGTTGGCGATGGTGCGGCCGGTGACGTCGCGGCGGTCGTAGGTGTAGCCGGTGAGGTCGGCCAGCCGAACGCCGGCCACCCGCAGGTTCTCGAACTCGTTGTACCGGCCGACCGCGGCAAAGGCGATGCGGTCGTACATTTCGCTGATCTTGTGCAGCGCCTTCGAGGTGTTCTCGGCGACGAACAAGATGCCGTCTTCGTACTGCAGCACCACGTTGCTGCGACCGCGCGCGATGCCCTTGCGCGCGTAGTCGGCGCGGTCCTTCATCAACTGCTCGGGCGAGACGTAGAACGGCGCGCTCATCGACGTGGTCTCCTGCGGCTGGTTGCGGCGGTTTCGCTAGACGGCTTCGTTAAAGGTGGGCGGCCGGGCCGCCGGGGCGGTTCATGCGGTCCCCGACGACGCGGCCGACGAGCTCGCCCAGCGCGTCGTCGGGCACCCGGGCGAACCCCTCCGCCGCGCAGCTCACGACGACGGGGTAGATGCGCCGGGTGAGGTCGGGGCCGCCGGTGGCGGAGTCGTCGTCGGCGGCGTCGTACAGCGCCTCGACGCAGGCCCGGATCGCGTCGTCCCGGGTGAAGTCCTCGCGGAAGAACTTCTTCAGCGCGCCGCGCGCGAACATCGAGCCGGAGCCGACCGCGTGGAAGGAGTGCTCCTCGTAGCGCCCGCCGGTGACGTCGAAGGAGAAGATCCGCCCCGCCTTCGCCGGGTCGCCGACCACCAGGTCGTACCCGGCGTATAGCGGGACGACCGCGAGGCCCTGCATCGCCATCGGCAGGTTGGAACGGATCATCATCGACAGCCGATTCGCCTTGCCCTCAAGCGAAAGCGTGGTGCCCTGCAACTTCTCGTAATGCTCCAGCTCGACCTGGAAGAGCCGCACCAACTCGATCGCGACTCCTGCGGTGCCGGCGATGCCGACGCAGGAGTGGTCGTCCGCCTGGAAGACCTTCTCGATGTCGCGCTGCGCGATGATGTTGCCCATGGTGGCGCGCCGGTCGCCCGCCATGACGACGCCCCCGTTGAACGTGACCGCGACGATGGTCGTGCCGTGCGGCACCTCCAGGGCCGTGCCGTGACCCACGACCGGACCGGGCAGCGCGGCGGCGCGTCGTCCGGGAAGCAGTTCGGGCGCGTGCATCGACAAGAAGTCGGCGAACGAATGCACGCCCGGCTGGTGGAACGCCCCGGGCAACCGCCCGTCGGTCGCGCCCGTCATCGAAGCTCCTTCTGTCTCGGCGGCGGTGTCCGGCGGCTGCGGGAGCCGTCGCGGAACCGTCGCGCCCGACCCTACTGGCCGCCGCCCGCCAATTGATCTACTGGCCGCCCTTTTGGATGTAGGAGCGCACGAACTCCTCGGCGTTCTCCTCCAACACGTCGTCGATCTCGTCAAGGATCGCGTCGACGTCCTCGTTCAGCTTCTCGCGCCGCTCCTGGACGTCGCTGTCGGCCGCGTGCTCCTCGACGACTTCCTCGGCCTCGTTTTGCCGGCGCGCCGCGCGCTGCTGCCCGCCGGTGTCCTTCTCGGCCATGTGCCCTCCGCGATGTCGCAATCTGCCGGTGCTGCCGCCGACATTACCTTCGGCAGCCGTCCCACACAGGTGAGCCGGCCGCTCCGTCGCTGTTCTAGGCTCGCGACAGGCGCGCCGGACGACGGGAGGAAGTCGCATGCCGCGGTTTCGCGACGAGCTTTGGGCAGTCATGGAGCCGGTGTTCAAGCGGATCCTCGGCCATCCCTTCGTCACCGGGCTGACCGACGGCTCACTGCCGATGGCGTCGTTCGCCTACTACGTCGGGCAGGACTCCCACTACCTGCGCGACTACGCGCGGGCCCTCTCGCTCGTCGCGGCGAAGGCCCCGGATGAGGCGACGGTCGCCATGTTCGCCGCGCATGCGCGAGGCGCCGTCGAGGTGGAGAAGCAGCTGCACGCCGGCTTCGCGGCCGAACTGGCGGACGCGCACGCCGCCGAGTTCGCCCAACCCGCCTCGCCGACCACGCTCGCCTACACGTCCTACCTGCTCCGGGTGTGCTCGCAGGGCGACTTCCCGCAGGCGCTCGCCGCGGTGTTGCCGTGCTACTGGATTTACGCCGAGGTCGGCGCCGCGTTGCTCCAGCAGGGTTCGCCGCAGCCGCTGTTCGCCCGCTGGATCGACACCTACGGCGGTGAGGAGTTCGGCGCGATCGTGGCCGCGGTCTTGGACTCGGTCGACCAGGTCGGCGAGTCGGTCGGCCCCACGCAGGTCGCGGCCATGCGCGAGCACGTGCTGGTCACCTCGAAGTACGAGTGGATGTTTTGGGACGCCGGGCTGCGCCGGGAGACCTGGCCGCTGTGAGCAGCCGGGTTAGCGGGAGCCGGTGATGGCCGCGACGAGTTCGCTGGCGGTCTGACAACGGTCGAGCAGCTCCCCCACGTGGGCTTTCGTGCCGCGCAAGGGCTCCATCGTCGGCACCCGCTGCAGCGACTCTCGCCCGGGCAGGTCGAAGATGACCGAGTCCCACGACGCCGCCGCGATGTCCGGGCCGAACTTCGCCAGGCAGCGGCCGCGGAAGTAGGCCCGGGTGTCCTCGGGAGGCTCCTCGGTCGCCCTTGAAATCGCTTGCGGTGCAAGCAAAGTGCGCATCGAACCGCGCGCGACCAACCGGTTGTAAAGGCCGCGGTCGGGTCGGACGTCGTGATACTGCAGGTCGACCAGCTGCAGCTTGTGCGCGTTCCAACCGAGGTTCTCGCGCTCGCGATAGCCCTCGAGCAGAGTCAGCTTCGCCACCCAGTCGAGTTCCTTGGCGAGCTGGCGCGGCTCGTCGCCCAGCTTGGCCAGCACGGATTCCCAGCGGTCCAACACATCCGTCGTCATCTCGTCGACGTCCGCGCCGAACTTGTCCTCGACGTACTTGCGCGCTTGTTCCAGATACTCCAACTGGACTTGCAATGCGGTGAGCCGGCGGCCGTCTCGCAGCGTCACCTTTTGCTGCAGCGTGGGGTCGTGGGAGACGGCGCGCAGCGCGCCGACCGGTCCGTCGATCGACAAGTCGACCGAGAAGAAACCGTCTTCGATCATCGCGAGGACGATGGCCGTGACGCCCAGCTTCAGGTAGGTGGCGATCTCGCTCATGTTGGCGTCGCCGATGATGACGTGCAGCCGGCGGTACTTCTCGGGGTCGGCGTGCGGCTCGTCGCGGGTGTTGATGATTGGCCGCTTAAGCGTGGTCTCCAGCCCGACCTCGACTTCGAAGAAGTCGGCGCGTTGGCTGATTTGGAAGCCCTCTCCGCGTCCGTCGGCGCCGATCCCGACGCGTCCGGCGCCGCAAAACACTTGGCGAGTGACGAAAAACGGCGTCAGATGACGCACGATCTCGGAGAACGGCGTCGCGCGCGCCGTCAGGTAGTTCTCGTGGCAGCCGTAGCTCGCGCCCTTGTTGTCGGTGTTGTTCTTGTACAGCTGGATCGGCCAGGCGCCTGGCACGGTCGCCGCGCGTCGCGCCGCCTCGGCCATCACCAGCTCGCCGGCCTTGTCCCACCGCACGCCGTCGAGGGGGTTGGTCACCTCGGGCGTGGAGTACTCGGGATGCGCGTGGTCGACGTAAAGCCGCGCGCCGTTGGTCAAGATGACGTTTGCCAGCCCCAGGTCTTCGTCGGTCAGCTGAGAGGGGTCGGCGACCTCGCGGGTCATGTCGAAACCACGGGCGTCGCGCAGCGGGTTCTCCTCCTCGAAATCCCACCGCGCCCGCCGTTCGCGGGCCAGGGCCCCTGGCACGTACGCGTTGACGATCTGCGACGACGCCGCCATCGCGTTCGCCGTGGGATGACCGGGCACCGAGATGCCGTACTCGGTCTCGATCCCCATGACCCGCCGCACGCTCACTCGCCCAGCGTACGGTCTTCCGCGCGGCTCCGGCTGCGTGCGGGTGCGTTCGTGGGTTCAGAATCGAACCGTGACATCCTCCCCGACCGGCGCGTCCGCCGAGCTGGTCACCGTCCTAGACGACGAAGGCCGGCCGTACGGAATCGCCACACGGGCGCGCGTGCGGGCGGAGAACCTGCTGCACGGCGCGACCGCGGTTCTTGTCCGCGACTCGGCGGATCGCGTCTACGTGCACCGGCGCACCGACACGAAGGACATTTACCCAGGCGCCTACGACTGCTGGGCCGGTGGCGTGCTCACGGCTGGGGAAGAGCCGGTCGCCGGCGCGGTGCGAGAGCTCGCCGAAGAGCTTGGCATCAAGGGCGTCCCGCTGCAGCCGTTGTTCACCACCCGCTGGCGCGACGCGACCGTGCAGGCGATCTACCACGCGTTCGCGGTGAGGTGGGACGGCCCGATCACCCATCAGGTCGACGAAGTGGCCTGGGGCGGGTGGTGGTCGCTCGACGAACTCGCCCGAAGCCTCACCGACGGACTCCTCACGTTCGCGCCCGACGGTCGCCACCTGCTCGCCATCGCCGGGATCATGACCGGAGATCTCCCGCTTTCGCGCAGCGCGGATTAGGGTCGATTTGGCGGGGTTCGGCTCGCCTCAGGTCAGGCGCATATGGATAGCAAGCGGTTCGGCGGCGGCGACTTCGGAGACGGCGACTTCAACGACGGCGACTCCAAAGACGGCGACCACGCCCGCGCCGGCAGCCGACGTCATCGGGCGTCCCGACCATCGCGTCAACCGTTCGCGACCACGATGGCCGCCAAGATCGCCGCTGCCATCGCCAGCCTGGCCACGCTGGCGGTGCTTGTCGTGCTGCTGATGCATCAGCCGAGCTATGACGGCAACGCCGGGCTGGGGACCGCCGGCGGAGCGAGCCCCACGCAACGGCTCGCCCTCACCACGCCATTGCCCTACCAAGGCGCCGCGCTGCCGGCGACGACCTCGCCGAAGAACAAGGTCGCGGCGCACCGGCCGAGCGCGTCGGGCGCCGGGGCGTCGTCCGCGTCACGGGCGAACTCGGCCAACCCGACGACCGCCCCCAAACTCACGTTCAGCGGCGCCGCGATCACTCCCCAGCCGCGACCGAGGCCCAGCCCCGCCGCGTCGGCTTCTCCGACGGCGACCGTCGCACCGCCCCCGACGACATCACCGCCACCTCCGCCCCCGACGACATCACCGCCACCTCCGCCCCCGACGACATCAC
>DASVDW010000025.1:0-14687 GCA_036380925.1 Acidothermaceae bacterium
GAAGCCGTGCGTCGTCCCGTAGGCGAAGTACAGGTTCCCGACGTCGGGACGGTCGTTGGCCGCCGACGTGCGGGCCGCGAACTTGCCGTCGACGTAGATGTCCACGTTGATTCCGGCCGTGGTGTTCGGGTCGATCGCCCAACCCGTCACCCGCACGCCACCCGGCCACAAGAACGAGTTCTCCACGTTGCCGAACGGGTTCGGCCCGTACATGAAGGTGCGCATCACCTGCCAGATGCCAGGGTCTTCATTGCCGAACGACCAAAACGCCACGCCGCCAAGGCCGTACTTGCCGACCAACGGCAGCCGGGCCTGCAGCGCTTGCGCGTCGTTGTACCAAACCGAGTGCTGAACACCGGCGCTGTCGGTGTAGTTGAAGTGCGGCGCGCCGTCTTGCGCCGACCACTGCCGCGCCGCGTTGTACTTGATTCGCAGGTTGTTCGCTTGCGTGAACGACAGCGCGGCCGCCGGCTTGCCGTTGTTGGCCCAGTCGTAGCCGTACAGCGGCACGCCCATGAAAATCTTGGACGGCGGGATCACGGTGACCGCGAAGTTCAAGATGTTCTGCACCCACGAGATGCCGCTGACCGCGCCACCTGGGTACGCCGAACCCTTGTAGTGCTGGTCGTAGGTCATGATGCGCACCCGGTCGGCCCATTTGCCGATCGTCGGGTAGTCGTACACCTGCTGCGCCGCCGAGGCTCCCGGCTCGCTGGTCTTGGTCAAGACGTCGACCGCGAGCATCATCCCGCGGGCGTGCAACGCGACCGACAGCTCGTGCACCAGCGCGTTGAAACCCGCGCGGGTCGGTGCCGCGAGCGCGGTGTTGGCGTTGGCGAAGAACGCCATGTTCTCGTAGTCGAGGTCGATCCCGCTGGCGCCGTACTTCACCGCGAGGGCGAGCAGCGCGTTCTCGTGCTGCACCCGCGTGGTCGGGTTCGACAGGATCGACGCCATGACGCCGCTGCCGGTGCCGTCGGTGACCGTGATGGTCACCGGCACCCCGCGGGCGCGGACCGCGGCGATCGACGAGCGCAACTCGGTGTCAGGAGTGCTGCCCGACGGCACTATCGACGTCGCGCTCGCCGCGTGGAACCAAAACGCCGAGACGTCGGAGAACAGGTCGGCGTTGTTCGCCACCGTCGCGCGCCCGCCGGCGTCGTAGTAGGTCATCCAGCCCGAGGCCTGTCGGGTCGGAGTGGCCGCGTGCGCGGCGGGAGCGACCGTCGTCGCGGCCAGGCTGAGCGAACCGGCCACCGTCGCCATGACGGCCAGCGCCGACCGCCATCGCCGCCCGCCGTTCGCCCTGGGCCGATCTGCTGCGGTGGACGGCGAACGACGGGCGCGATAAAGCAAGACGGCTCCTCACTCAGGCATGGATCGTGAGGCACCCTAGCGAGGGATTAGTGGTACCTGGGCCGGTATTGATCCCGTAAGCGCAGATTTGATGCTGCCCTGGGCTTAGCTTTACGGGCGCCGAGAAACCGGTGGTGGGCCATGAGGAGTACAGCGCCGTGACGTCGGCGCGCACGCCGTTCGCGACCACCCGGTTGGCCAGCTTGCCGTCGACGTAGACGTCGACGTAAATCGGCGAGGTGCTGTCGGCATCGAAGGCCCATCCGCTCGCGCTCCAGCCGCCGTCCGCGGCGCGGGCCACCCGGTCGAGGTGGCCGAGCGGATTGCCGTCGCCGGTCAGCGTCAGGCAGTTCAACAACGGGTTGGTCGAGCCCTGGCCGACGTTGATCCCGTACGCGCACACGGTGTGCCGGCCGGCGCCGACCCGGAGCACCCCGGTGAACCCGTGCACCGTGCCGTAACCGGGCAGCGCCGCGTCGGCTTGCGCCGCGCCGTCTTGGTTGGCCGCGGTGGCGCCCGACCACCGGCCGTCGACGTAGAAGTGCACGTTGATCGGGTCGTGGGTGTCGGGGTCGACCGCCCACCCGGTCACGGTGGCGACGCCGTCCGCGACGCTGGACAGCGTCATACCGCCTCTGGGGTTGCGGTTGAGGTTGAGCGTCTGGCAGCGCAGCAGCGGGTTCGTCGTCCCGATCCCGATGTTGATCGAGTAGGCGCAGAACGTGTGCGTGCCCTGCGGCGCGGCCACCACGATGGAGAACCCGTGCGCGGCGCCGTAACCCGGGAAGACCGCGGCGACGTCCGGGCGATCGGCGTTCGCCGTGGTGACGCCGGCGAATTTGCCGTCGACGTAGACGTGAACGTTGGTCGAGTCGGCGGTGTCGGGGTCGAGCGCCCAACCGCTCAGTCGCACGCCGGCGCCGACGTCGGTGACCGACTCGAGGTTGCCGCGCGGGTTTCCGCTCGGGAGCGTGGCGGTGAGGCAGCGGATCGTCGGGTTGGTCACGCCGTCGATGCCGTGCGCGCACACCGTGTGCTTGCCGCCCGTCGCGGCGAACGTCGCGGAGAACCCGTGGTAGGGACCCGCGCCGGGGAACGCGGCGGCGACGTCGTTGCGCACCTGGTTCGCGGCGACCCGGCCGGCGAGCGCGTCGTCGATGTAGACGTCGACGTAGTCGGCGACCGACACGCTGATGTTGTTGAACGACCAGCCGCTCACCGTCAACAGGCCAGGCCCGGCGGCCGCCGCCACCTCGAGGTTGCCGACCGCCTGGCCCCGGTTGAGGATCACCGGTGTGGCGCTCGGCCCGGTGCCCGCCGTCCAGTAGTTCGACTTCAAGCCCATGTAGGTGTTGGAAATCCTCGCGGCGCCGTTCGAGCCGACCACCTGCAGGCCCGTGACCCGGCCGCCGAAGTCGCCGTTGCCGTCGCGCGAGGTCACCTGCAGGCCCTGGACCGCGCCCACGCTCGGGTACTGCGACTGCAAGGTGGCGGCCGAGATCTGCGCGGTCCAGTTGACGTTCGGGTCGACGTCGGCGGTGTCGTACGGATCCGGCTTGGCGACCAGGTACGGCTTGCTGCCGGCGGCGACCTGCCCGCCGTTCGAGGCGGAGAACTGGGTGAAGGCGGCGGCGCCTTGGTAGTACAGCGCGATCCCGCTCGTGGCGGCGATCGCGGCGGTGGAGTTCGGGCCCTCCCGGTTGCTCACCGTGCCGTTGGTGGCGACCGACGCCTGCCCTCCGTACACCTGGCACGCGGTGGTGTCGCAGATGTCCCACGTGGCCGAGGGCGTGGAGACCGACAACGCGTACGACCGCGCGGCGACGGCCTGGGCCTGCAGCGCGGCCGGCTGCCCCCAACTGTCGGGCATCTCGCGCGGGACGACGCCGTTGAGGTAGGACTGCATGTCGACGTAGTTGACCGCGGCCGCCGTGGTCGGGCCGACCCGGACGACGCGAATCGAACCGCGGTACTGGATCGCGGTGCCGTTGTCGGAGTACATCCGGACCCCGCCGGGCGTGCTGAGGGTCACCGGGCCGGCGGTGTCGGACGACGCGCCGACTTTGAACGGCTTCCACACCTGGTCGGCCGGGTCGAGGAACCACACGTGCATGGCGGACGCGTCGATCATGACTTTGTACATCGTGGCGGGGCCGGTCGCGCTGCCCCCGCCCGCCTGATCGGTCACCGTCATCGGCTGGCCTGGCGGGGCCACCATCGTGATGCCGGCCGAGTCATACGCGGTGAGATGCACCCGGATCTGCGGGTTGCCGATCTGCTGCTGCGCGGTGCCCGGGTAGTAGAACGCGAGAATCTCGCCCGCGCTCAGGCCCGCTCGCGCCGCGCCGAGCGCGCCGTACTGACTCATGCCGATGCCGTGGCCGAACCCATGACCGGTGATGTGGAACACGCCGTCCGAAGGGACCGGAGTGAACTCGTCGGCACTGGCCGGACCCGCCGCCGCCACACTCAACGCGCCCACCGACGCGACTAACACGGCGGCGCTGACACCTGCGACGAGCTTGCGCGGGAACGGCAGCCTCACTGGCCCCCCTCGGGTAGGTCTCACCTGGGCAGTAATGCCTGGCTACCCTAGCCGCGCGCGCCGCGCGCGCCCCGCAACTGCGACCCGTCGGGGTGTCACTTGCCTTCTGGGTCGCACAAATAGCCGTAGATGCCCTGGAACGCGTGGTCCCAATTCCCGTGGCGCGCGGCGATGTCGGCGAGCGCGTTCGTCGACAGCTTCTCGCGCAGCTGCGGGTTGACGCACAGTCGCTCCATCGCGTCGACCAGGCCGGTCACCGTGCGGCGGGCCAGCATCGAGTTCTCGCCGTCCCGCAAAATCCAATGGCCCCAGGGATTGTCGAAGGCGACGACCGGGACCCCGCACGCCATCAGCTCGAGCGGGAGATAGGACGGATGCTTGGACACGGTGAGCGCGAGCCCCACGTCGCAGCGTCGATAGAGGTTTCCGGTCGCCGCGTAACTCAACAAGCCCAGCTGCTTGATCGCGTCGGCGGCCGCCGGATCGGTGGCCCACGAACCGGCGGTCACGATGCGCACCCGGTCGCCCAAGCGGTCTTTCAACTCCCGCAACGCCAGCGAGGCCAGCTCCCAACAGTTGCGCCAGTGGCCGGGCCGGGCGTAGACGAACACGGTCGCCGGCCCGTCTTCTGACCGCCACGGGCGGTCCTTGGCGTGAAAGACCGACGGATCGACCGCCGGCATGAACGACGTCGCCTTGCCGCCGTACTCGTCGTGGTAGATCTGCCGGAGGTTGTCGGTGTTGCACAGCCCGTACAGACCGATCCGGTACGTCTCCTCGGCGAGCGCGTACAGCGTGCCGGCCGGATAGAACATCGGCTCGAAATCTTGCACCAGGTAAAACTTCCGCTTGGTGTTGCGCACTCTGGCCACCGCGTACGCGGTGAGCCACAGGGTCGCGATCGAGACGTCGGACTCGGGGACGAGCTCGAGGGCGGCGCTGTCGGGCCCGTCGAAGAAATGAATCGGCGAGTCGCCGAGGCGCGGGAACGCGGCGCGGATCGCGGAGCGGACGAAATGGTCGGGCCCCGCCCCCCACACGATGAACCGGCTTTCGACGCCATGTTCGCGGGCCAGGTAGTCGGCCATCCGCAACGCGGTGTTGATGCCGCCGTAGAACGGTGAGTCGATGTCGGGGATGAACCAGTTGACCGTGCGCACGTCGAACGGCGCCGCGTTCGCCTCGTGCAGCGCGCCAATGCCCGCGACGTCGACGTCGCCGATTCGGCAGATGTCGGCCAACGTCATCGACTCGGCCGCGTCGCTGCGCTGGCGGAAGACGGTGAAGTTGCGCCCGAGCGGCTTCGACAGCCGCTGGCCCGGCGTCGGCTCCATCGGGCCGCGCAACTTCGGCTCGCGCGAGCTCAGCGACAGATTCGGCGAGAAATAAGGGTCGCCGCCGAACAGCCACGGGTTGTACCGCCAGTAGCTGGCGAAGAAATCCTCGGTCGGCACATGCGTGCCGCGGGTCGCCGACTCGAGGTGGCGCACACCGCCGAACGGTGAGCACACGTTGCGGAACCCGGCCTGCACGGCGTCGAGGCACAACGCGACATCGCTGCCGCACAAGACGAATCGCTCGTCGAAGCCACCGAGCCGGTCGAACAGCTCCCGGCGAATCGCGGCGCACGCGCCGGTCACGGCCAGCACGTTGCGGTACCAGTCGGTGGGCCCGAGCAAGGACGAGGTGTGCGGACGCATGCCCTCGAACACGTGGTCGGCGAAGCCGCCCATGCCGAGAATCGCGCCCGCGTGCTGAATGGCGCCGTCGGCCCGGGTCAGCTGCAGCCCGGCCACGGCGATGTCGGGCTGGCTCGCCCAGCCGACAATTTCCTTCAGCCAGCGCGGGTCTGGCAGCTCGATGTCGTCGTTGAGGAAAACCAAGATGTCGCCGGTGGCGCCCGCCGCGGCGGCGTTGTTGACCCGCGAGTAGTTGAACGGCGTCTCGCTCCACCACTGCACGTGCAGGTCGACGTCCTTGCCGTGCTCGGCGTACCACGCGTTGTTCTCGTCGGACTCACCGCCGTTGTCGATGATCCGGACGTCGAAGGACGGGTAGTCGGTGCCGGCGAGGCCGGGCAGCAACCGCTCGAGCATCGGGCGGTTGTGCCGGGTCGGGATCACGATCGACACGGTCGGCCACCGGTCGAGATCCCAGCGCAGCCGAACCGTCTGCGAGGTGAGTTCGGCCACGGCCGGAATTCCCCGCGCGTCAAGCGCGTCTTGGACGGCCCGCACTCCGTGCGCGTCGACGACGTCGCGCCGCTGGTTCAAATGCATGAGCACCCGCGGCACCCGCGCGACTCGCTCGCTGTCAAGGCCGGCGCGCAACAACAGATCCCAGCGCATCGCCTCGCCGTAGGCGTTGCGCACTCCCCCGGCGAACAGCAGGCGGCGGCGGCGGATCGCGAACGACTGCGCGAGGTAGTTGGCTCCGAACAGCAACTCCGGCGACCACGACGGGCGGAACCGCGGGTCGGTGCGGCCGTCGCGGCCGATGAGGTCGTCGTCCCACGTCACCACATCGACGAGCGGATCCTGCCAGGCCGCGCGCGCGATCTGGTAGAGGCACTCCGGCGCCAACTCGTCACCGGCGTCGATGATGAGGACGAAGTCGGCCTGCGAGCCCTCTATCGCGCGATGCAGCGCGGTGACGACGGTGTCGCCGACGACCAGGTCGAGGCCCGCTCCGGTCACCTGGGGCGGCTCCGCCTCCCGCGCGCAGATGGCCGCGCGCCAGTGCTCCCACGACTGCGCGTTCAGGCTCTTCACGGTGCGGTCGAGCGCGCGGCGGCCCTCGGGGTCGCCGTTCGCCTGCACGCAGACGAGCACCTGCAGCGGCATCGCCGCCGCGCGCGACGCCTCGCGCTGGGCGAGCAGCTGCCGCTGGTCGGCGTCGTGCTGTTTGCACCACGCCCGGTAGCTCGGCTCCACCGGCTCCATGACGCCGGAGTCGGCGAGCGACCGCCGCACCATGCGCGACACCCGCCGGCTCTCCCGGTAGGCGAGCAAACCGGCGCGAGCCGCTCCGCGGGAACGGGAGCCCGGCGGCATCGCGCGCTTCGCCGCCGCGATCGCACGGGCCTTGACGCCGGCCGGCGTGAGCAGCGGCGGCTGCGCCGCGCCGCCCAGGTCGGCCGCCGGACGGGCGGCTTTGACCACCCGTCGTCCGCCCACCGACGGTGTCGCCACGGGCGCCTCGGCGTCGTCCGAACCGGCGGGCCGCGGCGTCGCGACGACCTCGGATCGCTCGGCACGGCTCGCCAGTTGCTTTTGCAGGGCGGTGCGCCGTTCGTACTCGCGGATGAGCGCGGTGCGCAGGTTCTCGACGCGCTGCAGCAGCAGGTGCTCGGGCGTCACGGCCTCGACGTCCGACCCGACGTGGCGGGTGCGGTCGACGCCGTCGAGCTTGTTGACCTCGACCTCGAGCGGGCTGCCCTCGCGGCCCAGCGCGTGCGCGCGCACTCCGCACTGCCACTGCGATTCGGGACCCTCCTTGTGGAACACCGGCGGGTAGCTGCGCGGGTCGGGAATCGGCTCGGCGTCGGAGATTCCGGCGCGCCGGAACAGCTCCAGCAGGGTGGCCACGTCGTAGCACCAGACGTGGTGCGACGGTTGCACGTAGGAGTAGATGAACGAGGCGTTGAGCTTGTCGTTGTCGATCTCGCCGGCGAGGTACGCCTCGAAAATCGCCCGCATGTCGGGCGTGACGACGGAGATCACCGTGCCGGGACGCAGTTTCTCGTTGAGCAGGCGCAACAAGGTGACCGCGTAGCCGGGCATCAGGTGCTCGATGACGTGGCCCATGTAGACCTCGTCGACCTGGTCGCCGTACTGCCGGACGAACTCGGCGGCGTCAAGGTGGATGTCGGCCTTGACGTCGGGACTCGCGTCGACGTTGGTCCAGCCCTCCATGTAGGCCTGACCACAACCGAGGTTGACCTTCACCGCAACGACTCCGTTCGAACAGTTGGAACTGAGGGCTCCGCGTCAAGCGTCGTCGGCGCGGACCATTGCCCGTCGAGGGTGACGACGCCGTTGCGGTCGGGCGAGCGGCCCGGTTGCACGGCCAGCGTGAAAGCGCGGTCGCGGTAGTCGAACACGTGCTGCAGCGTGCGGTCGGTGATCGCCGCGGAGACCAGATAGGTGGCGGGCGTCAGCGGCAGGGCCGGCAGCTGGTAGTCGACGTGGCCGGCGCCGGAAACCCGCCCGGCCCGCACGCCGCCGAATTCGGAATTCGGCCCCGTGACGAGGACCCCCGCCTCGGTGTGAAACGCGAGGCCGAACACCGGGTCGTCGATCGGCTGCGTGGCTTGAAACGCGATGCGCACGGTGAGCCGGTCGCCGGCGGTGGCGGCGAGCACCGGCTGGTCGTCGACGTCGAGGAAGGTGACGCCGGTGACCGCGATCTCTCCCCCGCCGCGGCGCTCGCGGTCGCCGTCGACGCGGGTGTGACCTTCGGCCTCGAAGCGCTCGCGTTCGGCGCGGTTGACCTCTGCGATGTACTGGTCGACGACCTGCATGGCGGGGCCCTCGCACCGCAGCACGCCCTTCTCGATCCAGGCCGCGCGGTCGCACATCGTCTGCACGAGCGGCAGGCTGTGCGAGACGAAGATGATGGTCACGCCCTTCTTGCGCAACTCGTAGAGATGGTCGAAACAGCGTCGCTGAAACTCTTCGTCGCCGACGGCGATGATCTCATCGACGATGAGTATCTCGGGATCGAGATTCACGGCGATCGAAAACCCGAGCCGCACGTACATTCCGCTCGAGTACACCTTGACCGGCGTGTCGATGAACTCCTTGAGCCCCGAGAAGTCGACGATCGCGTCCATCGCGGCGTCGACCTGCCTGCGGCTCATGCCGAGGATCGAGCCGTTGAGGTAGACGTTGTCTCGCCCCGACAGCTCCGGGTGGAAGCCCGCGCCGAGTTCGAGCAGCGCGGAGATCCGGCCGTTGTGGGAGATCGTGCCTGCGGTCGGGCGATGGATGTTCGCCATCAACTTCAGCAGCGTCGACTTCCCCGAGCCGTTGGAGCCGATCAGCCCGTAGGTCGAGCCGGCCGGCACCTCCAGGCTCACGTCGTCCAGGGCCTTGAACATCTCGAACCGGCTGGGACGTCGCTTGGTGAAGCGCTCTTTGAGGCTGGTGCGGCGGTCGCGATACAGCTTGAACTGCTTGGTGACGTGGTCGACCACGACCGCCGGCGGCCGCGTCGTGTCGCCCGCGCTCACAGTTCCTCGCTCACGTCGCGCGCGCCGCGGCTGAACACGAACAGCCCGACCGCCAGGCTCACCGCGGCGGCCAGCACCATCCAGCCCCAACGCGAGGCGCTCGGAACCTGGCCGGTCCACAGCGAGTCGCGCAGCGCCTCGACGTACTGGAACAGCGGGTTGATGGAGAGAACATGGACGGCGGCCGCGCCGTGCTTGAGCGTCAAGACCTGCGACGGCGGCCAGATGACCGGCGTGGCGTAGAACACCATCTGCAGCAGCACGCCGACGATGTAGTTGACGTCGCGGTAAAACACGTTGAACAGCGAGAACAGCAACGCGATCCCCGCCGCGAACGCCAGCAGCAGCGCGAGGATGAACGGCGCGAAGATGAAGGTCCACCACGCGTTGCCGAGCGCGGCGAGCACGACGAGCAGCACCGCCGACTCGATGAGCGTCTGCACGAGGGCGGCGAACGCGTTGCCGATCACCGGCGCGTAAGCGGGGAAGTAGATCTTCTTCAGCAGCGGGCCGGCTCCGATGAGCGCCGCCATGCCGCCGGTGACGACGTTGTTGAAGAAGTTCCACGCCACCAAGCCGATGAACAGGTACAGCACGTACGTGGTCATGCCGTTGTGCGAGGCGGGCGGGCGGGCCCGGAAGATCGTGGAGAAGACCAGCGAGTACACCAGCAGGGTGGCGGCCGGGTTGACCAGCGACCAGCCCCAGCCGAGCAGGCTGTGCTTGTACTTGGACTTGAGCTCGCGGCTGACGAAGTTGCCGATCAACCCGCGATAGCGCCACATCTCCGCCATCTCGGTCACGGCAGGTCGGCTCACTTCCGGATCGGCGACGGGCACGGCGGTGGCGGCCCAGATCGGCCCAAGGCGGCTCCATGTTACGTCACCCCGACCTTGCGCCCGCGCTCGTGCGCGACGGGACGCGCCGCGTCGCGCGCCTATAGTGATCGCGATGACAGCGCTCCTGGCCGGGCCCTCTGGCGGTCGTCGGCGAATCACCGTCGCCACCCCCGACATCCTCGGCGAGAAGATGGCCGGCCCGGCGATCCGCGCGCACCACTTCGCGCGGTCACTGGCCGCCCACCACGACGTCGAACTGGTCAGCACGACGTCGTGCACCCTTCCCTCCGACGAACGGTTCGCGATCAGGGCGGTGGCCCCGCGCGACATTCCCGGCCTCATCGCGCGCACCGACGTCTGGGTGGTTCAAGGCAACGTGCTGTTGCGCTACCCGCAGATCGCGCGCGGTGACGGCGTCGTCGTGGTCGACCTCTACGACCCGTACCACCTGGAGAACCTCGAGATGTCGCGGGACGCGACGCCGCGCGACCGGCTGGCGCTGGTGCACAACGCGACCGTCGCGCTGAACCGCTCCATCGCGCGCGGCGACTACTTCCTGGTCGCGAGCGACAAGCAGCGCGACTTCTGGCTGGGCGCGCTGGCCGCGTTGGGCCGGGTGAACCCGCCGACCTACGACGCCGACCCGTCGCTGTCGTCGCTCTTCGCGACCGTGCCGTTCGGGCTGGACGACGCGCCGCCGACGCGCGGCGAACCGGTCCTGCGCGGCGTCGTGCCAGGCATCGGCGACGACGACGTCGTGCTCATCTGGGGCGGCGGCCTCTACAACTGGTTCGACCCGCAGACCCTGGTCCGCGCGGTCGCCCGAGTGAGCGAGAAACGCCCCGACGTGCGGCTGTTCTTCTTGGCGACCGGGCACCCGAACCCCTCGTCGCCGACGATGCGCACCGCGACCGCCACCCGAGCGCTGTCGGACGAGCTCGGAGTCACCAACCGCCAGGTCTTCTTCAACGAGGGCTGGGTGCCCTACGACAAGCGCGGGGCGTACCTGCTTGAGGCCGACATCGGCGTGTCGACGCACCTGCAGCATGTCGAGACCGAGTTTTCCTTCCGCACCAGGATTTTGGACTACCTGTGGGCGGGCCTGCCGGTGGTCGCGACCGACGGCGACGTCTTCGCGTCGGTGATCCGCGACAAGGGCCTCGGCCGGGTGGCGCCCGCGGGCGACGTGGCCGCTCTCGAAGCCGCGCTGCTCGAGCTGATCTCGGACGACGCGCTGCGCGCGCGTTGCGCGAAGGCCGCCACGGAGACCGCCCGCGACTACACCTGGAGCACGGCGGTCGCGCCGCTGGTCGAGTTCTGCGCCAACCCGCGGCGGGCGCCGGACCTGCTGAACCCCGCCGTCGCCCGGCACCTGCGCCAGCCGCTGACGCCGGTGCGCGCGCCGACGCCCGGCCCGCCCGGGTGGCGCGGCGAGGTGGCGCTGGCTCGCCGCTACCTCGACGAGGGCGGCCCGTGGCTGTTGGCCAAACGGGTGCTCACCCGGGTCGGCAAGTTGGCGCGGGGCCGCACCGAGTAGCCCGGCCGCGGCCGGTCGACTGGCGCGCGCGCCCGTGACAACTACGATGACGGCCGTGGCGCAGCCCGATGTCGACCAGCTGGTCTACCTGTCGAACCGGCCCGGCATCCTGGCCGAAACGTTCGACTACGTGCGCCACTTCATGCCCTGGGTGACCTCGGCGGTCGTCCTCGGGCCGACCGCGACGGTCGAGGCGCTGAGCGGCCTCGACGTCGGCATCCGCCTCGAGCTGGTCGACGAGCGGCGGCTGCTCACCGCCGACGAGCAGAGTTCGCTCTCGCGGTCGCATTCGGCGCGCAACGCGACACTGCGCCGGATCCTCTACGCGCGCGGACCGGTCGCCGACGTGTTCTTGCAATCGGACGACGACTACCGGCCGCTGCGGGCGATCGATCCGTCGTTCTTCGTCGCCGACGGCCGGCTGGTGTCGTACGCCTGCCACGACCTCGCGTTGTGGCGACGCGACGACACGACCTATGACCGGGTGCAGCACTCCACCTACCTCGCGCTGTCGTATCTCGGCGCGGCGCATCTCAACTACGCGTCGCACCTGCCGCAACCGATCGACCGGGCGCTGTTCGGCGCGGCGTTCGACGCGGCGATGGAGCTCGACGAGACCGGGGCGTTTTGCGAATGGAGTTTGCCGCTCAACCACGGCCGACTCGTCGCGCCGGAGCGGTTCGCCGCGCCCCGGGTGTATCGCACGATGTGCTGGCCGCGCTATCCGCACGAGTGGCCGTACTGGCGGCGGCCCGAGCAGATCTCGTTCGAGAACTTCCATCCGGAACTGTACGAACCCGGCGGGCTCTTCGCCGGGCTGTCGACGGCCCTGGATCGAGAATTCCCGCAACGGCAGGCGTTTTCCAAGCTCACCCGTTGGTACCGCTTCGACCTCGCGGCGGGCCGGCTGCGCTTCCCACCCGATGTGCGCGACCCGTGGCGTTACGCCGGGTCGCCCGTCCTCCGGCCGGCCAGGCGCGCGTTTTTCGGCGTCGCGGCAGGGCTTCGGCGACTTTGGGAGTACGTCGCGCTCGAGGAGCGCACCGCGTTGAGCGAACTCGCCGGCCGCGTCGAGCAGATCGAGCGCCGTGATCGCACCGAGTGACGCGACCGTCGTCGTCGTCACCTGGAACGGCGCGCACCTGCTGCCGGCCTGCCTGGACAGCGTGCTGCCGCAAGGCGCGCGGGTCGTCGTGGTCGACAACGCGTCGTCCGACGACACGCTTCGGTTGCTGGCCGACCGGTACCCGACCGTCGAGGTGATTCGCAGCCAGACCAACACCGGCTTCGCCGGCGGCGTCGCGCAGGCCCTGCAGGCGGTCACCACGCCGGTGATCGCGCTGCTCAACAACGACGCCACGGTCCGCGAGGGCTGGCTCCGGTCGCTGCTCGACGAGCTGGATTCCCCTGAGGTCGCCGGCGTTTCAAGCAAGCTGCTGCTGCCCGACGGGCGGGTCAACAGCATCGGCGGCTTCGTCACCCGCGACGGCTACGGACATGACACCGGGTTCGGCTCGCCCGACGACGAGCAGCTGCCCACGTCGTCCGACATCATGTACGCCTGCGGCGCCGCGGCAGCGTTTCGCACCGCGGCCGTGCGGGAGGTCGGCGGAATCGACCCGCGGTTCTTCCTTTACTACGAGGACGTCGATCTGTCGTGGCGGCTGCACCTCGCCGGGCACGCGGTGCGCTACGCGCCAGGCGCGGTGGCCGTGCATCAGCACTCGGCGAGCACCGGAGCCGGCTCGCTGCTGCACACGTACTACACCGAACGCAACCGCCTGGCGACCCTCGTCCGCTGCGCGACGCTCGGCCTGGTCATGCGCGCGGTGCTGCGCTATCCGCTGACCACGCTGTCGGTGGCGCTGTTCGAGTCACCTGCCAAAGCGCTGCGTCGGGTGCGCGCGTACCTGGATTTCCTTCGTTGGCTGCCACAACTGGTAGCGGCCCGGCGGCGGATCGTGGTGCGCGTCTCGCGGCACGAGGTGCAGCGCCGGTTCCTCACCGGCTAACCGGCGGTCACGGTCCGGCAGCCGAGCAGCGGGTTCGTCGTCCCGAGCCCAGTGTTGATGGCGTACACGCACACCTTGTGCTTGCCGGCCTTGGCCGGGACCACCGCGTCGTACCCGTGACTGGCGCCGTAGCCGGGGAACGCCGCTCCGACGTCCGGCCGGACCCCGTCCGCAAGGTAGCGGGCGGTCCAGACGCCGTCGACGTACACGTGCACGGTGACCGGCGACGTGGTGTCGGGGTCGATGCTCCACCCTTGGATCCGCACGCCGCCCTGCTGCCCGGTGGCGGCGTCGAACGAGCCGTGCGGGTTGCCGGCCGGCAGCGTGACGCTGCGGCAGGCAATGCGCGGGTTGGTGTTGCCGAGCCCCACGTTGATGGCGTAGACGCACACCTGGTGGGCGCCGCCCGAAGCCACCGGCACGGTGACGTCGTAGCCATGCGCCGCGCCGTAACCGGGGAACGCGGCCCCGACGTCCGGCCGCGACTGGTCAGCGGTCGCGCGCGCCGCCCACACGCCGTCGACATACACGTGGGCGGTGATGCCCTTGGGCGTGTCGGGGTCGATCAGCCAGCCGGTCACCCGGGCCGCGCCCGGCGCCGCGGTGACCGTGTCGAACGAGCCGCGCGGATTGCCGCCGGGCAGGGTCACGTTGGCGCAGCCGATGCGCGGGTTGACGCCGCCGCCGGCGTTGATGCCATACACGCACAGCTGGTGCGTGCCGCCGAGAAAGCCGGTGAGCGTGGTCGAAAAGCCGTGCGCCGCGCCCATTCCGGGGAAGGCCGCGCCGACGTCGGGTCGGTTGCCGTTCGCGGTGACGGCCCCCCAGAACATGCCGTCGACATACATGTGGACGTCGATCGGATCGGGCGTGTCGGCGTCCAGGGCCCAGCCGCCGACCTGCAACGCGCCCGGCGCCGGCCAGGCGACCTCGAGGTGCCCGACCGGGACAGCCCTGCCCTGCACGACGCCGGGCACGGTGACCCACGCGCAACCGATCGTCGTCGCGGGGAGGCCGACGTCGGAGTTGTCCGCGCGCACGCAGACGGTGTGGCCGCCGGGGGCCGCGGGGACCGTGATGTCGTAACCGCGGTCGGCCGGGTACGCCGGGTAGACCGCGGTGACGTCCGGCCGCGAGCCCCCGGTGGTGCCGCTGCCGGCGACCG
>DASVDW010000026.1:0-4318 GCA_036380925.1 Acidothermaceae bacterium
GACGTCGAAGATCATCGCCGGACGGCGGGCGCGGTAGTCGTGCAGCTGATCTACGTCAAATCGCGCCACGACACGCTTGTCAAAGCTCGAGAGCAGGTGTTGTTGGGCGAGCCGCACCGCCTCCCCGGCGTCGACGTAGCCGCTCAGCGCGTGGATGAGCACCGGAGAGCCCAGTGGCTGCTCCTCGGTCTCAAGGCTGTACAACTCACGCGGATCGAGCACCTGAAGGCCTTCCTCGTGGCAGGTATCGACGTGGCAGGTATCGACATTGTCCCGCAACCGGCCCACGACCCGCGCCATTCCACCTGTTCGTTCACCGCTTAACGCGGTCCTAGAGGGCGCCGAGAGATGATGGACGCCGGAGGAGGTGATCACGTGCGTGCGATGGCGCGGCTGCTCGACCGGCGACGAGTGGTGCGAGACGCCCTTGAGCGCGGCACGTTCGACGTCGTCGTGATCGGAGGCGGCATCATCGGCCTTTCCACGGCGTGGCAGGCCGCCCGATCCGGGCTGCGGGTCGCCGTGGTGGACGCCGGCGACTTCGCCGGCGCGACGTCCAGCGCCTCGACGAAGTTGGTGCACGGTGGGCTGCGTTACCTGGCGATGGGCGACGTCAAGCTGGTCTATGAGAACCACGCCGAACGACGCGCGCTCGCCGACCGAGTCGCCCCGCACCTGGTGCAGCCGGTGCCGTTCCTGGTGCCGCTGTATGAGGGCGGCCCGCACGGCCGGGTGAAGATCGGCGCCGGCATGTTCGTCTACTCGGCGCTGTCGAGGTTCGAGGAGGGCCGCGGCAAGCTGCTGTCGGCGAAGAAGGCCACCGCCATGGTGCCCGCGCTGCGCACCGACGGGCTGCGCGGCGTCGGCCTGTACTACGACCACCAGATGAACGACAGCCGGGTGGCGCTGATGGTCGCGCACGCGGCGTCCGACGCCGGCGCCGTGCTGGCCAACCATCTCGAGGTCGTCGGGTTGCGCGACGTCGACGGACGCGCCGCCGGGGTCGACGTCCGAGACAAGTTCTCCGGCGACGAGTACGGCGTCAACGCGCGCGCGGTGGTCAACGCGACCGGTCCGTGGGTCGACCGCATCCGCGAGATGGAAGACCCGAACGCCGCGCCGAGCGTCCGATTGTCGAAGGGCGCGCACGTCGTCATCACGCGAGACGAACCGTGGGAGGCAGCGCTGACCATCCCGCTCGAGGGTGGCCGGGTCTCGTTCGCGATCCCGTGGGAAGGCCAGCTCCTGCTTGGCACCACGGACGAGCCGTTCGACGGCGACCCGCGAACCGTCGGTTGCACAGACGACGACGTGGCGCAGATTCTCAGCGAGGCTGGGCAGGCCGTCGACGCCCATCAGCTGCGCGCCGACGCCATCCGCTACCGGTTCGCCGGGCTGCGGGTGCTGCCGCTGGGTGACGGCGACACGCAACGCGCGAAGCGAGAGACCGTGATCACCCAAGGACCGCGCGGTCTGATCAGCGTCGCGGGAGGCAAGTGGACGACGTTTCGTCGGATCGGCCTTGACGTGTTGGAAAAAGTGCACGAGGCGTTGCCGGACGCCGACATCGACCGCTCTGACGCCGTGCTGCCGGGCGCCGCGCACCCCGACTCGGTCGCTCGGGTGTTGTGCGCGTCCAATCCCGACCTGCCCGACGACGTCGTCGCGCATCTTGCTCGCCACTACGGCACGTACGCGCACGAGCTGGCCAGCTTGATGGCGGCGGACCCCTCGCTCGCCGAGCGCATCCACCCCGACGGTCCTGACGTGTGGGCGCAGGTCGTCTACGCGGCCACCGACGAGTGGGCCTTCGACGTCGACGACGTGCTGCGGCGTCGGACGACGGTGGAGGTGCGCGGCCTCGCGACGCCCGAGATCCGCGCCGAGGTGGCGAAACGGCTCGCCTCGACGCCGGTGCCGCAGGTGGGCGAGCACCGCCGGTCGTGGCGCGGACGACGCGCGCGCCGTCGTCAAGTGGCCGGGGCCTAATCCCGCAGGTGTGAGATCAGAAAGTCGGCGGCGTCGCCAAGCGCCTTGATTTCGTTGGCCCGCTTGGTGAAACCGTGGCCTTCGTCTTCGTACACGTCGTACCGGACGTCGACGCCGCGGGCGCGCAACCGCTGGACGATCTGGTCGCTCTCGGCCTTCACCACGCGCGGGTCGTTCGCCCCCTGGATGACGAACAACGGCGCGACGATGTCGTCGGCGTAGGTGACCGGGGAGCGTTCAAGCAGGAAGTCGCGTTCGGTCTCCGCGTCGCCGACCCACTTCGCCATCAGCCGCAGCCAGGTCGGCGGCACCGCTTTGACGAAGGTGACCAGGTTCGACGGTCCGACGATCGAGACGCCCGCCGCCCACAGCTTGGGCAGCCGCGACACGCACGACAGCGTGGCAAACCCGCCGAACGACCCGCCGAAGACGGCGATCCGGTTCGGGTCGACCCAGCTCAAGGTGTGCAGGTGTTTGACGGCGTGCTCGAAGTCTCGCAGCTCGTCGCCGCCCCAGTCGTGATGGATCAGCCGCTGATAGGTGGAGCCGTAGCCCGTGGAGCCGCGCACGTTCGGCGCGAGCACGCCGACGCCTTGCGCCAGCAGGTACTGGTAGAACCCGCCGTACATGTAGCTCGGCCGTTCTTGCGCTTCGGGGCCGCCGTGAATGGAGAGCAACACCGGGAACGGGCCTTCGCCGTCGGGCTTGTACAGAAATGCCGGTACGTCGCGACCGTCGTGCGTCGGGAAGCGGATGAGTTGCGGCTCGATCGCGGTGATCTCACGCAGCGCCGGTGGCGTGCTTTCGGTGAGCACGTGGACGACGTTGGCCGCGAGGTCGACGGCGACCACCTCCGTGGGCCGCGTCGCCCTCGCCAGTAGAAAAGCGAGCAGCCGGCCATCTGGCGATATCCGCAGCGCGCTGATCGTGCCGCCTGGAACGGCCGGAACGCCGATCTCCTCGCCCGTGCGCAAGCTGCGCGCCCGCACCCGTGAGTAACCGTCCTCGTTGACCGTCCAAGCGAGCGTCGAACCGTCGGAGCTGACGACGGCCTGCTCGACGTCCCACTCCGGTGACTCAACCCAGCGGAATTCGCCTCCGTTGACAGGGAATTCGGCCAGGCCGGTGAAGTCGCGGCCGTTGTCGGTGAGGGCGTAGACGGCGGTGCCGTCGGGCTTCCACGGCGCCGGGTCGTGCTTGACCTCGCCCTCGTGCGGGTTGAGCACCCTCGGCCTCGCGGGGTCGGTGACGCCGGGCTCGACGAGCAGCAGGTCGGCGTCGGTGTTGGAGTTCAGCCGGGTGACGCCGACGTGGCGCTCGTCGGGTGAGAACCCGATCGGGTAGTGCAATCCCTCGGTCGCGACGATCCGCCGCACCGCCCCGGTCTCGAGGTCGAGCAGCAGCACGTCTTGGCAGGTGCGGTCGCGGTCGTTACCGGCGTACAACACGTGACGACCGTCGCGGGAGAACGGCTCGATCGTCGCGAGGTGGTGCTGCACCTGCGGGGCGTCGGTGAGCGGCCGGGCGTCGCCGCCGTCGGCGTCCATCAGGAAAAGCTGGTGGAACTCGTCGCCGTCGTGGTCGGCGGTGAACACCAGCCTGGTTCCGTCGGGCGACCAGGCGACGTCGCGCACCGCGCGATCGGTGAACCGGGTCAACTGCGTCGCGACCGTGCCGCCGATCTCCTGCCGCCACAGGTTCGACTGCCCGGACGCGTTGGAGGAGAACACCACATGGCGGCCGTCGGGTGAGATGGCGAGCGCCGGCTGAAACCGCTGCACGGGCGCGAACTCATCGAATCGACGCGATGTCATGTGGTCGTCCTTTCGGCCATTCCGCGAAGCATCAGGTCGAGATGGTCGACGCCGCCGGCCGCGACGCGCAGCGGGATGCCCCAGTCTTGCTGGTGCAGGTGGCAGGCGGCGTGGTCGACGTCGTCGTCGCAGGTGGCGGCGCTGACCGTCACATGCAGCACGCCGTCCGGCAGGTCGTTGATCACAAGGGTGCGGGTGAGTTCGGTTCCGTCGCCGGCGCCGTCGAGGAGCAAGTCCGACGGGGTCGCGCTGACGCTGAGCTTGGTCGCCGGCCCGAAGCTGTCGTCGAAGTGCTGCCCGGTCGGCGGGGTGAACGCCACCTGCAGGGTGAGCTTGCCGGGCGCGACGTCGGTGGCAGGACGTTGGGTCGCGTACTCAACTGCCTCGATGTTGAGATACCTGCTCGCCAGCGAAACGGCGGTCAGCCGGTGCGCGGCCGACTCCACAACGACCAGGTTGCCGTCGGCGACGAGCGCGTCGGAGGGTTCGGCCAGCCCGCTGGCGAGCGTCGAGAC
>DASVDW010000027.1:0-5725 GCA_036380925.1 Acidothermaceae bacterium
CACAACGGCCGCGACAGGGCCCGGCGCGCGCATGCCACAGAGACGACAGGCAGCCCAGAACTCCGCTCCCGGCGAAGCCCTCGCTGCCTGATCTTCCGAACGCTTTCAGCCGCCGCTCAAGACGGCGGACGCCCGCCCAAAGGGGCTCGACCACGCGGGTCGAGCCCCTTCCATGCGCACCAACGGCCGCACGGTGGCGTCCGATAGCCTGATCCAGGCAGCTGGATCGACTGATGAGCGCGACGTGACCTTGGTCCGCTAGTTCTCTTGACCGTTCTCTTGCTGCCCCCGCCCTCGTAGCTCAGGGGATAGAGCAACGGTTTCCTAAACCGTGTGTCGCAGGTTCGAATCCTGCCGGGGGCACTGGCTTTTCCCTTACGTAGCAGGGAGTTCTGCCGCTGAGGCGCTACACCTCGATCGCGCTGGAGCACACATGGACCACAGTCGGTCCCCAGCGTCGGACCACAACGGAGCCCGCCGATCCTTGCAGATCGCTTGCGGCCCTGCGGGTCCATGCAGCAACGCGCTGCCTGCACCACTGCTACGCCGAGTGTCCAAGCCTCGGAGTCGCCCCGAGGAAGATTCGGTGCCCGAAACGGGGGCCATCGACCTGGTCGAGCGACGGCTCTCCGCACGAAAATATGACGAGCAGTGGGATTCTAATGGTATCGTTCTCCCATGGAAGCGATTATCGACAACGCCGGTCGCGTGGTGCTGCCCAAGCCCATCCGTGATGCGCTCGGGCTGCTGCCTGGAACGAAGGTCGACATCTCCCCGTACGGCGCCGGCGTCCAACTCGTGCCTGCGGGTCGCACCGCCCGCTTGGTGGAGGAGGATGGCCAGCTCGTGGCCGCCGGCGAGACGCCGGTCGACGACGACATCGTCTTCGCCCTCATCGACGCGGGCCGCAAGTGACGGGTCGCAGGTGACGGTCGCCGTTGACACGAGCGTCGCGATCCCGTTGCTCGTCCGCTCGCACCGCCATCATGAAGCAGTTGTGCGATGGTGGGCCGGGCAGGAGATCGCGCTCAGCGGTCACGCACTCATGGAGACCTATTCGGTGCTCACCCGGCTCCCCGGCGACGCCCGGCTGGCCCCGGCCGACGCCGCCCGACTGCTGGCGGCCCGATTCTCCTCGCCTCTCCTACTCAGCAGCGCCCGCTCCCGCCGGCTACCGGAGACGTTGAGCCGCCTCGGCATCGCCGGCGGCGGCGTGTACGACGCGATGGTGGCCCTCGCCGCGAAAGACCACGACGCGGCTCTCGCGACCCGCGATGGGCGCGCGCGTGGCACGTACGAGGCGGTCGGCGTCCACGTCATTGTGGTCACCTGACCACGACCGAACAAAGTTGTGGGTCACCTGATCACGGCGGGCAGAGGAGAATCAGACGGTGTCTGACGCACCCACTTGGATCGTGCTCGCCCGCGATGTTAGCGACTCGGTCATCGTCGGCGGTCAACGACGGACCGCTCTCGCGGCCGTGCTCGACGCCGGCACCGGGCTGGTCGTCAACGTCTCCCCCGGCACGTCGATCGAAGGTGTGCTCAGACGAGCCTTGAAGTCGGCGCTGGTTTCTCCTGCCCCGCCGCTAGCCAAGACCGTCCCGCGACGGCTCGTCGTACCACCGGAATTGTTGCTGGCGGCGCAGGCGGCCGCCGACCGTCTCAGCTGGCTGGCGGACACCGCGGTGACCGAAGGCACCGGCATGGACGACGCCGAAGAGATCATGGACAGCCTCGTCGGGCATCTCGAAGGTCGGCTCCAGCCCGACGACCTTCCGGCGGCAGACGATTACGAAGCGCTCTACCGGGAGCTGCAGGCATATACCGAGGCCGCGCCGTGGAAACGCTGGACCGACTCCGACTGGTTCACTGCGCGCCTCGACCTCGACGGCAATCACGTCGAGTTTGACTGCCTGGTGCTCGGCAACGCCGGCCCGCAGCGCGGCTTCAACGCCGTACCCGACGCCCAACAACTGTTGACCGCCAGCACCAGCCGACCCAGCGACAGCCTCAGCCATCTCGACGGCGCGCTGATCGTGCACCTCGATTCCCGGCGTGAGACATCCGGGCGGTTCGCAGACAAGGCCAGGCGGTACGGCTGGCCGAGCGCCGACGGGTTGGTGCCCAGCCTGACGAGCGTGCACGACGGCCAGCCCGCCGACATGAGCCGAACCGAAGTGCGCTTGCTCGCACTGGCCCTTCGCGGCGTGCTGAGCCAACACGCTCGCCGACTCGTGTCCGCCGACAAGCCCTCGGTCACCGGCGAACTGACCTTCGCAGACTCCACCGTCGGGCGGTATGACGTCGCCCGGCCCTGACCGCTGAACTCGCCGCGGGGTGCCATCCCGGGCGCTGCCCCGACCGGCAGGGGAGCCTGTGGACAAGCAAGAACGCCAGTAGCGCGTTCGCTTCTAATCTGCTGAGCATGCAGCGACCTAACCCAGACCAGAAGATGTTCGTCGACGAGAACGGATGCCTCGCTGAGCGCGTCACGATGCCAGACGGCATGGACGTCATCGTGCACTACGACGACATCCCCGAGTCCGACATCAGTGTCGTCGACGGGATGCGCGTCACCACTCCGCTCCGGACGGTGATCGACATCGCCACTCAGCTCGACCCCGCAGACTTCGCGCGCGTTGTGCGCGACTGTCTTGACCGAAGGCTGTTCACAGTTGAAGCGGCCATGCACCGAATTCGCCAGCCGGACATGGCTAATCGGCGCGGCGCTCGCATGCTGCTCGCGGCGATTGAGCAGCGCTGACGAAGTCGGCCCATCGACATACTCGCAGGCGCCAAAGGGCGCCCAGCGCTTCACGACGCCAGCGAGGAAGGTACTCCGTCGGTGATCGAGCTGGCCGACATCGCCGACATGCGGGCCCCTCTCCACGTCTGGCGAAACCGCGGTCGGCCTAACGTAACAAGCACGTCCCGCCGATGACGGCGCCCGACGCGCAGCGCGCCGCCGGGGCGGCGCGGGCCGCGCCGCCAATGAGCAAGCTCGGTACGCTGGACGGCGTGACCGTGCGCGTGAGCGGTGTTCGGCAGCAAAGTGTCTGGGCCAGCGTCGTCAGCGACGACGCGCCCGCGCTTCGCGACTGGCTGCTCGCTCTCGGGTTCACCGAAGACCTCCTGATCCCCGGCGAGCGCGGCGGCGCGATCCACCACTGCCAGCTCGACTGGCCAGAGGGCGGCCGGGTCATGCTCTCCAGCACCGGGGAGCGCAGCACCCCGTGTCGGCCTGGGACGAGTTCGCTGCACGTCGTGACGGCCGATCCGGACGCGGTGATGGCCCGCGCCCGGGCGTTGGGCGCGCGCATCGTGCACGACCTCACCGACCAGACCGACTACCCGTCGCGCGACTTCACCGTGGCCGACCCCGACGGCAACCACTGGACGTTCGCCACCTTCTCGGGCTAGCCGGCTTGCCGCGCAGCCCGGTTCACGCGTTTCTGAATTCACGATCCCGTGTATCCTCGTCGCGTGATTGTGGCCACCCCGACGGACGCGCTTGCCCGCTTTGGTCACGCGCTGTCCGACCCAACTCGCGCCCGCGTGCTGCTGGCGTTGAAGGATGAGCCGGCCTACCCGGCACACCTGGCCGACGCGCTCGGCGTGTCCAGGCAGACGCTGTCGAACCACTTGGCCTGCCTGCGCGGGTGCGGGCTGGTCGTCGCCCGACCTGACGGGCGCCGATCGCGCTACGAGCTGGCAGACCGGCGCATCGGTCACGCGTTGGAAGACTTGCTTGAGTTGGTGCTGGTGGTCGACCCCGACTGCCGCGGTGGCGTCGGCGCCAGCCACGAAACCCGGACGGCCGAGGTGTCGTCATGACGGCGACAGCGGTGCAGTCCGCGCCTGCGCGGGCGACCGTCCTGACTCGGCGGGTGCGACTGCTCGTCGCCACCACGATCACCTACAACGTGCTCGAAGCCGCGGTCGCCCTCGCCGCTGGCGCGGTGGCCTCTTCCGCCGCGCTGCTGAGTTTCGGGTTGGACTCGGTGATCGAGGTGTCGTCGGCCGCCGCCGTCGCGTGGCAGTTCGCCGGCCCCGATCCCAAGTTGCGCGAACGCGTGACCCTGCGGCTGATCTCCTGCTCGTTCTTCGCCCTCGCCCTCTTCGTCGCGATCGACGCCGTGCGGAGCCTGCTCGGCGCGGGCGAAGCTCGTCATTCGGTGGCCGGTTTGGCGCTGGCGGCGATCAGCCTGGTCGTGATGCCGGTGTTGTCGTGGGCGCAACGTCGGGCCGGCCGTGAGTTGGGCTCCGCCTCGGCGGTCGCCGACTCCAAGCAGACCCTGCTGTGCACCTACCTGTCCGCGGTCCTGTTGATCGGGCTCGCGGTGAACGCGCTGCTCGACTGGTCGTGGGCCGACCCGGTGGCCGCTCTCGTCATCGCCGGGGTCGCGCTGCGAGAAGGGCTCGAGGCCTGGCGCGGCGATGGTTGCTCCTGCGGACCGGCCGCCGCGCTGCGCCCCGCCGAGTCCCAACCCGCCGCGTCGCAACCTGGCATCGCGGGATCGTCGACGGCGTCATGCGCCTGCGGCGATGCGTGCCAGAGCTAAAAGCACGCGTCGCCCATGAAGCGCGCCCTCTTGGTCGCGGCGCTGGCCATCGCGATCGGCTGCGCCGCGTGCACCGACCGGTCGACCAGCGGACGGCCGACGACTTCAACGGCACCTGCGAAAGCCATGTCGTCCAACGTTGCGACAGCGCCCGCGCCAACTCTCCCGACGCCACCGACGCCAGCTGGCCCGACGCCCGGCGTCACCAGCGTGGTCTTCACCAGTGCGGCACTGGGCCGTGCGATCGGATTCGACATCTACCTGCCGCCCGGCTATGACACGGGCAAGCGATATCCGGTGCTCTACCTGCTTTACGGCTACGGCGGCGGCCAGCATTCATGGTTCGAGGGTCTGAATGCGGACGGCGTCGCCACCGAGCTCATCACCCAGCGTGCGATTGCGCCGCTCATCATCGTGTCACCCGACTACGGGAACAGTTTTGCCGTCAACACCGTCCCGGGCCAAGCCCCCGATCCGGGAGGCGTCAGTGAGGGGCCATACGACGACTACCTGAGCAGGGATCTCGTGCGCTACGTCGACAGCCACTACGGGACCATCGCGTCGCGAGAAGGCCGCTACGTCGGTGGCGCGTCGATGGGCGGCTTCGCGGCGCTCCACCTCGCGTTCCGCCATCCCGACCTGTACAGCAAAGTGGGTGGACACAGCGCGGCGCTCTGGACCTACACATCGGGCGATCAGTTCGTCGGGCAACGCGACTGGCTCTACCCCACCGAACAGCTGCGCGACGAACGCGATCCGTTCCGGCTCGCCGGCAACCCCGGAGTCAAGCAGCTTGACGTGTACCTCGACGACGGCCGCGACGACATGCTGCTCGGCAAAGACGAGGCGTTGTACCAGGCGCTTAAGCGGCGCGGCGTTCACGTGCAATGGCACCCCAACCCAGGCGACCATTCGATGACCTACTGGCAATCGCACGTGCGCGATTACCTGCTGTTCTACGCGGGCCTGTCGTGAGAGGGTCGTGACAAAGGAGCACCCGTGCAGGCGAAGATCTTCTTCATCACGCTGGCGGTCGACGACCTCGCCCGGTCGGTGACGTTTTATCGCGACGGGCTGGGCTGGCCGACCGACGGCGTCGTCGGTCAGGAGTTTCACGACGAGGTGACCGGCGCCGACGGCACGATCGCCTTTTTCAAGCT
>DASVDW010000028.1:0-4586 GCA_036380925.1 Acidothermaceae bacterium
GCAGCGCGGCGTCGTGCCCGGTGTTGGTCCACCAGTCGTGCCCGCGCTCGCCGGGTCGAGGCACCATGGCCGCGACGAGCACCAGCAGGCGCACGGGCACCTCGGCGCACACGAGCGGCGCGACGAACCCGCCGAGGGACTGCGCGACGAGCACGAGGTCGCCGCGGCGGTCGCCGATCGCGTCGAGCACCGCGTCCTTGTACGCCGACAGACCGACCGGCTGGTCGCACGGCAGGTCCATCGCGACGACGTCGTGCCCGTGCGCCTCGAGCTCGCCGGCGACGAACCGCCAGTACGAGGCCCGGCCGCCGGCGCCGTGGATGCACACGAAGGTCGCCACGTTCATTTCGACGCCGCGGCCGTCGAGAACTGATCGGTCCGCCGCCGCGAGCGCGACGGCGCAGGCGCAGCGACCGCAACGGGCCGGCGGGCTAGCGGAACACGACCGTGCGCGCGCCGTTCAGCAGGATGCGGCGCTCGGCGTGCCACTGCACGGCCCGCGCCAGGGCGCGGTTCTCGAGGTCGCGGCCGACCGCGATGAGCTGTTCGGGCGTGTGCGTGTGGTCGACGCGCGCGACCTCTTGCTCGATGATCGGCCCCTCGTCGAGGTCGGGCGTGACGTAGTGCGCGGTGGCACCGATGAGCTTGACGCCGCGCTCGTGCGCCTGGTGGTAGGGCTTGGCGCCCTTGAACCCCGGCAGGAACGAGTGATGGATGTTGATCGCCCGGCCCTCCAGGCGCTTGCACATGTCGTCGCTCAGGATCTGCATGTACCGCGCGAGCACGACCAGATCGACGCGCGCACGATGCACGAGGTTGAGGATCTGCGCCTCCTGCTCGGCGCGCGTCTCGGGCGTGATCGGCAGGTGGTGGAACGGCACGTCGTTGGCACGCGCGAGCGGCTCGAGGTCGGGATGGTTCGACGCCACAGCCACGATCTCGACGGGCAGCGCGCCCGACCGCCACCGGAACAGCAGGTCGTTCAGGCAGTGACCTTGCTTCGACACCAGCACGAGGACGCGGTCTCGCACGCTGGCGTCGTGGACGTCCCACACCATGCCGAGGTCGATCGCGAGCGACGCCATGCCCGCGCGCACGTCGTCGATGACCGGCGAGCGCTCCTCGGCCGTCGCGGCGACCCGCATGAAGAACCGCTTGGTGTAGGGGTCGCCGTACTGCTGGCTCTCGGTGATGTTGCAGCCGAGCGACGCGAGCAGGCCCGAGACGCGGTGCACGATGCCGCGCTGGTCGGGGCACGCGAACGTCACGATGAAGCGCTCACGGTCATCGGTGGTCGCGGGCGTCGGCTGCACCATCGGGAGGGTACCGACTGACAGGTACAGTCCGGGCCGTGGCCACGGAGCCCGATCGCCCCACGTGGACGTTCCTGACGAACCACGCGCACGTGCTGCTGTGCATCCATCGCGACGGCGACATCCGCCTCCGCGACCTGGCGGACGCCGTCGGCATCACCGAGCGGGCAGCGCAGAAGATCGTGGCCGATCTCGCCGACGCCGGCTATCTGCGCCGCCAGCGGGTCGGGCGGCGCAACCGCTACGAGATCATCGCCGACCGCCCGCTACGTCACCCCGTGGAGTCAGGCCACGACGTCGGCGCGCTGCTCGCTTTGCTCGAACGGGTCGACCAGCAGCAGCGGTCGCACCGCCGCCAGGTGAGCGCGCGGGACGTCACCGGCCGCGATCGCCAGCCGTAGCAGCGGTCGCCTCGGACGCCCGCGGCCGCCACTGCGGCACGGCGCGGCCCTCCTCGAACTCGACGGCGTACGCCTCGACCGGCATGTCGATGTGCACGTCGTCGACGTCGACGTCGGTGATCGGGCCGAAGATGCGCGGCCCCTCGGGCAGGTCGATCATCGCGAGGGCGTACGGCACCTCGGAGCCGAACGGCTCGGCCCGGTACTGCCGGATGATCGTGTACGTGTGCACGGTGCCGGTGCCCGCGCACTCGAGCCACTCGGGTGTCGCGCCGCAGCGAGTGCAGACGGGCCGCGGATAGAACTGGCGATGGTCGCACGCCGGGCATCGCTGCACGAGCAGGCGCCCCTCGGCGCAGGCCGCGTAGAACTCGCCGTAGTCGCCTTCGCCGTTGGGGATCGGACGGTTCCACGCCCTGCCGCGACGAACCTCCATGGACACCCCTCTCACGCCGGTCGGTCGTTGCCGAGCACGACCGTGCCGATGCAGCTCAGGAAACCGCCGGACCCGCAGCACAGCGCGACCTCGCAGTCGGGCACCTGCGCGTCGCCCGCCTGCCCGCGCAGCTGACGCACCGCCTCGATCAAGAGGAAGATGCCGCGCATGCCGGGGTGGTTGCTCGACAGGCCGCCGCCGTCGGTGTTGGTGGGGAACTTGCCGCCCTTGCGCAGGTGCCCTTCCGCGACGAACGCGCCGCCCTCGCCCTTCGCGCAGAACCCGAGCCCTTCGAGCATGAGCAGCACGGTGATCGTGAAGCTGTCGTAGAGCTGCAGCGTGTCGATGTCGTCGTGGACGACACCGGCTTGGCCCATCGCCTCGGGGCCCGACTGCGTCGCCGCGATCTGCGTGAAGTCGGGCATCTGATCGATGTTCCAGTGCGTCTGCGCGCCCGCCGCGCCGAGCACGTAGACCGGCTTCTGCTCGAGGTCGCGAGCGCGCTCCTCGGTGGTGATCACGATCGCTCCCCCACCGTCGGTGATCACGCAGCAGTCGAGCAGGTGCAGCGGGTCGGCGATCATGCGACTGCTCAGCACGTCGTCGACGGTGATCGGGTCGCGGTGGCGCGCGAGCGGGTTGAGCCCCGCGAACTCGCGCACGCCGACAGCGATCTGCGCCAACTGCTCGGGCTTGGTGCCGAACTCGTGCATGTGGCGCATCGCCGCCATCGCGTAGCAGCCGACGAGCGGCAGCCCGAACGGCGCTGTGAACTGCGACGGTCCCACGACCCGCTCGTTCGCCCGCACGAAACCGCCCGTGCCGAGCCGGCGGCCCATCCGCGAGAGCTGGTTCGAGCCGTACGTGACGAGGATCGCCTCGGCGAGCCCTTCGCGGATCGCGGCCGCCGCGTGCTGCACGTGGAACTCGAACGCGGCGCCGCCCGTCATCGTCGAGTCGATGTAGCGATGCCGGATCCCGAGGTACTCGGCCATCTGCACCGCCATCTCGTCGCGTTTGCGTCCACCGGCGTGGTGTACGAGGGGTGAGTTGAGGGGCTGAGGTCGCCCACTCGCGAAGACCACCGCATCAACCTCTGCGGCAAGTCGACCAAGACGAACCGAGAGGAGGATGCGGTGGCGAAGTCCACCTTGGACGCTTTGGCGTTCTTGCGCAAGCACCTGGAAGGCGAGGGCGGCAGCGACCTGCTGCGGGAGATGATCAAGGCGTTCGCCGAGAAGCTCATGTCGGCGGAGGCGTCCGCGATGTGCGGTGCCGGCTACGGCGAGCGCAGCGCGGAGCGGACCAACAGCCGCAACGGCTACCGGAACCGCCAGTTCGACACGCGGGCGGGGTCGATCGAGCTGGCGATCCCGAAGCTGCGCCGGGGCAGCTACTTCCCGGAGTGGCTGTTGGAGCCGCGCCGGCGGGCCGAGCGGGCGCTGGTGCAGGTGGTGTGCCAGTGCTACGTCGAGGGTGTCTCGACCCGGGCGGTGGACGACGTGGTCAAGGCGCTCGGGATGCAGGGCATCTCCAAGTCGCAGGTCTCGGAGATGGCCAAGGCGCTCGACGAGGTCGTGGAGGCGTTCCGGAACCGGCCCCTCGACGGCGGCCCCTACACCTATGTGTGGCTGGACGCGCTCACCCAGAAGGTCCGCGAGGGCGGCCGGATCGTCAACGTCGCCGTCGTGGTCGCCACCGGCGTCAACGCGGATGGCCAACGCGAGATCTTGGGCTTCGATGTGATCACCACCGAAGACGGCGCCGGCTGGACCGCGTTCCTGCGCTCGCTTGTCGCCCGCGGCCTGTCCGGGGTGCAGCTGGTGATCAGCGACGACCACAAAGGCCTCAAGGCGGCGATCGAGGCGGTCCTGCCCGGCTCGAGCTGGCAGCGCTGCCGAGTCCATTTCCTACGCAACCTGCTCACCCGCGTCCCCAAGTCGGCCCAGGCCATGGTCGCCACCTTGGTGCGCACCATCTTCGAACAGCCCGACGCCGAACAGGTCTGGGCCCAGCACGCCCGCGTCGTCGAACAACTCGCGCAGCGCTTCGGTGACGCCGCCGCGCTGCTCATCGACGCCGCCGGCGACATCCTGGCGTTCAGCTCGTTCCCCAAGGAGCACTGGCGCCAGATCTGGTCCAACAACCCCCAGGAACGGCTCAACAAGGAGATCCGCCGACGCACCGACGTCGTCGGCATCTTCCCCAACCGCACTGCGGTCGTGCGTCTCGTCGGCGCCGTGCTCGCCGAACAACACGACGAATGGGCCGTCGTTCGCCGCTACATGAGCGCCGAATCGCTCGCCAAGGCCCGACTCCGCGTCATCACCAGCGACCCCGACCAGGAGGTGCCACCAGCACTCCAAGCAGCCAGCTAAAACAACAACCAAGAGGTTGACGCGGTGGTTCTCATACACCACGTCAGCGGGCGCGGCC
>DASVDW010000029.1:0-12927 GCA_036380925.1 Acidothermaceae bacterium
GACCCGCATGCCCAGCAGCTGGTGCGTTCCGAGGCGCAGCACGTCGAGCACTCGCGGGTCGAGCTTGTCGAGCGGCCTCGTCACGCAGCGGGCGAGGATCTCGTCATAGCCGCCAAGCCCGCGCAACGCGCCATTGACCAACTCGGTGGCGAACGCCGCGTCGCGCCCCGACAGCGGCTTCAACAACGACGGCATCAGCAGGTTGGCGTACGCGTCGTCCTCGCGCACCGCCCGAAGCGCCTCGTACGCCACCTCGCGCGCCGGGTCAGCCGCCCGCGGCAGGCTCATTCGAACCGGTCGCCAGCGCCGAGCCGGGCTCCGCGCGTCCAGTCCAGCGCGGCCATCACCGGTTTGCCTTCTGGCTGCACCTGGTCGAGCGCGACGGGCGCCGTGGCGGTGCCAACGAGGACCGACTCGCGGGTCGCTGCGATGACACCGGGCGCGAGCGACCCCGCGGTGACCGGCAGCACCGGGCCGAGCTTCAGCCGACGACCGCGAAACATCGTCCACGCGCCGGGCGCCGGCGTGCAGGCGCGCACCAGCCGATCCACCCGCATCGCGGGCGTCGTCCAGTTGACGCGGGCGTCGGACGGGCTGAGCTTCGGCGCGAAACTCACGCCGTCGACCGGTTGCGGCGCCGGCCGAAGCCCACCGGACGCCAAGCCGTCGACACTGGCCACCAACAATCCCGCTCCAGCCGTCGCCAGCCGCTGGAGCAACTCACCCGCGGTGTCGCGCGGGCGGATCTGCTCCGTCAGCACGCCAAGCACCGGGCCGGTGTCGAGCCCTTCTTCCAAGACGAACGTCGTCGCGCCGGTGATGTCGTCGCCATGCAGGATCGCGTGCTGCACGGGCGCCGCGCCACGCCACGCGGGCAGCAGCGAGAAGTGCAGGTTTATCCAGCCCTGCTTAGGAATTTCCAGCGCGGACGGCGGCACCAACGCGCCGTACGCGACGATCGCGACCAGGTCGGGCGCGAGGTCGCGAAGCCGCTGTTGGAAGTCCGGCTCCGACGGGCGGCGCGGCTTGAGCAGCTCGATCCCCACCTCGCCGGCCGCAATCGAGATCGGGCTTGCGGTCTCCCGTCGGCCGCGGCCGGCGGCGGCGTCCGGTCGGGTGATGACCGCGACGACCTCGTGCGACGACTCGAGCAACGCGTGAAAAGACGGGACGGCGACGTTCGGCGTGCCGGCGAAGACGACGCGCACGCTACAGCGCGCGGCCGTAGGTGTTGTGCGGCGACTCTTTGACCCGCACCGTTTCGCCCGCCCAATCGGCCTCGCGGATCGCCCGCATCGCCAGCTTGCGCTGGTCCGGGTCGAGCCGGTCGATGAACAGCACGCCGTCGAGGTGGTCGGTCTCGTGCTGCACGCAGCGGGCGAGCAGCTCGCTGCCTTCGACGACGATCGGGTCGCCGTACTCGTTGAAACCCTTCGCGATCGCGTGCATCGCGCGCTTGCACGGAAAGGCGAGACCTGGAAAGGACAGGCAGCCCTCGTCGCCGTCCTGCTCGTCTTGCGACAGGTCGAGCACCGGGTTGATCAGGTGACCGACGACGCCGTCGACGTCGTAGCTGAACACCCGCAAGCCCACGCCGATCTGCGGGGCGGCAAGGCCAGCGCCGGGGGCGTCTTGCATCGTCTCGACCAGGTCGCGCACCAGCACGCGCAACTCTTTGTCGAACGTGGTCACCGGCTCCGCCGGCGTGCGCAACACCGGGTCGCCGAACAGGCGGATCGGCTGAATCGCCACGCGTGACTCCCGCAGGACGGCGCACAATCGGCGCGACGTGATGTGACATCGCCAAGTCTACGGGTGGTCCCGCGCCGGCGTTCTCGCCGCGACGGTCGCGCTATACTCTGCTCGCCTGCCAGTGCGATAAGGAGACGTTGATGAAAGAGCTGACGCTCGTCCGGCGTCGCCACATCGACTTGCTTCGCATCGCCAGCGCCGCGTGTCGCCGCTGCCGCTGATTTCGGCCGCCGCCTCCCTGCACGACAGGTTCATCTTCGGCCCCACGCTCGGGGCGGCCCGCCTTCTCGCGCGCAAGCGCACATCCCGTCTCACCGAGTCCAGCCGCTGACCCGACTCGCTCGCGGCCAGCTCGACTCGAAACACCCTGTTCGCAAGTCAAGCGTCGTTCAAAGCCTTGTCCCTAAAGGGGTTCACCATGTCTTCGACCATCGGATCCTCCTCCGGATCTTCATCCGGGTCTGCCGTCGCGCAGCCCGCTCAACGAACAAAAACCGCGCTACCCCGGCTGCCGCATATCTCGTTCGGCCAACAGGTGATCGCCGGCCTGGTGCTCGGCGTCCTTCTCGGCCTGCTCGCCCGGGCCATCGGACCGGTGTCGGACGGCAGTCCCAACTGGCTTGGCAGCACGCTGAACACCATCGGCTCCTTGTTCGTCACGTTGCTGAAGACCGCGGTCGTGCCCTTGGTCTTCACCGCCATCGTGGCGAGCATCGCCAACCTTCGGAAAGTCACGAACGCGGCTCGGCTGGCCGGTCAGACGATTCTTTGGTTCGCCATCACCGCTTTGATCGCCGTGTCGATCGGCATCGTGCTCGGCTTGGTCTTGCGCCCGGGCGCCCACGCCGGGGTGTCAGCCAACCTCGCCAAAGCGCCCTCGCACACCGGCGACTGGTGGGCGTTCCTCACCGGGCTGGTGCCGAGCAACTTCCTCGGCGTCCAGGCGAACACCTCGCTGGCCGGCTCCGGCGCCGCGGCGCACGCGACCACCGCGATCTCCTTCAACGTCCTCCAGCTCATCGTCGTCGCGGCCGCGATCGGCATCGCCGCGCTGAAGGTGGGCGAGAAGGCGACTCCGTTCATCAAGCTGAACGAGTCGGCGCTCGAGATCGTCACCAAGGTGCTGTGGTGGATCATCCGGCTGGCCCCGATCGGAACCGTCGGCCTGCTCGGCAACGCCGTCGTCAGCTACGGATGGACGGCCCTGGGTTCACTCGGCGTGTTCACGCTGGCGATCTACATCGGGCTCGCGATCGTGTTGCTCGTCGTGTACCCGACGCTGCTGCGTGTTCATGGGTTGAGCGTGCGTCAGTTCTTCTCCGGCGTCTGGCCGGCGACGCAGCTTGGCTTCGTGTCGCGCTCGTCGCTGGGGACGATGCCGGTGACGGAGCAGGTGGCCGAGCGACGCCTTGGCGTCCCGCGTGAATACGCGTCGTTCGCGGTTCCGCTCGGGGCGACGACGAAGATGGACGGCTGCGCTGCGGTCTACCCCGCGGTCGCCTCGATTTTCGTCGCCCAGTTCTTCGGCGTGCACCTGAGCGTCACCGACTACCTGTTGATCGCCGTGGTCTCCGTCGTGGGCTCGGCGGCGACCGCCGGCACCACCGGCGCCGTCGTGATGCTGACCCTCACCTTGTCGACGCTCGGACTTCCCCTCGCGGGTGTCGGCCTGCTGATCGGCATCGACCCGATCCTCGACATGGGCCGCACCGCGATCAACGTGACCGGCCAGGCGCTGGTGCCGACGATCGTCGCGAAGCGAGAGCGGATCCTCAACGAGGCGGTCTACAACGCGCCACGCTCGGACGAGCTGTTCGCCGGCGGCGAGGACGCGACGGTCGAGTCGTCGCGGACACCGCAGTTGGTCGGCGCCTGAGGCGGCGGGTTTCAGCCGATCTCGATCGGGTCGACGCGCACCCGCACCGCCTGCAACTTGTGCGCGCTGCGCACTCCTCGCGCCGCGTGCAGCGCGGCCGCGAGCTCCGGCGCCGCGGCTCGTGGCGCCCGGATCAACGCCCGCACCGCGTCGGCCTCGCCGACGCGGGCGGGCACCGGGCCCAAGATCTCGGACGACGCGGGCAATGACGCGGGCAGGTTCGCCGCCTGCAGCCACTCCTCGACGGCGGCGGGCTCGCCGGTGAGTTCGGCGAAGACCGCCGCGGGCGGAAATCGCAGCCGGCGGCGTTCGGCCAGCTCCCGATCGGCATAGCCGCCAGGCGACCACCGCACCAACGCCTGCACCGGCGGCAAGGCGGCGTCGGCCAGCACGACGACGAGGCCGCCGTCGTCCGCCGACCGAACCAACGCCGCGGCGTTCAACCAGCGCCGCAACGTCTCCTCCGCCGCGCGCAGGTCGGCGCGCCCGAGCAACGCCCAGCCGTCGAGCAACAGCGCCGCGCCGTAGCCGCCGTCGGCGACCGGCTCGGCGCCCGGTGTCGCGATCACCAACGCCGCGCCCGCGGGGACCGCGTCGAGCACCTGCCCTTGCGCGGAGGTGCGCACCGGCACGCCGGGAAACGCCCGGCCGAGCTCTTCCGCGGTGCGGGTCGCTCCGACCACCACCGCGCGGTACCGGCTGGCGCCGCACTCCGGGCAGCTCCACCCGGCGGCCAGCCGGCCACACCATCGGCAGGTCGGCGCCCGGGTGGCGTCGGTGGCCGCCAACGGCCCGGCGCAAGCGGGGCAGCGCAGCGAGGCGCGGCAGCGGTCGCAGGACAGCGCCGGCAAGTAGCCGCGGCGCGGAACCTGCACCAGCACAGGGGCGCCCGCGCGCAGCGACTCGTGCGCCGCCCGCCAGGCGCGCGACGGCAGCCGGGCCGGGGACTCCGGCTGCCGCCCGGCCGCCGCGTCGTCGCCGGTGAACACCCGAGGCGCGACGGCCCGGGTGACCGTGCGGTCGGCGCCAAGCGCGGCCGCCCACCCGCTGGCCACCAGATTCGCGCCCTCGGCGGTGACCGCGTGGCCGCCGATCACCGCGGCGGCGCTCTCCAGGTGGGCGCGCAGCAGCAGCACCTCGCGGGCATGCGGGTACGGGGCGCGCGGCTCGGCGTGCAGGTCGTCGCCGTCGTCCCACATCACGACCAGGCCGAGGTCGGCGACGGGTGCGAACGCCGCCGCGCGGGTGCCGACCACGACGCGGACGTCGCCTCTGCTCACCGCCAAGTACCGCCGGTAGCGCTCGGCCGGACCGAGGTCGGCGGTGAGGACGACGTGGCGGCCGGCGCCCAGCCGGTCGGTCACCGCGGCGTCGACGCGGGCGACGTCGCGGTGGTCGGGGACGACGACGAGCGTGCCGCGGCCGCCGACCGTCGCCGCCGCGACCAGGTCGGCGATCTCGGCGGGCCAGCTGCCACCGGGCAGCGCCGCCCAGACCGCGCGCGGGGAGCCGCCTGCCGCGAGCGACGTCAGCAGTCGCTCGCCTGAGGCGTAGCGCGCCCAGGTCGTCGACTGGCTCGACTGACGCGGGTCTTCCACCACCACCGGCCGTGCGGCGGCGGTCTCGGCACGCGCGTGCCGCGGCGGGATCGCCAACCGCAACACGTCGGCCAGCGTGCCGGCCCAGCGGTCGGCGACCGCCCGCGCCAACCGCAGCACCGCCGGAGTCAACACCACCTCTGCGGAGACCGACCGCTCGATGAAGGCCAGCCGGCCCTCGTGGTCGGACGACGCGAGCCGCTCGACGACGAACCCGTCGACCAGCTGACCGGCGAATCGCACCCGCACCCGAGAACCCGCGACCGCCTGCGAGGCAAGCGTTTCCGGCACCAGGTAGTCGTAGAGCCGGTCGAGGTGCGGCAACGCGACGTCGACCGCCACCCGCGCCACCGGGAAGAGCGCCGCGGGCCGCTTCGCAGGTTTGGCCGGAGCAGCGGCAGCCGCCCGCCGAGTGGTCATGCCGGAGTCCTACCAGACATCAGCGACGCGGGCGCGCGCGTCGTCCACAGCCGATCCCGCTGGACTGCTGACGTTTGCTGTTGCTGAGCAACAGCAAACGTCACGAACCTTGCCCGGAGAAAAGGCGAGCGAGCTACCGACCGGTCGCCGCGCGCAACGCGTCGGCCCGGTTGGTCGCCTCCCAGGTGAAGTCGGGCTCGAGGCGGCCGAAGTGGCCGTACGCCGCGGTCTGCTGGTAGATCGGCCGCAGCAGGTCGAGGTCGCGGATGATCGCGCCCGGCCGCAGGTCGAAGACCTGCACGACGGCCTCTTGAATCTTCTGGTCGGGCAGCACGCCGGTTCCGAACGTCTCGACGAACAGGCCGACCGGGTGAGCTTTGCCGATCGCGTACGCGACCTGCACCTCGCAGCGGGTGGCGAGGCCCGCCGCCACGACGTTCTTCGCCACCCAGCGCATCGCGTAGCACGCCGACCGGTCGACCTTCGACGGGTCCTTGCCGGAGAAGGCGCCGCCGCCGTGGCGGGCCATGCCGCCGTAGGTGTCAACGATGATCTTGCGGCCGGTCAGGCCGGCGTCGCCCATCGGGCCACCGATCTCGAACCGGCCGGTCGGGTTGACCAACAGCCGGTGCCCGGCGGTGTCGAGGCCGAGGTCGGAAAGCTCGGGCGCGACGACGTACTCGGCGACGTCGGGGGCGAGCAGGGTGTCGATGTCGATGTCGGCCGCGTGCTGGCTGGAGACGACGACGGTGTCGAGCCGGACCGGCTTGTCGCCGTCGTATTCGATGGTGACCTGCGTCTTGCCGTCGGGCCGCAGGTACGGGACGGTGCCCTCCTTGCGGACCTTCGCCAATCGTCGGGCCAGCCGGTGCGCCAGCGCGATCGGCAACGGCATCAGCTCGGGGGTCTCGTCGCAGGCGTAGCCGAACATCAGGCCCTGGTCGCCGGCGCCCTGCTTGTCGAGCTCGTCGACGCCCTCGCCGTGCCGGCGCTCGAACGCCTCGTCGACGCCTTGGGCGATGTCGGGCGACTGCGAGCCAATCGAGACGGACACTCCGCACGACCCGCCATCGAAGCCCTTCTTCGAGGAGTCGTAACCGATGCCGAGGATGACGTCGCGCACGATCGCTGGGATGTCGGCGTACGCCTCGGTGGTGACCTCGCCCGCGACGTGCACCTGACCGGTCGTGATGAGGGTCTCCACCGCGACCCGGCTCTTCGGGTCGTCCTTCACGAGCGCGTCGAGGATCGCGTCGCTGATTTGATCAGCGATCTTGTCGGGGTGGCCCTCGGTGACCGACTCGGACGTGAACAGACGACGGGACAACGGGCGCTCCTGTTGAGAGACGATTTCGCCCGCACCGGTGGGCGATCGCAGCGAGTCTAGCGGGGGCCGCGAAGCGCGTTGACGACGAGATCCCAAACCGCGTCGGCCAATTGCTCCTTTGGCCCGCGCGGCACCACCACCTCGCCGCCGTCGGCGGCGAGGATGGTCGCGGCGTTGTCGGGCGACTCGAAGCCCAACGCGTCGCCCACCTGGTTGACGACGATGAAGTCGGCGCCCTTCGCGGCCAGTTTCGCGCGGCCGCCCTCGATCGGGTCGTCGGTCTCAGCGGCGAATCCGACCAGCACCTGCCCGGCTTTGCGCGCACGGCCCAATTCCGCGAGCACGTCGGGGTTTTCCACCAACGCGATCGGCTCAGGCAGCCCGCTCGACTTCTTGATTTTGGACGCCGACGAGACGGCCGGCCGAAAGTCGGCGACCGCGGCCGCCATCACCACGACGTCGGCGCTGGCCGCTTCCTCCAGCACGGCCGCGCGCAACTGCTCGGCGGCGCCGACTCGGACGACCTTCGCACCGGCGGGGTCGGGCAGCGTGACGTTGGCCGCGACGACCGTCACCTCCGCGCCCCTCGCCACCGCGGTGGCGGCGAGCGCGTAGCCCTGCCTGCCGGAGGATCGGTTCCCCAAGAACCGCACGGGATCCATCGGCTCCCGCGTGCCGCCGGCCGACACCACCACCCGCCGTCCGGACAGGTCAAGAGCAAGCCCGTCGGCGCCGCGGGCCAACACCCGGCGGACCACCTGGAAGATCTCCGCGGGCTCGGGCAACCGCCCGGGGCCGGAGTCGGCGCCGGTGAGCCGGCCGACCGCGGGTTCGAGCACCAGGGCGCCGCGCGATCGCAAGCTCGCGACGTTGGCTTGGGTGGCGGCGTGCAGCCACATCTCGGTGTGCATAGCGGGCGCGAAGACGACCGGACGCCGGGCGGTCAGCAGCACATTGGTGAGCAGGTCGTCGGCGCGGCCGTGCGCGGCGCGGGCGAGTAGGTCGGCGGTGGCGGGCGCGACGACGACGAGGTCGGCGGTTTGACCAAGCCGCACGTGCGGCACCTCGTGCGCGTCGTCCCAGACCTGGGTGCGAACGGGATGGCCCGACAACGCCGCCCACGTCGCGGCGCCGACGAACTCCAGGGCGGCGGGCGTGGGGACGACGGTGACGTCGTGGCCGGACTCGGTGAGCAGCCGCAAAAGCTCGCAGGCTTTGTAGGCGGCGATGCCGCCGGAAACGCCGAGAACGATGCGGCTCACGACGGCATGCGCCTGAGAGCTACTGCTCGATCGGCTCGGCGGTCAGCAGCTTGTCGTTGATCTCGCGCAGCGCCACCGACAGCGGCTTCTCGTGGGGGTGGGTCTCGACCAGGGGGCCGACGTACTCGAGCAGGCCCTCGCCGAGCTGGGCGTAGTAGGCGTTGATCTGCCGGGCGCGCTTGGCGGAGTAGATGACGAGCGCGTACTTCGAGTCGGCGATCTCGAGCAGGTCGTCGATGGGCGGGTTGGTGATGCCCTCAGGGGTGGCGACGATGCCGGACACGCGGCGCCCTTCATTAGACGAATGGGACCGGCCACCTCAAACGGGCAGCCGCAGCAAGGTTATCAGCTCGTCGCACGCCCGCTCGACCGACTCGTTGATCACCACCGCGTCGAATTCGTCCTCGGCGGCGAGCTCGATGCGGGCTCGGTCCAGCCGGGCGCGGGCGACGGCTGGGTCCTCGGTGCCGCGGTGGGTGAGCCGGCGCACCAGCTCCTCCCAGGTCGGCGGCGCCAAGAAGACGGTGAACACGTCGGGCATGGTTGCGCGCACCTGGCGGGCGCCCTGCAGGTCGATCTCAAGCAACGCGGGTGTTCGCGCCGCGAGCCTTTCCTCCACCGGTCGACGTGGCGTTCCGTACCGGTGCCGGCCATAGCTCGCGTGCTCGAGGAAGTCCCCCGCGGCGATCATCTTGTCGAAGGTGGCGTCGTCGACGAAGTGGTAGCTGACGCCCTCGACCTCTCCCGGCCGCGGCCGGCGGGTGGTGACGGAGACCGACACCCAAAGGGTGGGCGCGCGTCGCGCCAACGCGGTCACCACGGTTCCTTTGCCAACGCCCGACGGGCCCGACAACACGGTCAGCCGCGCAGGTTGGGCGGCCTGGGCAGACTCGGCGACGGGCGCGGGCACCCCGCTAGGACCGGCCGTCGAACTCGGCGACCAGCGCGGCCCGCTGTTTGGCGCCGAGTCCGCGCACCCGCCGAGTGGCGGCGATGCCAAGCCGCTCCATGATTTGCGCCGCGCGGACCTTGCCCACGCCGGGCAGCGACTCGAGCAGCGCGCTCACCCGCATCTTGCCGACGACGTCGTCCTTCTCGCCCATCTCCAGCACCGCGCCAAGCGACTCACCGGAGTGCTTCAACCGGGACTTGATCTCGGCGCGCCGTTGCCGGGCCGCCGCCGCCTTTGCCAACGCCTCAGCGCGCTGTTGCGACGTGAGCGTCGGCAGTGCCACGGAAAACTCCCCAAGAATCAGCGGAACGGCGGAAGTGCTGGCGGTTGGAAACCTAGCGACATCAGGCCTGGTCGGGCAACGCGGGTCGGCGGTTCATAACCCGGGCGGTCAGCGGCGCCACGGCCGCCACCACGACGCAGGCGACGACGCCGTCCAGCCAGAAGTGGTTCGCGGTCACCACCACCGCGTAGCAGGTGAGCGCGGGTTGGGCGATCGCGAGCCAACGCCACGGGGACTGAGAGACACGGACCACCGCCAGGCCGGCGATGACCGCCCACCCGACGTGAACCGACGGCATCGAGGAGAGTTGGTCGACCAGCCCTGAGCCAAGGTGGTCGTAGGCCGACTGCCCGTACTCGCGGGCGGTGTCGACGAAACCGAGCTCGGTCAGCAGCCTGGGCGGCGCCACGCTGAGGAACTGCAGCAGCAGCGAGACCCCGGTGAACGCGACGACCATGTTGCGCCAGCGCCGGTAGTGGTCGCGATGACGGGCGTACAGCCAGATGAGCAGCGCGGCCATCCCGCCGATGTGGGCGGCGAGGTAGAAGACGTTGACCAGCTGCACCACCGCAGGATGCGGCAGCAGCTGCTTTTGCAGCGCGAGCTCGCTCGGCAGGTGCAGCGCGCGTTCCACCCGCCACAGCCATCGGCCGCGGTCAAACGCGCCGCTCTCGCTCAGCAGCGAGACGCTGCCCACGACACGCCAAAGGACGAACAGGCCCAGGAGCAAACCGGCCTCGCGGGCGAGCGCCGACAGCCCCCGCAGCCGCCTGACCGCGGCGTCCGGCGGATCGGCCAGCAGCGCCTCGAACGACGTGCCGCACGTCACGCAGCTGTCGGCGTCGAGACCGTTGCGCGCGCCGCAGCGCACGCACACCCACCGCCGCATGCGCGTCGATAGGACATCGGAGGATCCGGGCGCGGGCAGGTCTGAGCTCACAGCCCAGACATCGTCGCGGCGGGCCGGCCGCTGAACGATTCGAGTGGGCGAAGAATCGCGTTGGCCCCCTGGCGCGCCCCTGCGCTTTGCGCCCAGTCGGCCGGACGGCGTCGGACCGGACGATCAGCGCGGCTGGTGGGCAAGCCCGACGGCGTCGGAGAACCGCTCGAATCCGCGGTCGGCGAGCGCCTTGGTCAGCTCGTTCAGCACCCGGATCGGCGCGCCAGGGTCGTGGAACGTCTCGGTGCCGACCGACACCGCTGACGCGCCGGCGAGCACGAACTGCAGCGCGTCAAGCCCGGTGCGGATGCCGCCCATGCCGAGGATCGGCACGTCCGGCATCGCCTGGTGCACCTGCCACACGCAGCGCAACGCCACCGGCCGGATCGCCGGCCCAGACAGCCCTCCGGTGACCCCAGCCAGCACCGGTCGCAAGGTGTCGGTGTCGATGACGATGCCGAGCAAAGTGTTGGTCATCGAAAGCCCATCGGCGCCCGCCTCGACGCACGACCGCGCGACCGCGACGATGTCGGTCACGTCGGGAGAAAGCTTCGCGAAGACCGGCACCTCGGCGCGCGTCGCCCGCCGCACCGCCTGGACGACGTTGGCCGCGGCGCGTGGGTCGCAGGCGAAAACCTGGCCGCGGTCCTCGACGTTCGGGCAGGAGATGTTCACCTCGATCATCGACGCTCCGCCGGCGTCGCGCAGACGGGTCGCCAGCTTGCCGAACTCCTCGACCGTGCCGCCGGCGATGGACACCACAGCGCGCGCGCCGCGCTCCACCAGCCAGGGCAGGTCGGTTTCCAGAAACGCGTCGATGCCCGGGCCCTGCAGACCGATGGAGTTGAGCATCCCGCTCGGCGTCTCCGCCATTCGCGGGGTCGGCCGCCCCGACCGCGGCCGCAACATGATGGACTTCGTGACGACGCCGCCAAGCTTCGCGACGTCGAAGAACTGGTTGAGCTCCCGCCCGGCGGCCGCGCATCCGGACGCGGTGAGAACGGGGTTCGGCAGCTCAAAGCGGCCGAGCGCGGTCGACATGTCGATCGCCGCGTCGGTGGCGGCGGACGGCGTGCCGACCCGCACCGTCAACGTCGAGCTCATCGCAGCGCCTCCGCTACCCGCTGGGTCTTCGCGGACGGTTTGCCGGCCCGCTTCGGCTGCGGCGGCTCGGGAGCGCCGACGGTGTCGGGCGGAATCACGCCGATGTCGTCGAACCGCACGCGGTCGCCGTGGAAGACCGGGCCGTCGACGCACGACCGGACCATCCGGGTCTGCCCGTCGTCACCGATCACCGGCAGCACGCAGGTCATGCACACGCCGACGCCGCAGGCCATCATCTCCTCGACCGCGATCTGGCACGGAATCCCCGCCTCGCCGGCGATGCGACTCACCGCGCGCAGCATCGGCATTGGGCCGCAGGCGTAGACGACGTCGGCCTTGGTGGTGGTCAGCACCTCCGGCAACGGGTCGGAGACCCGCCCGCGCAGGCCGACCGAGCCGTCGTCGGTCGTGACGCTCAACGTCGCCGATATCCGCTTGGCGTCGAGCGCGCCGAACAGCCGCTCCTCGGTCGCGGCGCCGATGACGAAGTCGATCCGGCAGCCGCGCTCGCGCAACGCGTCGGCGAGTGGGAAGAGCGGGGCGCTGCCGTAGCCGCCGCCGACCAACACGCAGGTCGCCGGCTCCCGCGGCAACGAGAACGGCTTGCCGAGCGGGCCGACGATGTCGATCGGCTCATGCGGCTGCATCTGCGCGAGCCATCTGGTGCCACGGCCCTCGACGGAGAACACGAACTCGACGGTGCCCCCGTACACCCCGCGCTCGTGCACCCGGTGAATCGAGAAGGGCCGTCGCATCAGCATGCTGGTGTCGGGACCGCCGACCGCGACGGTGACGAACTGCCCCGGCTTCGCGCTCTCCGCGACGCCGGGCGCCACGACCGTCATCGCGTGGTACGCGCCGATCCGCCGCAGCGACAGCACCTCTCCCGTGACCTGCACCGGTGTCACCGCGCCGTCCTCCCCGCTGTCGCGGACACCGCGGTCGCCGCTGCGCGACTAGCGCGCAGGATCACGGCGTGCTCCTGCAGCGATCGCACGCCGATGTCGCCGCGCAGCAGCGCCTCGATGCCCTGCACGCAGGCGGCGAGGCCTTGCACGGTCGTCATGCACGGGACGCCGCGCATGACCGCAGCGGTGCGGATCTCGTAGCCGTCGACCCGCGGACCGACCCCCCATGGCGTGTTGACGATCAGGTCGACCTCGTCGTCGATGATGCGCTGGACGATGGTCGGCTCGCCGTCCGGGCCTGGCCCGGCGCTGTGCTTGCGGACGACGGTGGCGACGACGCCGTTGCGGCGCAGCACCTGCGCGGTGCCCTCGGTGGCGAGGATCTCGAAGCCGAGGTCGGCGAGCCGTTTGACCGGGAAGATGATGGCTCGCTTGTCGCGGTTGGCCACCGAGACGAACGCTTTTCCCTTGGTGGGCAGCGAACCGTAGGCGGCCGACTGCGACT
>DASVDW010000030.1:0-5829 GCA_036380925.1 Acidothermaceae bacterium
GCGGCCACACCGCCGGCCAACCACCGATCGGCGTGCGGCAGATCGCGACCGGCTGGCCCTGCTCCTCGTTGTCGACGTCGACCCCGTTGTCGAGGTGACCGACGACCTGGCAGGAGTCGAACAAGGCCGCGGCGCGCCCGAGCTGGCCGCCGACAAACACCGCGACGGTGGCGGACGCCGGCGGGGTGGCTTGCGCGTACAGCTGATTTTGCCCGCTGAAGACGGCGGGCAGCCGGAGGGCGGGGCCGTAGCGATCGACCGCGCCGGCTTCGCCGTAGTTGCTGGTGATGATGACCGCGTTCGCGCGGTCTGCGGCCGGCAGCGCCTGGTACGCGTCGGCGACCTGCCGCACGTAGGTCGGCCAGCCGACCGTGTCGCGGGCGGCTTGATTCACGCCGGGGATTGGCGTGTGGCCGAGCGACCCGACCGGCACGAGCGGCAGCCCGAGCACCAAGCTGACCGCCGCGTTGATCGCCACGCACGTCACGACGAGGCGAGTGCGCCACCCGCGCATCCACTCGGCCGCCGCCACGCAACCGATCGCGAACATCACCGCGAGCAAGCCGAACGGGTAATAGAACTGCGAGCCCATGATGAAGACGAGGACGAGCAGCGCCGGGAACGCCGCCGCCACGAACCGCACGCTGCGCCACTCCGGACGGCGAAACAAGCCGACGAGCCCGGCGACCCAGATCGGCACCAGCGGCGGACCCAGCAGGATCAGCAGGAACGGCCACATCAACACGTGCACGTCGCCGGCGTTGTTTTCGGCGAGCGCCCGGCCCATCGCGAGCTGCGGCCAATGATTCATCGCCTGATAGATGACGTTGGGCGCGCCGATGAACAGCGCCAACCCGGCCGCGCCGACAACCCAGCGTGAGAACAGCAAACGGCGCGGGCCGACCAACAGCACGCCGACCAGCAGGGCGGCGAGCAGCACGGCCACCAGCAGCTTGTTGTACATGCTGACCCCGACGACCGCTCCGGCCGCTAACCACCACTGGGGTTGCCGCCGCAGTTGCGCTCGCGCGATGAACAGCACGATCGCCGGCCACACCGGCAAATCCACGGTCGCGGTCAGCAAGACGTGGCCCATGATGATCGGGATCGCGGCAAAGCTGTACGCCCAGGCGCACAGCGCTTGGGCGCGTCGTCCACCACCGAATTCGCGGGTCAGCAGCACCAGCACGTAGGCGGACAGCATGGTGGCCAACGTCGCCGGAATTCGGATCGCCCACGGGTGATCGCTGAGGTGCGTGAACAGCCGGACGAGCAGCGGTGTGAGCGGGGGCTCGTCGACGTAGCCCCAACCCGGCTTGAGCATGCGGAAATACAGCTCGTCGCGGTGATAGCCGTAACCGTTGCTGAAGACGCTCAGCACAATGCCGAGCGCGATCAACGCGGCGTACACCGGACCTCGCGCCAACGGCTGAAGCGGACGCGACCGGGCGGTTCCCCACCTGCGCGGCGCGACGCGCAGCGAGGCGGCGTCGGTCACGGGAGGCTCGAAGACGACGTCGCGCGCGGTCGGCCGGTCGACTCGCGCGGCACCAGCGAAGGCATGACGCGAACTCTGCGCGAAGAGGCTCGCGACAGCAACCCACTACTCCGAGGGCTCGGGCGGCCCTGGGCGCCTGAACTAGCCCGAGGACAGCTCTGTGGAGGCGCCTTCGGACCCGCCAGCCTCCTTAACGTGATCAACTCGAGGCGGGCAGTTCGGCGAGGCGGCGGCGCAGGAACGGTCGAGAATGGTTGCGCGCCGCGCGTGAGGAGCCACGATGAGCGATTCTCGGGTCCGACCAGACGACCTGCTTGGGCTCGATGATCTGTTGTCGGACGACGAACGCGCCGTTCGCTCCGCGGCCCGCGACTTCACGAAGCGCGCGATCGTCCCGCACATCGGCGAGTGGTTCGAGGTCGGCGCCATCCCTGGCATCCCCGACCTCGCGCGCGAACTCGGCCGGCTTGGCGCTCTCGGCATGCACCTGCGCGGCTACGGCTGCGCCGGGCTCAGCGCGGTCGACTACGGCCTCACTTGCGCGGAGCTGGAAGCCGGCGACTCCGCGATCCGGTCGTTCGTGTCGGTGCAGGGGTCGCTCGCGATGTACGCGATCTGGCGCTACGGCAGCGAGGAGCACAAGCAGGAGTGGCTGCCGGCGATGGCCGCCGGCGAGGCGATCGGCTGCTTCGGACTCACCGAGCCCGACCACGGCTCCGACCCTGGTTCGATGCGCACCACAGCCACCCGCGCTGGCTCCGACTGGGTGCTCAACGGCCGTAAAGCGTGGATCACGAACGGCTCCGTCGCCGACGTGGCGATCGTGTGGGCGCGCACCGACGAAGGCATTCGAGGTTTCGTCGTGCCGACGTCGACGCCCGGCTTCTCCGCGCCGGAGATCAAACGGAAACTGTCGCTGCGCGCGTCGGTCACCAGCGAACTCGTGCTCGATGGCGCGCGCCTCCCGTCGTCCGCTGAGCTGCCTTTCGCACGAGGGTTGTCGGCCCCGTTGTCCTGTCTGAACGAGGCGCGTTACGGCATCGTGTGGGGCTCGATGGGGGCGGCCCGCACCGCGTATGAGACCGCGCTCGAGTACGCGAAGGCGCGCACCCAGTTCGGCAAGCCGATCGCCGGATTTCAACTCACCCAAGCCAAGCTGGTCGACATGGCGGTCGAGCTCAACAAGGGCTTGTTGCTCGCGCTTCATCTCGGACGACGCAAGGACGCGGGGACGTTGGCGCCGGAGCAGGTGAGCTTTGGGAAGCTGAACAACACGCGCGCTGCACTGGAGATCTGCCGCGTCGCCCGGGGTGTGCTCGGCGCGAACGGGATCTCGCTGGAGTTCCCCGTCATCCGGCACATGGCGAACCTCGAGTCGGTGCTGACGTACGAGGGAACGGTTGAGATGCACACGCTCGTGCTCGGGCAGGCGTTGACCGGCCAGGCGGCCTTTCGGTGAGCCGGTGGCGGCTTGTCGCGGCGGCAGCCTGCGCCGTGGCGCTGGGTGGCTGCCAGTCGGCGCAATCGCAGTCGCTGCCGACCCAACCGGCGGCGATGGCGAGCGCGGAGCTGTCGTCGACCCCGTCGTCGTCCGCGTCGTCGATCGCGCGGGCGTTGCTCGCGACGCTCGCGGTGAAGGGACGCGCGCCGATGACCGGGTATTCGCGGGCCCAGTTCGGTCCTCCGTGGCCGACGGTTGACGGCTGCGACGCCCGCAACGAGGTGCTGCGACGCGACCTCAGCGAGGTCGTCTTGCGCGACGGATGCGTCGTGCTGTCGGGGACTTTGGTGAGCCCATATCGGGCCACGACGATTCATTTCGTCCGTGGGCCGCATTCGGCCGACGTGCAGATCGACCACGTCGTCGCGTTGGGCGACGCCTGGCAGACCGGCGCGCAGCAATGGTCGGCGCAGCAGCGGGTGATGTTCGCCAACGACCCCGGCGAGTTGCTCGCCGTCGACGCCCGCAGCAACGAGCAAAAGGGCGACGCCGACGCGGCGAGCTGGCTGCCGTCAAACAAAGCCTTTCGGTGCGCGTATGTCGCGACGCAGGTCAAGGTGAAGGCGAAATACCGACTGTGGGTGACGAAAGCGGAGCACGACGCGATGGCGCGGGTGCTTTCGAAGTGCGGTAGCCAGCGCTCGGCGGGAAGGCGCTAGCGCCGAAGCAACTCGCCAAGTGACGTCGCCGGATGGCCGGTGATGCTGGGGATCGCGCCGCTCACGCCGTCGAACTCGCCGGCCGCGATCGCCGTGTAGGTGCTGACCCACGCGTCGACCTGCCATCGCGGCGCGTTGAACTTTGCGCGCGACGCATACGCCTCATCGATCGTCTCGTGGTGGAAACGCACCTCGCGGCCCAACGCCGACGACGCGACGGCCGCGATTTCGGTCATGGTCAAGGCTGCTGGCCCGGTCAGGTCGTAACTCGCGTTGAGATGCGCGTCGGGGTGCGTCAGCACGGCCGCCGCGACGTCCGCGATGTCGTCTTGCGCGACGACCGCGGCCCGGCCGTCGCCCGCGGGTCCGCGGATCACTCCCTCGTCGTCCATCATCATTGGCACGAAATCGGCGTAGAGGTTGTCGCGCAGGAAGGTGAATGACATGCCGCTGGAGCGGATGTGCTCCTCGGTCGCCCAGTGGTCGCGCGCGAGGGTGAAGGTCGCGTCAGGGCTCGCGCCGAAGAACGACGTGTAGACCAGGTGACGCACGCCCGTCGCGCGGGCCGCGTCGACGAATGCGAGGTGTCGGTCGACGCGATCGACACTCTCGCTCGCGGAGACCATGAAGACGACGTCGATGCCGTGGAGCGCTTTCCGCACGGCGCCGGCGTCGCCGTAGTCGGCAGTCGCGACGTCGCTGCCGGCGAGCTGCGGCGCGCGGCTCGGGTCGCGGACGACCAACCGCTGCGCCACACCAGCTGCGGCGAGGCGACTCACGACTCGACGACCAAGACGTCCCGTGGCGCCGGTCACGGCGATGGGTGGCACAGTCGAAACCCTAATGGCCGACGAACTGAAGGAGTGTCGGGTGGACGACGCGCCCATCATCGTCGCGCGGCGGCAAACGCCACGCGGCGAGTTGGTGCTGCGGCGCCGCGGCGAGATTCACGAGATCGTCAGCAACGGCGTTTTCTTGATGGACACGTCGTCCGGTGAGTCGGAGCGGTTGCTGGCGCGCGTCGCGGTGGCGAACGGCGCTCGGCGGGTGCTGATCGGCGGCCTCGGCGTCGGATTCACGCTCGCCGAGGCGTTGGCGGCGCCCGGCGTCGAGTCGGTCACGGTGGTGGAGGTCGAAGACGTCGTCGTCCGCTGGAACCGAGGGCCGCTCGCGGCGGTCAACGGTCGCGCGCTGGACGATCCACGGGTGCGGGTCGTGGTCGACGACCTGCGGTCATGGTTGGCCACCTGCGACGAGACGTTCGACGCGATTTGCTTGGACGTCGACAACGGCCCGGACTGGACGGTGACCGAGTCGAACCGCTCGCTGTACGACGTTGACGCCCTGCGGGTGCTGAAGAATTGCCTCGGCCCAGGCGGACGGCTGGCGGTGTGGAGCGCCGCGGCGTCGGCCAGCTTCGCCGCGCGGTTGCGGTCGGTGTTCGCTGACGTCCAGACATACGAATGTCCGGCGGCCAACGGTCCGCCGGACGTTGTGTGGGTCGCTGTTTAGCGGGCGGCGAGGCCCGGCGCGCGACAGTCGCAACCTCCCCTTTCGCGCTGCGCCCCTCCTGCGCCAGACCAGCACCTGCCCGAGCACCCTCCCGAGAACCTCGCAACGCCCCCACTCCGCGCGTTGTTCGACAGGAGTCTTTCCCGCATTTCCTAACGGGGTCATCGCTTCTTGGTTAAGTCGGCTGCAAGCTTCACCGGTTATCGTGCGCCGCCTTTGCTTCCTCAACCGCTAGGTCGGCGCGGTGCGCCGCCCGCTCGGCGGCGGTCGCTTGCTTTCGCGCCTCCCGCTCTTCCCGCTTGGCAGCGGTCAGCTCTTGCTCGAGAGCGTGTAGCCGCTCGGTTAGCTCCGCTGTCGCGCGGGTGAGGTTGGCGACCCGGTCGGCCGCTTCGTCGCGCCGCGCCGTCGCGGCGACGAGCTGAGCGGCAGCTTCCTTGGCCGCCTTTTCCGCTCGCCTCAAGGCTTCCGCCGCCGCGCGCGCCGCAGCCGCGGCGGTTGCGGCGGCTTTCGCAGGCTTTGCCGTGGCAGGGCGGGCGGCTTGCGGGTTTTCGGGTTGGACGACGCGCAGGTGCGGCGCCGCGGAGTCAAATCCGGCGTCCGGGGTGAGCGCGGTCGTGAGCCGACCCGACGCGACCACCTGCGCGGCGTCCGGATTGGCA
>DASVDW010000031.1:0-27146 GCA_036380925.1 Acidothermaceae bacterium
CGGCGTCATGATGTCGTGATCGGCGAAATGCAGCTGGAAGGATGAGACGCCGGGCAGCGTCCCCGTCGGCGCCCGGATCTCCGCCGGGAAATTCGGCAACGTCGACAAATCATTGCCGAACTCCGCCGTCTCCGACGTGAAGCGGTCACCGGTCAGCTGCATGCCATCACCGGAGTCTCCAGCGAGCCGGATGATCACACGATCAAGCTGCTGGATCTGCTTTTGTGACACCTGATGTCGAACCTCCTCGCGGGCGCGCGCCCCTATCGTACGGCGGACCGCGCCGCTTGATCCCGGTTAGCCCTCGGCTCCTCGCGCGGTCGCCGTCCGGGCGGCGCCAGCCGGGGCTGTCGCGTGGTCCGACTCCGACAGGCACAAGGTGATCGCGCAGCCGAGCGTGACGGCGAACCCGACGGCGGTGACCGCCTCGAAGCCGCTGCGGGTCGAGTCGCCCAAGACGGTGATTCCGACCGCGGACGCGGCGAGCGTCTCCACCGCGAAGAGGGCGGCGGTGGCGATCGTCACATGGGTGCGTTGGAGGGCGGACGCGAAGAAGAGCATGCCGCCGACGCCGAAGGCGATCAGCGCGTAGCTGGCCGGCGCCACCAGCACATCCGCGACCGAGTGCGCGTTCGACAGCATCCGCGCGGCGATCCCGGTGCCGGCGAACGCCAACCCGGCGACGGTAGCCAGCGCCGTTCCGACCCGGGCGCGCCGCACGCCGAGCAGCACGGCGCCGACGGCGAGCACCGGACCGGCCGCGACCAGCAGCAGCCACTGGGTGACCCGGTCGACGGCCGTCGCGTGCTCCGCCTTGGCGCCTGACGCCAGCATGGCAAGTCCAGCGCCCAGCCCGACGAGGGCGAGCAGGTCGCGATGGCGCAGCGCGGTGCCGAGCACCCGTCGTCCGACCAAAGCGGTGACGCCGACACTCGCCGCGGCGGCGCACTGCACCAAGAACAGCGGGAGCCAGTGCAGCGAGGCGATCATGCAGACGAAGCCGAGGAAGTCCAGGCCGGTGCCGGCCAGATACAGCGGCGAGACGACCAGCCGGGTGACCCCGCCCAGCTCGTGGCCGCGGGCGGCGACCGCCTGGAGCACCGACGCGCTCCCCGTGGTCAGCGCCGCACCCAGCGCGAGCGCCAGACCGACCAGCAACATGCGCGGTCGACGCCCTACCGGTAGTTGACGAATTGCAGCGCCACGTCGAGGTCCTTGCCCTTCAGCAGCGCGATGACGTCTTGCAGGTCGTCCTTTTTCTTGCTGGAGACCCGCAGCTGATCACCTTGGATCTGCGCCTGCACGCCCTTGGGGCCCTCGTCGCGGATGATTTTCGCGATCTTCTTCGCGTCGTCCTGGCTGATTCCTTGCTTGATGGACGACGAGAGGCGGAACTCCTTGCCCAACGCCTTCGGCTGCCCCGAGTCGAGAGCCTTCAAGGAGATGCCGCGCTTGATCAACTTCTCCTGGAACACGTCGAGGACGGCTTTCGCCCGTTCCTCGGTGTTGGCCTTGATCTCGACGCCGCTCTCCCCGCTCCAGGCGATCGAGGCCCCCACGTCCTTGAAGTCGTAGCGCTGGGAGATCTCCTTGGCCGCCTGGTTCAAGGCGTTGTCGACCTCTTGGCGGTCGACCTTGCTGACGATGTCAAACGACGAGTCGGCCCCGGCCATGTCGCACACCCTCCTGCGTTATCCTGTCTCCCGCTGCCGCCGCAGGCAGCTCCGTCGCCGTCGATGTCGCCGTCGATCGGCGGAATAGGCAGGTTGCCCGAGTGGTCAAAGGGAGCGGTCTGTAAAACCGTCGGCTCAGCCTACGTTGGTTCGAACCCAACACCTGCCACCAGCCAGTTTCAACGGCCCTAGATCGGCGCTAGCGCGGCATAGCGCCGGCGCGCGCGGCCTGCGCGGCCTGCGCCCTGCCTGCCCAGACCCGTCCGTCACCCCGCCGGGTGTGACCGAGCGAGCCGATGCCTCAGAGGACCTTGCTGAGGAATGTCCGGGTGCGCACGTGCTGGGCGTTCTCGAAGATGTCCCGCGGCGTGCCCTGCTCGATGATCAGACCGTCGTCCATGAAGAGCACCCGGTCGGCGACCTCCCGAGCGAAGCCCATTTCGTGAGTGACGACGACCATCGTCATCCCTTCTTCGGCCAGCGCCTTCATGACGGCGAGCACCTCTCCGACGGTTTCCGGGTCGAGGGCGGACGTCGGCTCGTCAAACAGCATCACCTTCGGCTGCATCGCGAGCGCGCGGGCGATCGCCACCCGCTGCTGCTGCCCGCCGGACAGCTTGCCGGGGTAGACGTCGGCCTTCTCGGTGAGACCCACCTTCGCCAGCAGCGCGTGAGCGCGCGCGGCGGCTTCAGCCTTGGGCACCTTGGCCACCTTCGTCGGCGCCAACGTGACGTTGTCGATGACCTTCATATGCGGAAAGACGTTGAAGGACTGGAACACCATGCCGACGTCGCGACGCACCGCGTTGAGATTCGTCTTGGCCTTGCTGAGTTGGTGACCGCAGATTGTCACCTGGCCCTCATCGAACTTCTCAAGGAAGTTCAGGCAGCGCAAGAAGGTGCTCTTGCCCGAGCCCGAAGGGCCGATGACACACACGACCTCGCTCTCCGACACGTCCGTCGTGATGCCTTTGAGCACCTCGAGGTCGCCGAAACGCTTGCGCAGGCCGTCGACGGAGATGACAGGCGGCCGCTCACGCTTCACGCGCGAGGCGTTTCCCTGCGGGGCTGACTCGTTGACCGGATCGTTCACGTGAGCCTTCGTTCGTACCAGCGCCCGAGGAGCGATATGGGATAGGAGATGACGAAGTAGAGTGCCGCCACGATGAGGAAGGTCGTGAGCGGCTTCTGGTTGAGCGTCGTAGCGATTTTTCCGGCCTTCGTGAGGTCGATGTAGCCGATGACGGAGACCAGAGACGAGGCCTTGACCAGCGCGATGAGAAAGCTGACGCCCGGAGGCACCGCAATCTTCATCGCCTGCGGTATGACGATGTGTCGCATCTTGTGGAAATAGTGCATCCCTAAGGCTTCCGCGGCCTCCAGTTGGCCCTTCGGAATGGCCTCGATGCTGCCGCGGAAGATCTCCGCCATGTAGGCGCCGGCGTATATCGACAGGCCGACGATCGCCGTGAACCCTCGGGAGAACGTCGCGGCGGGGAAGAGCAACGGCATGGAGAAATACATGAACAGCAGGATGATCAGGATCGGGATGCCGCGGATGAAGTTGGTGTAGATCGCGCTGACCCAGCGGACGACGCGGATCGGCGAGCTGCGAGCCGTGCCGACCACCAGCCCGAGCAGGGTGCCGATCACGCCGGAGACCACGCACAGGTACAGGGTCAGAACCGCCCCGTGTAGGAGCGACGGCATGTACTGGCCGAAGCCGCTTAATCCGAACATCAGCCGCTGCTCACCACCTGAAAAGCACCCTCTCGGCAAACCTCGACGCAAGGGCGATCAACACCGAGGTCAGGTAGTACATGATCGCGCCGTAGGTGAAGATCTCGAACGTTCGGAGCGTTTCGGAGTTGAGGTCCTGCATCTTCGATGTGAGTTCGTTCAGTGAGATGACGGAACCGACGGACGAGAACAAGCTCCAGGGTGAGTTCTGAGGTCGGCCCAATCCGGGAACACGACTTCCGCGATACGGGAAGCACTCTTGTGTCCCGGGAGTATTCTCGCGATCCAGGCTTCGCGTCAAGCGATACGGCCGACCGTGCTGGCCGACCGAGGTAACAGCTTGATCTCGGTCACTCCGTGTTGCTGTGCGCCGACCGGGCCTGCGCGTTGTCCACACCACGGCGCTCGGCGAGTCGCAGGCAGACGACGTCGAGCACGATGTGGGTGGCTTGGTCGAACAAGCTGGAGAGCGGCTGCACGGTGGCCGCCTCGCCGGCGCGCCGGTGTTTGGTGGCCGCCGGCACCGTCAGCACGGCGTCCGCGAGCTGCCCGAGCGGGGAGTCGGGAGCGGTCGTCACGAGGTGCACCGCCGCGCCGACCGAGCGGGCCTGCTCCGCGGTGCGCACCGTGCCGCTGGTGGTGCCGGAGCCGGACACCGCCACGACGGTGTCGCCGGCGCCGACCGACGGGGTGGTGGTTTCCCCGATGACGTGGACCCGCAGGCCGAGGTGCATGAGCCGCATCGCGAACGCCTTCGCCATGAAGCCCGACCGGCCCTCGCCGGTCACGAAGATTCGGTCGGCTGCGGCGAGTCGATCGGCCAGGTCGCCGATTTCCTCCGCTGCCACGCGGTCGAGCACTCCGGAGATCTCGCCACGCACTGTTGTCAAAAGGCCGGCAATCGTCATCTTTCGTCGTCCATTCCTGCGGCGCTTCGTAGTTCGAGCACCGCCTTCAAGGGGTCTGCGGCGCCGGTCACCGCCGAGCCGACGATGACCCGGAGGTCGGTGTGGGTTCGAAGCGCGGGCAGATCGGCGGCGGTCAGCCCGCCGGCCAGCGCGATACGCCGTCCCGCGGACCAGGGGCCGAGCAGCTCGGCGGCCCGAGCGCCTGACGCTTGAACGTCCTTGCTGATGTGCGGAGACAGCACCACCTGGTGCGGTAGTCGCTCGACGAGCGCGCCGATCTGCGCCTGCGAAAGGCCCATCAGGTCGACGACGAGTTCACGGCCGCGTTCGGCCGCGAACGCGACGGCCGCGTCGATGGTGGCGCTGGGGGACAGGCCGAGCACCGTTGCGGAGCCGGCGCCTGCGTCGTACGCCAGCGCCAACTCGAAACGGACGTCGTCAACGGTCTTGAGGTCGGCCAGGACCGGGGTGCCGCCCGCCGCCTCGACGACCGCCTCGAGACCGTTCCGGCCGTACTGCTTGACCATCGAGGTGCCGACCTCGATCCAGTCCACCAGCGACGCGATGGCCGTGGTGAGCTCCACGGCGGTCGGCAGTGGAATACGGTCTAGCGCCACCTGCAGTTCCATTCGGGCCCCTCTCGATTGCCGGAACGGCGGCGCCGCCGGTCCGCCGGGCTCCGACCGCGGTCCGTAGCCGAATCGCACGGCGGCATGGGAAGATCCTTGCATTCAGCAGCCGGATGCTGGAATGTACTCCTACGTCATGGGAGTTGAGGAGATGCCTTCACCGCCACCGACGCCACCGTCGCGACGGTCGACGCGGCTGCCCGCGCGGGGCGCACAGGGAGCGCCGGCGGCGACCGACATGGTCGGGAAGGCGTTGTCGCTGCTCACTCGACTGGGCGATCACCCGCACGGGATCGTCGCGTCGGAACTCGCGCGGATGTCGGGCTTCCCGCTCAGCACCGCGCACCGGCTCCTCGGCGCGCTCGTTCGCGACGGGTACGCGAGATTCGACTCCGACACCAAGCGGTACACGCTCGGCCTGCGGGTCTTCCAGCTCGCGCAGCGCGTCTCGCAAGCCCGCGGCTTCACCGGCCTGACCCGGCGGATCCTCGAGGAGGTGTCGCTCGTCACCCGAGAAGCGACGATGTTCGCCGTTTTGGATGGAGATCGCCAGCTCTACGTTCACTCGATCGAGGGTCCGCAACAGGTGAGGGTCGTCGGCGAGCCGGGCAAGCATGGGCCGCTGCATTGCACCTCTCAGGGAAAGGTGCTCATCGCGTTCTCACCACCACAGGTGCGAAGCCAGCTCGTCGAGAGCCTTCCGCTGGACAAGCGTGCGCCGAACACGATCACCGACCGTGGCAGGTTTCGCGATGAGATCGAACTCGTCCGTGCGCGCGGTTACGCCATTGCCGACGAGGAGAACGAGGTGGGCATCCGGGCGATCGGTGTGCCCGTGTTGGACGGCGAGTACGTGATCGCCGCGGTTGCGACCGCGGCCCCGGCGTATCGGATGACCGTGCAGCAGCTCATCGAGCACCTGCCGACCCTTCGCGAGGCGGCCAAGACACTGTCGGCGGTGATGGCGTTCGAGCGCGCCGGCTAGCCCCGGCCGCTTTTGAGCGGGGTGAATTCCCGATCTTGCGGGCGGTCGAGCGGGCATTTCGGGGCGACCGACACCGGGCGGAGCAGACCTCGAGCCGTCCCTCAACCGGTTTCGGTCAGACCGCCGGCGCCGTGTAGAGTTGCCGCTCGCGCGCCCGTGCCCCCTTAGCTCAGTCGGCAGAGCGTCTCCATGGTAAGGAGAAGGTCTACGGTTCGATTCCGTAAGGGGGCTCCACACTCCGCGGCGGAGTAGCTCAGCCTGGCAGAGCAAGCGGCTCATAATCGCTGTGTCACGGGTTCAAATCCCGTCTCCGCTACTGCCTTCGGCTGCCCCGGCGCCCAGCGGCTTTGGCGCGCCCGGGCGCCGTCGGTTATCCTGGCTCGTCCGCGTTCCGCGCTCCCAGCGCGGCCGCGCCATTTCCCGTAGCTTGCAGAGAGGCACTCGACCGTGGCCGCCAAGAGCGACGTCCGCCCCAAGATCACGCTGGCCTGCCAGGAGTGCAAGCACCGCAACTACATCACCAAGAAGAACCGGCGCAACGACCCTGACCGGCTCGAGATGAAGAAGTTCTGCCCGAACTGCAACAAGCACCAGGTGCACCGCGAGACCCGCTAGTAGCAGCGCTCGCGCGAACCCATGCCCCTGGACCAGTCGTTCGTCGGGCGCAGTTACCCGCCCACCGCGCCGTACGCGGTGGGCCGCGAGAAGATCCGCGAGTTCGCCGCCGCGATCGGTGACGCCAACCCCGCTTATCTCGACGTCGAAGCCGCCCGCGCGCTGGGCCACCCCGACCTCGTCGCGCCGCCCACCTTCGCCATCGTGCTTTCGATGCCCGCCGCCCACCAGGTGGTGTTCGACCCGGCGCTCGGGCTCGACTACAGCAGGGTCGTCCATGGTGAGCAGCAGTTCGCCTACCGGCGTCCGATCCACGCCGGTGACGAGCTGACCGTCACGGTCACCGTCGAGAAGATCCGCTCGGTCGCCGGCAACGACATCCTCACCACTCGCGGCGTGATAGCCACGACGGACGGCGAAGAGGTGGCCACCGCCCACTCCACACTGGTGGCGCGGGCGCCCGAGGGGGGCGACGCATGAGCACGCTCGTCACCTATGCCGAGGTCGAGGTCGGCCAACCGCTGCCCAGTCGCAGCTTCCCGATCACCCGCGCCGACCTGGTCCGCTACGCGGGCGCGTCCGGCGACTTCAACCCGATCCACTGGAACCAGCGGTTCGCGCTCGGTGTCGGCCTGCCCGACGTCATCGCGCACGGGATGTTCACCATGGCCGTCGCCGCGCGCGCGGTCACCGACTGGGCCGGCGACCCCGGCGCCGTCGTCGAGTACAGCGTGCGCTTCACCAAGCCCGTCGTCGTCCCGGACGACGAAACCGGCGCGCTGCTCGAGGTCGAGGCGGTCGTGGCCGAGAGGCTGGACGACGAATCGGGCGGCGGATTGGTTCGCGTCGACCTGACCGCGCGCAGCGCCGGCGACAAAGTGCTCGGCATGGCCCGGGCTTTGGTCCGGCTCTCCTGACCCGTCAAAGCGTCTGGGAGAGCCGCTCGATCACCTTGCGGGCTGAGCCGCTCGGCGCGTTGCGGTAGCCGGTGCCGGCCCACAGATGCAAACCGTGCGGGTCCCCGGCCGCCGCGGCGGCTTGCCGAAGTCCGCGGGTGAGCGCGTTGATCGCCGGGTAGCCGGTTGGCGCGATGGCGTCGTACCGGTCGACAAACCGGTTCCGCAGCGCGCGGGCCGGGCGTCCGGTGAACGCGCGGGTGATGACGGTCTCGGTGAACTGCGGATCTGCGAGCGCGTCCTTGTGAGTCTGCGACGCCCCCGACTCGTCGGTGCGCAGCAACAGCGTTCCGATCGCCACCGCGCACGCCCCTGCGGCCAACAGCTCGGCCACGGCCGGGGGGCCGTCGACGCCGCCAGCCGCGACGGTGGGTAGGCCGGTCGCCGCGATCACGTCCTGTGCGAGTTGGCCGGTCGGCGTCGGGGTGATGGCGCGTGCCGGGTCGTGGGTTCCGCTGTGCCCGCCGGCCGCGCTGCCCTGCGCGACCAGGCCGTCGGCGCCGACGTCGGCGGCCGAACGGGCCTCCGCAACCGTGGTCACCGTCACCAAGACCCGGCTGCCCGCCTTGCGAAGCGCAGCCACCTCTTGAGGGCTCGGCAGGCCGAACGTCATCGACACGACGGGCACCGGGTCGGTGAGCAACAGGTCGAGCTTTTCCGCCCACCCGTCGTCGGCCGTCACCGCCATGTCGTCGGGCAGCTGCACGCCGTGCCGCTCCGCTTCCGGCCGCAACGCGCGCGCGTACTGCTGGAACGCGGCCTCGCTGATCTCGCCCGGGCCTGGGACGAACAAGTTCACCCCGAAGGGGACCGCGCTGTGCCGGGCCTCGGCGATGTCGGCCGCCAACGTCTGCGCCGACGTGTAGCCGCCGGGCACGAACGCGAACGCACCCGCCGCGCTCACCGCGGCGGTCAACCGCGGCGTCGAGGCGCCACCCGCCATCGGCGCCGCCGCCAGCGGCAGCTCACTGCCGAGCAAGTTGGACGCCGCCACCGCAGAACTCCTTCACCTTCGTCATGTCGATGCTAGGTCGGCGGTTTCGCCGTCCCGCGCGGTGTCAGCCGGTGTCAGCCGGATGCCAGCGCCGTGCCAGCGCACCGCGCCATCGTCGTCCGCATGACATACGCGATCGAAGCCACCGGGCTCACCAAACGGTTCGGCGCCACCCAAGCCCTCGCCGGCATCGACCTGGCCGTCCCGCACGGCAGCATCCTCGGCGTGCTCGGCCCGAACGGCGCCGGCAAGACCACCGCGGTCCGCATCCTCGCCACCTTGCTGCGCGCCGACTCCGGCACCGCGCACGTCGGCGGGTATCACGTCGTCCGCGACGCGCAAAAGGTGCGCGAGACGATAGGCCTCACCGGCCAGTACGCGTCGGTCGACGAAGACCTCACCGGGCGACAAAACCTCGTGCTGATCGGCCAATTGCTCGACCTGCGGACCCAGCAGGCGCGAAAGCGGGCCGACGAGCTGCTGGAGTGGTTCGACCTGACCGACGCCGCGGACCGGCCGGCGAAGACGTACTCCGGGGGAATGCGCCGCCGCCTCGATCTCGCCGCGTCACTCGTCGGTCGTCCTTCGGTCATTTTTCTCGACGAGCCGACCACCGGCCTCGACCCGGCCAAACGTGAAGACATGTGGGACGTCGTGCGCAGCCTCGTCGACGACGGTTCGACCGTGCTGCTCACCACGCAATACCTCGAAGAAGCCGACGCGCTCGCCGACCACATCACCGTCATCGACCACGGCCGGGTCATCGCCCATGACACACCCGACGGGTTGAAGCGAGTGGTCGGCGGTCAGCGGCTGACCGTTCGCCCGGCTGATCCCCATCGGGTGGCCGAGGTGTCGGCGATCGTCGCCGAAGTCGCGGGAACGCAACCGGACTCACCGGCTCGCGGCGTGGTGAGCGCGCCCGTCGACGGTGACGCCGCGTTGACCGCCGCGGTGCGAAAGCTCGACGCCGCAGGCATCGCGGTCAGCGAGATGTCACTGCATTTGCCAAGCCTCGACGAGGTTTTCTTCACGCTGACCGGCACTCGCCGCGGCGAGGGCGACGACGCTGATTCGGAGGACGCCGCATGACCGCGCTCACCGCTGGCGCGACCGTTTTCACCCGCGCGCGGGTGCGCACGCTGCGGCATTCGCTCGCGCTCGCCAAGCGCAACCTCATCAAGACGTCGCGCACCCCCGAGCAGCTCATCGACGTCACGGCGCAGCCCATCATCTTCTTGCTGCTGTTCGTCTACGTTTTCGGCGGCGCGATCTCGGGTGGCTCGCGGCACGATTACCTGCAGTACCTGCTGCCCGGAATCCTCGGGCAGGGCATCGCGATGGGCAGCGTGGCGTTGGGTCAAAACCTCAACGCCGACATCGAAAAGGGCGTGTTCGACCGCTTCCGGTCGCTGCCCATCGCGCGGTTCGTGCCGCTGCTCGGCGCGGTGTTCGCCGACTTCTTCCGCTACCTCATCGTGTGCGTCATCTATTTGGGCTTCGGTTACGTGCTCGGCTTTCGCATCGGCACGAACGCGGTCGCGACCGTCGCGGCGGTGGCGCTGTCGATCGCGTTCGCGCTGTGCTTTTGCTGGATCAGCGTCTTCATCGGCATGAAGGCGCGGACGTCGGGATCGGTGCAGGGCATCATGTTCCTGCTCATCTTCCCGTTGTCCTTCGGCAGCAACGTCTTCGTGCCGGCGAACACGATGCCCGGGTGGATGCAGGCGTTCGTCAAGGTCAACCCGTTGACGCATCTGGTCGGCGTCGTGCGTGGGCTCATGGTCGGCGGTCCGGTGTTGTCACACCTTGGCTGGACGTTGCTGTGGATGGGCATCCTGCTGGTGGTGTTCGTGCCGCTGGCCTTGCGCGCGTATCGGCGCCGCGCCTAGCGGCCGCTACACCTCCAGCCGCTCGACGAACCGGCGCGCGGCGACCGGAGAAAGCGAGCGACCCTCCTGGTACAACTCCCGCCACCGCGCCGCACCCAAGGTCGTGGCGAGCGCGGCGGTCAGGCGGGCGATGTCGGGCTGGGTGAGGTCGTCGCCGCCGCGCAGCCGCGCGCACGCCCCGAGGATGCGAGCGGCGTCGTCCGCGCGCCCGTCGGCGATCGCGAACCCCGCCACCGCGACGCCGACGGTCGCCAAAATCGGCATGTCCTTCGCGCCCGTCGCGTGTCGCAGGGCGGCGCGCAGTTGGCCGGCCGCCGACGGCAGATTGCCGTCATCGACGTCGACCTTCGACGCGAGGGCGGCGACGACGGCGGCGAGATGTCCCTGCGCCGGGTGCACCTGTGGGAAGCGCGCGACCTGTTCGAGCGCTCGGTCCCGAATCGCTCTGGCTTGCTCGAGGTCGCCCTCGGTTCGGGCGAAGTCCGCCAGCAACAGGTCGAGGAACACGGTGTGATAGCCGCGACCCGCCTCGCCGTTCTCGCGAATCGCGGTGATGACTCGCTTCGCCTCGTCACGGCGGCCCTGGCGCATGTGCAGGTCGGCGAGCCGGATCGACAGCATCATCGCGTCGTCGTGACCGGCCAGTTGCTGTTCGGCCAGCGAGACCGCCTCGGTGAGCGCGGCGATGGCGCCGTCGAGGTCCTCGTCGATGGTCATGGCCTCGGCGAGCATGCCAAGGCAGCTCGCGATTCCCCATCGGTCGCCGATGGCTCGAAACTGCGCGAGCGCCGTCTCGGCGTCGACGCGCATGGCAGCCATGTCGCCTTGGTTTTCCTTGACCGCGGAGCGCAACAGTCGCACCGCCGCGGCGACCCACGGGTCGGACGACGAGACGCCCTCGTCGGCGAGCGCGAGAGTTCGGCGCGCTCCTCGGTCGGCGAACATCGCCACCACCGGCCGCACCAGCGCCAGCATCGGGTGGGTGGCCTCGGTGCGGTCGAGCCGCTCGCTCAGGTCGCGAATCTTGGCGAAACTCGCCTCGACGTCGGCTACGTCGTCGACCGTGTCGGCGGAGATCAGGCTCAGAATCCAGAACGACTCCGCGACTAATCTGCTGGCTTCGTCGGCCGGGCCGTTGGCGTTCAGCGCGAGGCTGAGCCAGGTCGCGGTGTCGGCGTGCCGGCCGGTGAAGGTCCAGTAGATGGCGAGCTCGACCACCATGTCGATCGCGGTCTGCGCCTGGCCGTCGTCACACAAGAAGCGCAGCGCGGCGAGGATGTTCTCGCGTTCGGTGTCGACCAGCGCCATCCAGTGCAACTGCTCAGCGCGTCGAAGGTGCGGTCCGGCTTCTCGCACTAGTTCGGCGAAGTGCTCAGCGTGCCGCCGACGCAGCGCCGCCACCTCGGCGCGCTCGCCGAGCCGGGCCAGCCCATATTCGCGCAAGGTCTCCAGCATTCGGTAGCGAGCCGATCCGTCTTTTTCGGTGGCTGGCTGGAGGAGCGACTTGTCGGTCAGCGAGGCCAGCAGTTCGGCAACGTCCGCGGCGTCGAACGGATCGTCCGGCTCGACGCCGGCGCACACCGCGGCCGCGGCCGACGGGCAGATCGACCCCGAGAACACCGCGAGCCGTTCGAGCAGCGCCCGCTCGGCGTCGCTGAGCAGCTCCCAGCTCCACTCGACAACCGCGCGCAGCGTGCGATGGCGCGCGACGGCGGCGCGGTTTCCGCCGGTGAGCAACCGGAATCGATCGCCAAGCCGGTCGGCAATTTCGCGCACCGGCAGGCCGCGCAATCGGGCCGCGGCCAGCTCGATGGCGAGCGGCAAGCCGTCCAGCCGCCGGACGATCTCGACGACCGGCCCGACGGTGTCGGCGTCGACTTCGAAGCCCGGACTCACCGCGGCCGCGCGGTCGCTGAAGAGCTGGACCGACGGGTACTGCAACGCTTCCGGCGCCGACGCGTCGCTCGCCGGCTGGCGCAGTGGCGGTACCGCGACGAGGCTTTCGCCCACAATTCCGAGCGGTTCGCGGCTCGTCGCGAGCACCCGCAGACCTGGACAGCGGCTGAGCAGACTGTCCGCCAGCGCCGCCACCGCATCGACGAGGTGTTCGCAATTGTCCAACAACAGCAGGGTGTTCCGGCTGGACAGCGCGTCGATCAGTCGGGCGACCGGGTCGGCGCTGCCGGTCACCGGCGTGGTGGCGCTCGCGCGGTCGAGGAGCGTGGTGTCGCGCAAGCCGAGCGCGTCGAGGACGGCCAGCGGGACGTCGTCGGCGTCGGAAAGGGGCGCCAGCTCGGCGAGCCACGCGCCGTCCGAAATGGCGCCTGGCGAGTTGACGAACGCGTCGGCGGCGACCGTCGCCAGCCGGGTCTTGCCCGCTCCGCCGGGGCCGACCAAGGTGATCAGTCGCGCCTCGTCGAGCAGCTTGGCGATCTGGGCGACCTCGTGCTCACGGCCGACGAAGCTGGTCAACGCGTGTCGCAAGTTTCCTCGTCGGCTGGCCGCCGGCCGGGTCGGCGCGAGCTCGCCGCGCAGGATGGCGAGCTGGGCGGCGCGCAGTTGCGGGGACGGGTCGACGCCGAGTTCGTCGGCCAACCGGGCGCGCAGCGACTCAAAGCGCTCCAGCGCCTCCGACTGCCGGCCGGCGCTTGCGAGCGCGCGCATCAGCAGCTCGGTCAGTCGCTCGCGCAGCGGCGCTTTCACGACCAACGCGTCGAGTTCGGCGACCACGTCGGCGGCCCGGCCCAGGGCGAGGTCCGCCTCGACGCGATCCTCCGTGGCGTCCAGGAACTGGTCCTCGAGCCTGGCGTGCCAGGCGGTCGCCTCGGTCGAGTCGCCCCATGGCTGCGCCGGACCCCGCCAAAGCGCGAGCGCTTCGCGCAGCGTTTTCGCGGCGGCGACTGGGTCACCCGCGCGCAACCGGTGCCGGCCGACCCGCGCGAGGTCGCCGAAGCGGTGCGCGTCGACGTCGTCTCGCGCCGCGGCCAGTTGGTAGCCCGCGCCGGTTTGGATCACCAGCGCCGGGTCGCCCAATGCCCGTCGCAACCGGGACACCAGCGATTGCAGCGCGTTGGCCGCGTCGGCCGGCGGCTCGTCTGGCCACAGCGCGTCGATGAGCGTGGACGACGCCACGGCGTGCGGCGCGTCGATCGCCAACCGGGCGAGCAGTCCGCGCAGCCGTGCGCCGGAAATGTCGACGACGCGGCCGTCGACGGTGACCTCGAGCGGGCCCAAAAGCCGTATTTGCAGGCCGTTTCGCACCGGATCACTATCCCAGTCGTCCCGCCCGCCGGCATCCCGATTGACAAGGAAGTGAGTGACCACTAACTTAGCGCCCATGGCAGCGGCACACTCCCGAATGAACGCCGACCAGCGGCGCGAGCAGGTGCTCGACGCGGCGCTGATCGAGTTCGCTCAAGGTGGGTTGGCCGGCACCTCGACCGAGGCGATCGCCGAGCGGGCCGGCATCTCGCAGCCGTACCTGTTCCGGCTCTTCGGCACCAAGCGGGATTTGTTCATCGCGGCGGCGAGCCGCTGCTTCGACAACATCTCCGACACCTTCGCGGCGGCGGCCGACGGATTGGCCGGCCAGGAGGCGATGGCGGCGATGGGTCGCAGCTACGGCGGGTTGATCGCGGATCGCGACAACCTGCTCGCCCAACTGCAGATGTACGCGGCATGCGGCGACCTTGACATCCGCGAGTGCGCGAGGAGCGGATTTCGCCAGCTCTACAACCAGGTGCAAGCGGCTTCGGGCGCGAACCCGGCGCAAATGGCCGCCTTCTTCGCAACCGGGATGTTGTGCAACGTCACGACCGCCCTCCAGCTCGATGACGTCGATGAGCCGTGGGCTCGCGCCTTGGCCAGCAGCGGTCTGGTCTGCTAGCGGGCGTTTTCTTTTGCCGTCCGAAGTTAGTGATTGCTCACTCAATCATCAGGAGACATGAAATGCCGGGACGTGGAAGACCGCTGGCGACCTTCGTCGTCACCTCGGTGGCCCTGTTCATGGGGGCGCTCGACAACCTCGTCGTCACGATGGCGTTGCCCGCCATCAAGGAGCACCTGAACGCTTCGCTCGCGAGCCTGGAGTGGACGGTGAACGCCTACACGCTGACCTTCGCCGTCCTGCTGTTGCCCGGCGCCACCCTTGGCGACCGGTTCGGCCGCAAGCGGATGTTCCTGATCGGCCTCGGCATCTTCACCGCGGCGTCGGCGCTTGCCGCCATGTCGTCGTCCGCCGACCAGCTCATCGCCGCCCGCGCGCTGCAGGGCGTCGGCGGCGCGATCATCACCCCCCTCACCCTCACTCTGCTCAGCGTCGCCGTGCCGGCGGCCAAGCGGGGTCTCGCGCTCGGCGCGTGGGGCGCCATCGCCGGGCTCGCGATCGCGGTCGGGCCGGTGGTCGGCGGCGCGATCGTCGACGGCGCGTCGTGGTCGTGGATCTTCTGGCTGAACGTCCCGATCGGCGTCGCGCTGCTCCCGCTGGCCGGCCGGTTGCTCGCAGAGAGTCACGGTCCGTCGTCGAGGCTGGACGCCGTTGGCACCGTGTTGGCCACCGCCGGACTGTTCGCGGTCGTGCTCGGCTTGGTTCGGGCCAACGACTGGGGCTGGGGAAGCAGCCGCATCGTCGGGCTGTTCGTCGCCAGCGCGGTGTTCCTGGCGTTGTTCGTGTGGTGGGAGGGGCGGGCCGCCGAGCCGGTGTTGCCGCTGCGGCTGTTCCAACACCGCGGTTTCACCATGAGCAACCTCGCCTCGCTGTTCATGTTCTTCGGGATGTTCGGCTCGATCTTCTTGCTCGCCCAGTACCTGCAGGTCGGCCGCGGCTACTCGCCGTTGTCGGCCGGGGTGCGCACGCTGCCGTGGACCGCGATGCCGATTTTCATCGCCCCGATCGCCGGCCTGCTGTCCGACCGCATCGGCGGCCGCCGCATCGTCGCGGTCGGGTTGTTCTTGCAGGCTGTCGGCCTCGGCTGGCTCGCCGCAGTCGCGTCGCCGACCGTCGCGTATCTCACCTTGGTTCCTGGCCTGGCGATCAGCGGGTTCGGCATGGCGTTGTTCTTCGCGCCGGTCGCCAACCTGGTGTTGTCGTCGGTGCGCCATGAGGAGCAGGGCATCGCGTCTGGCGCGCACAACGCGATCCGCGAACTCGGCGGCGTCTTCGGGGTGGCCGTGCTCGCGTCGGTGTTCGCCCACTCCGGCGGCTACTCCAGCCCGCAGGCGTTCACCGACGGCGTGGTGCCGGCCGTCTGGGTCGGCGCCGCGATCGTCGCGCTGGGCGGCGTGGCGGCGTTGCTCATCCCGCGTCGCGCGTTGTCGCAGGTCGCCGTCGGCGGCGAGGCGGCCGCGGTGGCGGCGACCGCGGACACGCGGCTGCAGCCGACGAGCGCCTGATCGAAACGCGACCGGCCGTAGGGTTTGCCCGTGCCCGCAACCCCCACGGTCGGCGACGCGAGAGCGGTCCGGCTCGCCGACCACACGACGGTGCGGGTCGGCGGGCCGGCCGCTTCCTTTGCGCTGTGCGACACCGAGCAGGAGCTCATCGCGAGCGTGCGCGCGGCCGACGAGCGCGACGAACCCGTGCTCGTGCTCGGCGGCGGCAGCAACGTGGTGGTGTCGGACGACGGTTTCCCGGGCGCGGTGGCGCGCGTCGCGCACACCGGGATCTCCTTGCGCCGCGACGGCGACCGCGTTGTCATGCGGGTCGCCGCCGGTGAGCGGTGGGACGACGTCGTGGTCGCCGCGCTCGCCGAGGGTCTGGCCGGAATCGAATGCCTGTCCGGCATTCCGGGCCTCGCGGGCGCCACACCGATTCAAAACGTCGGCGCGTACGGCGCCGAGATCAGCGACGTCGTGTCCGGCGTGCGCGCGTTCGACCGGCTGGAACGCGCGACCGTCCTGCTCGACCCGTCGTCGTGCCGCTTTGGGTATCGCACCAGCGCGTTGAAGGGCAACGCGCGGTACCTGGTGCTTGGCGTGGAGATCTCCCTTGCGCGGTCGAAACAATCGGCGCCCGTTCGATACGCCGAGCTGGCCGCCGCGCTCGACGTCCAGCTGAACTCACGCGCGGCCGCGGGCGACGTGCGGCGGGCGGTGCTGGGGTTGCGGGGGAGAAAGGGGATGCTGGTCGACCCCGACGACCCAGACTCGGTCAGCGTCGGCTCGTTCTTCACCAATCCGGTGCTCCCGGCGTCGGCCGTTCCGGCCGGGGCGCCGAGTTGGCCGATCGCCTCCGGGCCCGACGGCGTGGTGAAAGTGCCGGCGGCGTGGCTGATCGAGCAGGCCGGCTTTCACCGCGGCTTCGGCGAGGGCCACGTCGGACTGTCGAGCAAGCACACGCTCGCCATCGTCAACCGCGGCGGGGCCACGTCGTCCGAGCTCGTCGCGTTCGCCCGCGCCATTCGCGACGGCGTGCAGGCGAAGTTCGGAATTCGGCTTGAACCCGAGCCGGTGTTGGTCGGGCTGACGCTCTAGGCGATCAGCGCGCCTCTGACAGCAGCTTCGCCATCCGGTTGACGCCTTCGACGAGGTCGTCGTCGCCGAGCGCGTACGACATCCGGAAGTAGCCCGGCGTGCCGAACGCCTCGCCGGGCACGACCGCGACCTCGGCCTCCTCGAGCACCAGCTCGGCGAGCTGCGCGGACGACGCCGGACGCTTGCCGCGGACCTCCTTGCCGATCAGCTCACGCACCGACGGGTAGGCGTAGAAGGCGCCCTGCGGCTCCGGGCACACCACGCCGGGGATCTCGCCGAGCATGCGGACGATGGTCTGCCGCCGCCGGTCGAACGCCGCGCGCATCTTGGCCACCGCGGTGAGGTCGCCGGACACCGCGGCGAGAGCCGCCCGCTGAGAGACGTTCGACACGTTCGACGACAGGTGCGACTGCAGGTTGGTGGCCGCCTTGACGACGTCGGCCGGGCCGATCATCCAGCCCACCCGCCAGCCGGTCATCGCGTAGGTCTTCGCGACGCCGTTGAGGACGACGCAGGTGTCGGCCAGCTCCGGGACCTGCACCGGCATCGAGGAGAAGACCGCGTCGCCGTACACCAGGTGCTCGTAAATCTCGTCGGTGACCACCCAGACGCCGTGCTCGACCGCCCAGCGGCCGATCGCGGCGACCTCGTCTGGGGTGTAGACCGCGCCGGTGGGATTGGACGGCGAGCAGAACAGCAGCACCTTGGTGCGCGGCGTGCGAGCCGCCTCCAGCTGGTCGACGCTCGCCCGAAAACCGGTCGACTCGTCGGTGGGAACCTCGACGGCCACGCCGCCGGCCAGCGCGATCGCCTCGGGGTACGTCGTCCAGTACGGCGCCGGCAGCAAGACCTCGTCGCCGGGGTCGAGCAGGGTGGCGAACGTCTGGTACACAGCCTGCTTGCCGCCGTTGGTGACGACCACCTGGGCCGCTTTGACGTCGTAGCCGGAGTCGCGCTTGGTCTTGACCGCGATCGCCTCGCGCAGCTCGGGCAGGCCTGGCGTCGGCGTGTAGCGGTGGTTCTTCGGGTCGCGAGCGGCCTGCACGGCCGCCTCGACGATCGCCTCCGGGGTTGGGAAGTCGGGTTCGCCGGCGCCAAAGCCGATCACCGGTCGGCCGGCGGCCTTCAGCGCCTTCGCCTTCGCGTCGACCGCGAGGGTGGCGGACTCGGCGATGCCGCCGATCCGGCGGGAGACTCGGGCGCGGGCAGGGGTTGCGGTGCTGTCGGTCATGGCCTCATCGTTTCACGGGCGTCCGGCGCGGCGCTCGTGGGATTCGGGCCGGGCCGCGGTCGGCGAGGCGGGCGCGCGACCGTCGCGTTCGACCGTTTCGGAGCTGCCACGTACACTGTCGAAGCTAGTCCCGGGTTCGCGCCCGGTGACCGCGCGCGCACACAAGCTCGTATAGGGCAGTAGCTCAATTGGTTAGAGTTCCGGTCTCCAAAACCGGCGGTTGGGGGTTCGAGTCCCTCCTGCCCTGCCAAGCGGTCCGGCAGCACTCGAGAGAAGGTTTCACGTGAGCGACACCACATCCGGCGCGGGCGCCAGGTCGGCCGAGCCGGAGCGTCGATCGGCCCGGCCGGTCGAGCGTCGCAACGTGTTCGAGCGGATCGGCTTGTGGTGGCGGCAGATCGTCGCGGAGTTGCGCAAGGTCATCTGGCCGACCCGCAAAGAGCTGATCACCTACACCATCGTGACCTTGGTTTTCTCGGTCATCGTGATGATGATCGTGTTCGGGGTCGACTACTTCGCCAACTGGTCGGTCCTGAAGATCTGGGGCTGACCGAGCCCGCCCGCTGGTCCAACCACACCGTCCACCCCGCGCCCGCGCCGAACCGCCAGAGAAGGAACCGATACCCCGTGAGCGAGTCACCCTGGCCGAGCGAGCCCGACGAGCCGCGCGACGGCGCGTCGTCGGAGACTTCGACCCAGGAGGTCGCGCCCGATCTCGACCCGGCCGCCGTCGATGACGAGGTCGACCCTGCCGAGGCGTTTCGGCAGTCGCTGCGCAACGCGCCCGGCGAGTGGTACGTCGTGCACACCTACGCCGGCTACGAGAACAAGGCGAAGACGAACCTCGAGACCCGGATGCAGTCCCTCAACATGGAGGACTTCATCTACCAGATCGAGGTGCCGCAAGAAGAGGTCGTCGAGATCAAGAACGGCAAGCGGCAAAACGTGAAGCGCAACGTGTTCCCCGGCTACCTCCTGGTGCGCATGGAGATGACCGACGAGTCGTGGTCGGCGGTGCGTTACACGCCTGCGGTCACCGGTTTCGTCGGTCCCAGCTCCAGCAAGCCGTCGCCGCTGACGCTGGACGAGGTCTACCGCTTCCTCGCCCCGGCGACCAAGGAGCAGAAGGAGGCGGCCGCGGCCGCGGTGCCGAAGATCGTCGACTTCGAGGTCGGCGAGTCGGTCACCGTCACCGACGGCGCCTTCGCCACCTTGCCGGCGACGATCAGCGAGATCAACGCCGACCAGCAAAAGCTCAAGGTGTTGGTGTCGATCTTCGGCCGAGAGACTCCGGTGGAGTTGCAGTTCAACCAGGTCTCCAAGATCTAGTCGGACGCCGGAGAGCCACCGCCCAACGTCGTCCCGTACCCTTGAACGGCCCGAACGGGCCGTCGATGTCATTGCGAAGGACCAGCCATGCCCCCGAAGAAGAAACTCGCGGCGATCATCAAGCTGCAGATCAACGCAGGCGCCGCGACGCCCGCGCCGCCGATCGGCCCGGCGCTCGGTCAGCACGGCGTCAACATCATGGACTTTTGCAAGCAGTACAACGCGGCCACCGAGTCGCAGCGCGGCAACGTGATCCCGGTCGAGATCTCGGTGTACGAAGACCGCTCGTTCACCTTCATCACCAAGACGCCGCCGGCGCCCGAGCTCATTAAGAAGGCGGCGGGCGTGGAGAAGGGTTCGGCGGTGCCGAACAAGACGAAGGTGGCCTCGCTGACCCGCGAGCAGGTGCGCGAGATCGCGCAGACGAAGATGCCCGACCTCAACGCGCGCGACCTCGACGCCGCGGAGAAGATCATCGCCGGCACCGCCCGGTCGATGGGCATCACCGTCAACGGCTGAGTTTTTCGACCCGAACTTTCTCAGGCGACACCCGTGGGAGGGCCGAGCGCGGCCCGAGGTACCACGAACTCCGTTTCGATTGGAGCAGCACATGAAGCGCAGCAAGGCCTACACCGCCGCGGCCGCGAAGGTCGACCGAGACAAGCTTTACGGCCCGCTTGAGGCGGTCCGGCTGGCCCGCGAGACTTCGACCACGAAGAACCCGGGCACCGTCGAAGTCGCGCTGTCTTTGGGGGTCGACCCGCGCAAGGCCGACCAGATGGTCCGCGGCACGGTCAACCTGCCGCACGGCACCGGCAAGACCGCCAGGGTGCTGGTGTTCGCCACCGGCGACCGCGCCGAGGAGGCGCGGGCGGCGGGCGCCGACGTCGTGGGCGCCGACGAGCTCATCGAGCGGGTGGCCGGCGGGTTCCTCGACTTCGACGCCGCGGTGTCGACGCCCGACCTGATGGGCAAGGTCGGTCGGCTCGGCCGGGTGCTCGGTCCCCGCGGCCTGATGCCCAACCCCAAGACCGGCACGGTCACCAACGACGTGGGCAAGGCGGTCGCCGACATCAAGGGCGGCAAGATCGAGTTCCGCGTCGACCGGCAGGCCAACCTGCACTTCATCATCGGCAAGACCTCGTTCACCGACCAGCAGCTGGTGGAGAACTACGCGGCCGCGATCGACGAGGTGTTGCGACTCAAGCCGTCCGCGGCCAAGGGGCGCTACGTCAAGAAGGCCACCATCACGACCACGATGGGCCCCGGCATTCCGGTCGACCCGAACCGCACCCGCGGCCTGCTCGCCGACGAGGCGGCCACCGTCTGAGCGGCGCCCGCACCCCGCCGCGGCGAGTTGTGTCGGCGGACACGCGGTCTACCGCGTGCTGGCCGACACAACTGGCCGATCGGACCGCAACCTCCGAGCGCGGGCGCCCCGGTTTTGACCGGCCCCGACCCACCACGTACTGTTGACCCGCCACAGACCGCCGGTCGGCGAGCGCGGCTTGTCCGCGACCGCCCGAAGGTCCCGCGAAGCGGGCGGCCCGCGCAGGCACACGTTGCACCGGTGCGACGCAACAGTCGTCCGGCCCGCCCCGTGCGCGCTGCGCCGGGGCGTTTCGCATTTCGCGGTCCTTCGCTTCCCGGCATCACCGCACCCGGAAGGAGGCCTGCGCACCCATGCCAAGGCCTGACAAGGCGAGCGCCGTCGCGCAGCTGACGGAGAACTTCCGCAGCTCGAAGGCGGCCGTGCTCACCGAGTACCGCGGCCTCACCGTGTCGCAGCTGACCCAGCTGCGGCGGGCACTCGGTGAGACCACGGAGTACGCCGTGGTGAAGAACACCCTGTCGAAGATCGCGGTTCGCGACGCCGGCCTGGAGCAGCTCGAGTCGCTGCTCGAGGGCCCGTCCGCGGTCGCCTTCGTCAAGGGCGACCCCGTGGAGGCCGCCAAAGGCCTGCGCGACTTCGCCAAGGCCAACCCCCTGCTCGTCATCAAGGGCGGCGTCCTTGACGGCAAGCTGATCAGCGCCGCGGAGCTGTCCAAGATCGCCGACCTTGAGTCGCGCGAGGTGCTCCTCGCCAAGGTGGCCGGGGCGGCCAACGCCACCCTCGCCAAGGCGGCCGCGTTGTTCCAAGCGCCGCTCTCGCAGGCCGCCCGGCTCGCGGAGGCGCTGCGCGCCAAGGCCGAGCAAGACGGCTCCGACCCGCAAGCCTGACCCAACCAACCCAGCAGACCCGTTTCAGCCGTTAGGAAGGACCCGCCACCATGGCGAAGCTCAGCACCGAAGAGCTCATCGACGCGTTCAAGGAGTTGTCGCTTCTTGAGCTGTCGGAGTTCGTGAAGCAGTTCGAAGAGACCTTTGGCGTCACCGCGGCCGCTCCGGTGGCCGTCGCCGCTGCGCCAGCCGCCGGTGGCGCCGGTGGCGGCGAGGCCGCGGCCGAGGAGCAGGACGAGTTCGACGTCATCCTCGACGACGCCGGCGCGCAGAAGATCCAGGTCATCAAGGCCGTCCGCGAGCTCACCAGCCTCGGTCTGAAGGAGGCCAAGGACCTCGTCGACGGCGCTCCCAAGCCGGTGCTCGAGAAGGTCAACAAGGAGGCCGCCGACAAGGCCAAGGCGTCGCTCGAGGGCGCCGGCGCCAAGGTGACCTTGAAGTAAGGCTCAAGCAGCCGATCGCGCAGACCGCCGGCCGCCCAGACGCTGGGCAGCCGGCGGTCTTGCGTTTCCCGATCGCGGCCGTGAGCGCCGGTGTGATCAACTTCCGCGCCGCGTCGACGTTGAGCCGGTCGTGCACAATCGGGCCGCACCGCTTGACGCGGCGCCTGCACAGCGCGCATCCTCGCAGTACCTGTGAATACTTCGGTTGGGTCTGCGGCCGCTCCTGTGTGTCGGCCCAATACCTCGGGCGGCTCGATGAGGGCCGCCTCGACAGCAGTGCGCCCGTTGGCTACACTGCTCTTTTGCGCTGTCCTCTGACCCCCCGTGCTCGCTCGTTGGACGCGGGCGGTCCGTCGTGCGCACGACGACATCGCGAATGACACCGCGAGCCCTGGAAGGACTTCACTTGGCCGCCTCGCGCAACTCCGCCGGCACCTCCAGCACTGCCACCGCCCCCCGCTCATCAGTTCCCACCCCTCCCCGCGTCTCATTCGCCAAGATTCGCGAACCGCTCGAGGTTCCGAACTTGCTCGCCCTGCAGGTCGACTCGTTCGACTGGTTGCTCGGCAACGACGCGTGGAAAGCCCGAGTAGAAGCCGCCAAGAAGGCGGGCCGCGACGACGTCAACACGTCGTCCGGGCTTGAAGAGATATTCAACGAGATCAGCCCGATCGAAGACTTCTCCGGCACGATGTCGCTGTCGTTTCGCGACCACCGGTTCGAGCCGGCGAAGAACTCCATCGAGGAGTGCAAGGAGCGCGACTTCACCTACTCCGCGCCGATGTTCGTCACCGCGGAGTTCGTGAACAACCAGACCGGTGAGATCAAGAGCCAGACCGTGTTCATGGGCGACTTCCCGCTCATGACCGACAAGGGCACCTTCATCATCAACGGCACCGAGCGCGTCGTCGTCTCGCAGCTGGTCCGCTCGCCCGGCGTGTACTTCGACAAGACGATCGACAAGACCTCCGACAAGGACGTCTTCGGCTGCAAGATCATCCCGAGTCGCGGCGCTTGGCTCGAGTTCGAGATCGACAAGCGCGACGCCGTGGCCGTCCGCGTCGACCGCAAGCGCAAGCAGAGCGTCACCGTTTTGCTGAAGGCCCTCGGCTGGGACGACGCGAAGATCCTCGAGCGGTTCGGCCACTACGAGTCGATGCGGGCCACCTTGGAGAAGGACCACGTCCACACCCAAGACGAGGCGCTGATCGACATCTACCGCAAGCTTCGCCCGGGCGAGCCGCCCACCCGCGAGGCGGCGCAGACGCTGCTCGACAACCTGTACTTCAACCCCAAGCGCTACGACCTGGCCAAGGTCGGCCGCTACAAGGTCAACAAGAAGCTCGGCCTCGACCTGCCGTTCACCCAAGGCACGCTGACCGAGGACGACATCGTCGCCACGATCGAGTACGTCGTCCGGTTGCACGCGGGCGAGACGGAGATGAACCTCGCCGGTCGCAGCGTGGTGGTCGAGGAGGACGACATCGACCACTTCGGCAACCGGCGGTTGCGCACGGTCGGCGAGCTGATCCAAAACCAGGTCCGGCTCGGTCTCGCGCGCATGGAGCGGGTCGTCCGCGAGCGGATGACCACGCAGGACGTCGAGGCGATCACGCCGCAGACCCTGATCAACATCCGGCCGGTCGTGGCGAGCATCAAGGAGTTCTTCGGAACGTCCCAGCTCAGCCAGTTCATGGACCAGACCAACCCGCTGGCCGGGCTGACCCACAAGCGCCGGCTGTCGGCGCTCGGCCCGGGCGGCCTGTCCCGTGAGCGCGCGGGCATGGAGGTCCGCGACGTGCACCCCAGCCACTACGGCCGGATGTGCCCGGTGGAGACCCCCGAGGGGCCGAACATCGGCCTGATCGGCTCGCTGGCCACCCACGGCCGCATCAACGCGTTCGGCTTCGTCGAGACGCCGTACCGCAAGGTCGACAACGGCGTGGTCACCGACGAGGTCGACTACCTGACCGCCGACGAGGAAGACCGCTTCGTCATCGCGCAGGCCAACGCGCCGCTGAACGCCGACAGCAGCTTCGCCGAGGAGCGGGTGCTGGTGCGCCGCAAGGGCGGCGAGGTCGACTTCGTCCCGCCGTCCAGCGTCGACTACATGGACGTCTCGCCGCGGCAGATGGTGTCGGTCGCGACCGCGATGATCCCGTTCCTGGAGCACGACGACGCCAACCGCGCCCTGATGGGCTCGAACATGCAGCGCCAGTCCGTGCCGTTGCTCAAGTCGGAGGCGCCGCTGGTCGGCACCGGCATGGAGTTCCGCGCGGCGGTCGACGCCGGGGACGTCACCGTGTCGGAGAAGGCCGGCGTCGTCGAGGAGGTCTCCGCCGACGCGGTCACGGTCATGGCCGACGACGGCACCCGGCAGACGTACCGGATGGCCAAGTTCCGTCGCAGCAACCAGGGCACCTGCATCAACCAAAAGCCGATGGTCGACGAAGGCCAGCGGGTCGAGGCCGGCCAGGCGATCGCCGACGGCCCCTGCACCGACAACGGCGAGATGGCGCTCGGGCGCAACCTGCTGGTCGCGTTCATGCCGTGGGAGGGCCACAACTACGAAGACGCGATCATCCTTTCCCAGCGCCTGGTGAAGGACGACGTGCTGTCCTCGATCCACATCGAGGAGCACGAGGTCGACGCCCGCGACACCAAGCTCGGCCCTGAGGAGATCACCCGCGACATCCCCAATGTCAGCGAGGAGGTGCTCGCCGACCTCGACGAGCGGGGCATCATCCGCATCGGCGCCGACGTGGTGCCGGGCGACGTGCTGGTCGGCAAGGTCACACCCAAGGGCGAGACCGAGCTGACCCCCGAAGAGCGGCTGTTGCGCGCGATCTTCGGCGAGAAGGCGCGCGAGGTGCGCGACACCTCGCTGAAGGTGCCGCACGGCGAAAAGGGCAAGGTCATCGACGTCAAGGTCTTCACCCGCGACGACGCCGAGCTGCCGCCCGGCGTCAACGAGCTGGTGCGGGTCTACGTCGCGCAAAAGCGCAAGATCACCGACGGCGACAAGCTGGCCGGCCGGCACGGCAACAAGGGTGTGATCTCCAAGATCCTGCCCGAGGAGGACATGCCGTTCCTGGAGGACGGCACGCCGGTCGACATCGTGCTCAACCCGCTCGGCGTCCCGGGCCGGATGAACGTCGGCCAGGTGCTCGAGACCCATCTCGGCTGGGCCGCGAAGTCCGGCTGGAAGGTCGACGGCGGCGCGTCGGACGCGTGGGTGAAGCGGCTCGCCGACATCAACGCGTTGGAGGCGCCCGCGGACACGCTGGTCGCCACCCCGGTCTTCGACGGCGCCCGCGAGGACGAGATCACCGGGCTGCTCTCATCGACGCTGCCCAACGCCGACGGTATGCAGATGGTCGGCGGCGACGGGAAGGCCAGGCTGTTCGACGGCCGCTCGGGTGAGCCGTACCCGGCGCCGGTCAGCGTCGGTTACATCTACATCCTGAAGCTGCACCACCTGGTCGACGACAAGCTGCACGCCCGCTCGCCCGGCCCGTACTCGATGATCACCCAGCAGCCGCTGGGTGGTAAGGCGCAGTTCGGTGGTCAGCGCTTCGGCGAGATGGAGGTCTGGGCGCTGGAGGCCTACGGCGCGGCGTACGCGCTGCAGGAGCTGCTCACCATCAAGTCCGACGACGTCCTCGGCCGGGTGAAGGTCTACGAGGCGATCGTCAAGGGCGAGAACATCCCCGAGCCGGGCATCCCCGAGTCGTTCAAGGTGCTGGTCAAGGAGATGCAGTCGCTGTGCCTCAACGTCGAGGTGCTCTCCAGCGACGGCATGACCTTGGAGATGCGCGACACCGACGACGAGGTCTTCCGCGCCGCGGAAGAGCTCGGCATCGACCTGTCCCGGCGCGAGCCGAGCAGCGTCGAAGAAGTGTAGGGCGAGCTCGAGTCTCGGACGGCGGTCCCGTCGTCCGAGAACAGCCCCCGCCCATCCGTCCGCGACTGGGACAACTCCGTAACTGGAGAACAGAGAAAGAAGACAACCTGTGCTCGACGTCAACTTCTTCGACGAGTTGCGTATCGGCCTGGCCACCGCTGACGACATCCGCCAGTGGTCGCACGGCGAGGTCAAGAAGCCGGAAACCATCAACTACCGCACCTTGCGCCCTGAGAAGGACGGCCTGTTCTGCGAGAAGATCTTCGGGCCGACCCGCGACTGGGAGTGCTACTGCGGCAAGTACAAGCGGGTGCGTTTCAAGGGCATCATCTGTGAGCGCTGTGGCGTCGAGGTCACCCGCGCCAAGGTCCGCCGGGAGCGGATGGGCCACATCGAGCTCGCCGCGCCGGTCACCCACATCTGGTACTTCAAGGGCGTCCCGAGCCGGCTCGGCTACCTGCTCGACCTCGCGCCGAAGGACCTCGAAAAGATCATCTACTTCGCGGCCTACATGATCACCTGGGTCGACGAGGACGCCCGCCACCGCGACCTGCCCAGCATCGAGGCGCAGATCTCCGTCGAGCGGCAGGAGATCGACGACCGCAAGAACGCCGACGTCGACGCGCGCGCGAAGAAGCTCGAGGAAGACCTCGCGGCCCTCGAGGCCGAGGGCGCGAAGAGCGACGCCAAGCGCAAGGTGCGCGAGGGCGCCGAGCGCGAGATGCGGCAGCTCCGCGACCGCGCGCAGCGCGAGATCGACCGCCTCGACGAGGTGCTCGCCCGGTTCAAGGCCCTGAAGGTGCAAGACCTCGAAGGCGACGAGGTGCTCTACCGCGAGATGCGTGACCGGTTCGGTCAGTACTTCCGCGGCGGCATGGGCGCGCAGGCGCTGAAGGAGCGGCTCGAGAGCTTCGACCTGGAGGCCGAGGCCGAGTCGCTGCGCGACCAGATCCGCAACGGCCGCGGCCAGAAGAAGGCCCGCGCCCTCAAGCGGCTCAAGGTCGTCAGCGCGTTTCTCAACACCCGCAACTCACCCATGGGCATGGTGCTCGACTGCGTTCCGGTGATCCCGCCGGACCTGCGGCCGATGGTGCAGCTGGACGGCGGTCGCTTCGCGACGTCCGACCTGAACGACCTGTACCGCCGGGTGATCAAC
>DASVDW010000032.1:0-2450 GCA_036380925.1 Acidothermaceae bacterium
GGTGGTCACCCATCTCGACGGAACGGCTTGCCTCTCTCCGAGATGCCGGCCGAGCCGCACAAGAAACGACCGCTGATGCTGCGAGGTCGATCGACGTCCTCTCGCACGCAACGATTTGGCTCGACCGACCAGCTTGTCAACGGCACTCGAAATCTGAACAGGCGACGGCACGCGAAAGTTGAACAGTCGCGTTGGTTCATTGTTCGTCGGTGGCCGCGGGGACGCGGCCGAGGTCTCGGTCTTTGAGTCTGTAGCTGTCGCCTTTGAGCGCGATGACTTCGGCGTGGTGGACGAGCCGGTCGATCATCGCGGCGGCGACGACGTCGTCGCCGAAGACCTCGCCCCAGCGGCCGAACGGCTTGTTGCTGGTGACGATGAGGCTGGCTCGTTCGTAGCGGGAGGAGACGAGTTGGAAGAACAGGTTCGCGGCTTCTGGCTCGAAGGGGATGTAGCCGACCTCGTCGACGACCAGGAGCGGGTAGCGGCCCAGCCGGACGAGCTCGGCTTGCAGGCGCCCTGCGTGGTGGGCGCCCGCGAGGCGGTCCACCCATTCGCTGGCGGTGGCGAACAGCACGCGGTGGCCGGCTTGGCAGGCGCGGACCGCCAACCCGGTGGCCAGATGCGTCTTGCCGGTGCCGGGGGGTCCGAGGAACACCACGTTTTCCTTGCCGGCGACGAAATCCAAGGCGCCTAAGTGCATGACGGTGTCGCGTTTGAGGCCGCGGGCGTGGTCGAAGTCGAACTCCTCCAGCGTCTTGCGGGCGGGGAATCTAGCCGCGCGGATCCGCTCTTCCCCGCCGTGGGCCTCTCTGGCGGCGACCTCGCGTTGCAGGCAGGCGACGAGGAACTCCTGATGGGTCCACGATTCGGCGCGGGCCCGCTCGGCGAGCCGGTCGACGGACTCGCGCAGCGTCGGCGCCTTCAGCGCCCGGGTCAAGAACGCGATCTCGGCGGCGACGTCGCGCGCCAGCGTGGTCTTGGCGGTGGGCATCAGGCCACCCCGCCGTCGACGCCTAACGCCGCGTCGTAGTCGGAAAGCCGCCGGGTCTCGACCTCGAGCCCGGTCGTTGGGCGGACCGCGCCGACCCGCCGCGAGCGCGACAGCGCCGCGGCGGCGACGTGCTCGGGATCGCTGATCGTCTGGTGCGCCGCCCAGATCCGCTCGTGGTCCGCGACGAGCTTGCCCTCGCAGAAAACCTTCACCCGCTCCAGGTCGGCCACGACCTCGACCCGCCGCCCGATCACGCCGGGGTGCACCGAGTAGTCGTTGCCGTCCAAACGCACATAGTGGTCGCGCGGAAGCCGGGTCGAGGCCCGCCAGCCTGTCGTCGGCGGCACCGGCGGCAAACCCAGCATCGCCGCCTTGTCCGCCTCGATCCGGTCCGCCGGCCGGCAACCCAACACCCGATGCTGGCGGTGATTCGCCCGGGCCAGGAAACCCCACAGCTGGGCGTTGAAGTCGGCGGGCGAGGAAAACGAGCGGCCAGGCAGGAACGCCCGCTCCAAATAGTCATGCGCCCGCTCGACCAGCCCCTTGGCCTCCGGGTCGCGCGGCCTGCACACATACACCTTGGTCGCGAGCGTCCCGCGAAACGCCTGGCACTCCGGCGTGAGCAGCGAGCCGCCCGGCCGGTGTTTGCCGATCGCGCCCTCCCCGTCCCAGACCAGCAGCCGCGGTGTCGCCCCCAACGCCTCGATCAGCCGCCACCAGCCGGCGAACAGATCCTGCGCGCACCGCGAGGGAATCAGCGTCGCCGACAACCACCGCGCATAGCCGGTGACCATCGTCAGCACCGGCAACTGCCTCGCGGTCCGGGTCTGGCCGAACCCGACCGGCAACTCGATCGGCGGGAACCACAAGTCGCACTGCGCGACCTCGCCCGCCGCATAGGTGGTCCGCGACGCCGGGTCCACCGGCAGATACGCCGGCCGCAGCTGCGCCACACGCTGCTTGAGCACCGTGATCCCGCGATCCCAGCCGATCCGCTCGGCTATCACCGTGGCCGGCATGCTCGGCCACGCCTGCAACAACTCGCGGATCCGAGGCTCAACCGCGTCGACGATCGACGGCGGCCTCGCCCGCTGATACCTCGGCGGCCCGCCGCTTGCCAACGCCGCCTTCACCGTGTTCTTACTGATCCCCATCACCCGCGCGATCGCCTTGATGGGCATCCCCTCGGCGCGATGCAACCGACGGATCTCCGCCCAGTTCTCCACTGACAACACCCGCTTCCTCCCAGCTCGACTACGAGCCAGGCTCAAATGAAGGGGGTCAATTTTCGGGCGGCGACACGGGGTCAGTTTTCACCCGGCGTCGACACGTGTGGCGGGGTGGTGACGAAACTGCGAACGGCAAGGTCAGAGCCCGATTTCTGAGAACGGACTCTCGGCCTTCCACACAAATTCGCGCCGTCGTTCCACACATTCGCATCGGCGCGTGCGCTCACAAT
>DASVDW010000033.1:0-20834 GCA_036380925.1 Acidothermaceae bacterium
CGGCGGCCAGTGAGGTGTCCCAATCGACGAAGGTCGTGCCCTCGAGCGCGAGCGGCACGAGTCGCCCGCCGTCGGCTTTGACGAGCACCGCGCCTCGGTCGAAGCCGACGTGCGCTTGAAGTTCCTGCAGCAAGCCCTGCGCGAGGCTCACGGCGTCCAGGCCGCCCGACAGCTGGCGGCTCACCGTCCGCAACTGGCTCAGCAGCTCGTAGGCCGCCTCATACGAGCGATTCACATCGGACGACGACGAGGCGGCCAGCCGGCGAATCCAGGCGGCCAACATGCCGACGGCCAGCGCAAGGAAAATCCACTGCGCGGAATCGGCTCCGAAGCTTTGCAACGACTGCGGGTTGTGCGCGAGCAGGTGTCCTAGCAACAACACAAGAGCCGCCAGCCCGGCCGCGTTGACGGCCGGTGTCAGGCCGTGAAGCAGGCCGGCCGCGAAAGCCGGCGCGAGCAGGTAGGGCAGCAACCCGGTGCGGTCGGACGGCGGAGCGACAATGCCGGCCGCCGCCACACACGCCTCGACGGTCGGCAGCAACCGACGGATCAGCGGGTTCTTCGCCGGGGTGTAGGCGACCAGCGCGGCCGCTGCGAGCACCAGCGCGCCCGCGACGGCCCGACGCGGATGGGTGTCGAGCGCGGCGACGACGAAGCAAAACCCGAGCAGCGCCAGGCGAACTGCCGACACCAGCGTCCGAGGTTCGGCGAGCCGGGCGAAGCGACGTCCGGGCTTCACGACATCACCCCGCCTCAATGCAACAGGTTGTGATAGGCGGAGATCGCCGCGGGACCCATGACGACGATGAAGAGCGCGGGCAAAATGCAGAACACCAGCGGGAAGAGGATCTTCACCGGCACCTTCTGCGCCTGCTCCTCCGCCCGCTGGGTCCGTTTCACCCGCATGTCGCGCGATTGCACCCGCAACACGTTCGCGATCGGAATGCCGAACTGGTCGGCTTGCACCATCGCGGTGACGAACCCGCGCAACTCGACCACATTGGTGCGCTCGGCCAGCGCGCGCAGCGCCTCGATGCGGCCCAGGCCGATCTGCATCTCCTGCAGCACGCGGAATAATTCCTCGGCCAGCGGCCCGCGGGTGTTGCGCGCGACCTGCGACAACGCCGAGTCAAACGGCAGTCCGGCCTCGACCGAGATGGTGAGCAGGTCCATCGAGTCGGGCAGGTCGCGGCGGATGCGCTCGTTTCGGTTGTACGCGACTTGGTACAGCGTGATGTCGGGGATGAAGTAGCCAAGCGGCGTGAGCACGATCGCGACGCCCATCGTCACCGGCAGACCGGCGCCGAACAGCAGCGGGAAGGCGACACCGACGACGGCGCCGGCGATGAGACCGAGCATCTTGAAGGCCTGCACCCGCTCGGCGTCCCACTTGATCGGGCTGCCCGCGAGCTCGAGCTTGTGCCGCAGCCGGGCCGACTCGTCGCGAGGGCTGAACCGGTTGCCCAAGCGGCCGAGCCGGGCCACCAGCGGATTGACCACGCGTTCGCTGAACGGGCGGTCGAGTTCGCGGCGGACCTGCTCGGGGCGCGTCCCGAGCGCGTCGAGCGCGGCCAGCGACCGGCTCACTTGTTGGCGCTGCGAGGCGGCGGCGCCCAAGGTGATGATCGCAGCCGTGATGCCGGCGAAAATGGCCCCGACACCGAGTGCCAGCAGCGCGCCCTGCGACATTGTCAGACCGCCTCCCTCACACCTCGACCTTGACGATGCGCGACAACCACACGACGCCGGCGGTCATCGTCGCCAGCAGAACCACGAGCATGATGATGCCGAGCGGGTCGGTGAACAGCGGCTTGATGTAGTTGGGCCGCACGAGCACGAGATAGGTGCCGAACACCGGCGGCAGCGCGCCGAGGATCCATGCCGACAACCGGCCTTCGGCCGACAGACCGCGCACCTGGCGGCGCAACCGCTCGCGCTCTCGAATGGTGCCGGCGACCGTGGTGAGCACCTCGGCGAGGTTCCCACCGACCTCGCGCTGGATGCGGATCGCCATGACGACCCAGGCGAAGTCCCGGCTGTCCATGCGGTTCGCGATGCCCTCGAGCGCGTCTTCCGGTGGAACACCGAGGCGCGTCTCGACGAGCGCCCGGTTGAACTCCACCGACACCGGCGACAATTCTTCTCTCACGACGGCGTCCATCGCCTGCACCAGCGAATGCCCGACCGACAGGCTGCCGGAGATCAAGTTCAACGTGTCGGGCAGTTGCTCGAGGAACGCGGACGAGCGGCGGGACTCCTTGACGACGAGATACCCGATCGGCCCCCCGACGCCGACGATGAGGCCGAGGATCGCGGCTAACGCCGAACCGCCTGACAGCAGAAGGAAAAGCAGGCCAAGCCCGACCGCGCTGCCAGCCTGGATGACAATCCACTCCGCCGGTTTCAGCGGGACGCCGGCGCCTTCCAGCCGTCGTCCGAGCTTTGCGTCGAAGTCGCGCGAGACGACGAGGCGGCCGGCGAGTTGCACGGCCGAGCGGGCCACGGAGCTGTCGCCGAGCGCGGTCGTCTGCGACTCTTTGCGCGAGCCGCGGCCGGTGAGCGTGTAGAACGACAACCGGCGGCGGACCCGCGTCTCGCGCGCGTCGACCGTCGAGACGTTCCATGCGGCCACGCCGAGAATCCCGACCAGACCGCAAAAAAGCGCGACCAGGCCGATCTGGAACGTGCCCGAGGAGCCGAGGCTGCTGGGCTGGATCGCCACCGGGCGCGGCCCGACCGCGGCCGACGGCGACGCCGGGGCGGGATTCGCGAGCGGAGTGAACGCGGTGTCGCCGATCCTCCGGCCGCCGGCGGTGGCCGTCACCTCGATGGTGACCGACTTGCCGGCCAAGCTCGACGGCACCGTGCCGGTGATGAGCACCTCCGTCGCGATGTCCTTCGCCGCTTGGCGGAAGGCCGGCGCGAAGTCGCCGGCCTGCGTCGTGGTGATGACCCGCCCGCCGGCCGCGGTCGTCAGCTCCTGCAACGGCTCGACCTGGGCGGACGCGGTGCCGAAGGAGACCGCGTCGAGCACGGCGCCCTTCGTCGCCTTCAACGCGGCCACCACCTGCGGCAACGACGCCTTGCTGCCTTCGTCGTGGCCGTCGGTCAGCAGCACGATCGTGCGGGAGCCGACGGCGCCGAGAGTTTGCAGGGCGAGCAGCGTGCCGTCGTACAAGGCGGTGTCGCCATTTGCTTGCAGCGCGGCGACTTTCGCCCGCAACGCCGCGCGGTCGGTGGTTGGCGCCGCGGCCAGCGACGCTGTCGTCGACACGGTGACCAAGCCGACCTTCACGTCCGAGGGCACCGCGTCGAGGAACGCGTTCGCCGCCGCCTTGGCGCCGTCGATGCCCGCGCCCTTCATGCTCCCGCTGATGTCGACGACCAGCATCGCGCTGCGCACGACCTGCGGCGGCGGTGTGGCGCCAACCGCTTTCGCGGTCGATGGAATCGAGACACCGTCGGCGCTCAGGCGCACCGAAGCCGGATCGATCGACGCGTCATTGGGCAACCCCACCGCGCTGAACAGGACCTGAATCGAGCCGGGGTCGGTGGTCAGCTGCACGATTCGGCCGCCTGCGCCACTCGCCGCGGACGACGTGGAGGGCGCTGGGGGCGCGGGTGCCGCCACCGCGGCTTCGCACAACGCGCCGGCCGCGACGAAACCGACTGCGAGCGCGGCCAATCGTCGGGCCAAAGCGTGTTTCATCGTCGCGGTTGCCTCATCCGGCGTCCGCGCGCACAAGGGCGGGCTTGAGGTGCACGCCCGCGGCGCCCAGCTTGTCGACGAAGGTCTCGAGCGTGTCGGTGGGGTGCAGCCGGCCGAGCGGGCGACCTGAGTCGTCGTAGCCGGGGCCGAGGTCGAAGGCGAACAGCTCGCGCAGCTCGACGGCGTCGAGCGAGTCCGGCTCGATGCCCACGACCTCGGTGACGTGCGTGATGAGCCGGCTGCCGTCCTTGAAGCGCGCTTGGTGCACGATCAAGTCGAAGGCGCTTGCCATCTGCTCGCGAATCGCGCGGACGGGAAGTTCCATGCCGGCCATCAAAACCATCGTCTCGATGCGGGCGAGCACGTCGCGCGGGGAATTCGCGTGCACGGTGCAGATCGAGCCGTCGTGGCCGGTGTTCATCGCCTGCAGCATGTCGAGCGCCGCGGCGTCGCGGACCTCGCCCACCACGATGCGGTCGGGACGCATGCGCAGCGCGTTGCGCACGAGGTCGCGGATCCGGATCTCGCCGCGGCCCTCGATGTTCGGCGGTCGCGCCTCGAGCCGCAACACGTGCTCTTGGTGCAGTTGGAGTTCCGCGGCGTCCTCGATGGTGATGATCCGCTCGTCGGACGGGATGAACGACGACAGCACGTTCAGCGTCGTGGTCTTGCCGGCACCGGTGCCGCCGGACACCAAGATGTTCAATCGGGCTTGCACGCAGCCGCGCAAGAACTCGGCCAGCTCGGGGGTCATCGTGCCGAAGCCGACGAGATCGTCGGCCTCGTACGGGTCAGTGGCGAACTTGCGGATGGTCAGCAACGAGCCGTCGACCGCGACCGGGGGCACCACCGCGTTGATTCGGCTGCCGTCGGGCAGTCGCGCGTCGACCATCGGGCTCGACTCGTCGACGCGTCGTCCGACTTGCGCGACGATTTTGTCGATGGTGCGCCGCAGGTGCGCCTCGTCGACGAAGGTGGCCGCCGCCGGGTGCAGCTTGCCGGCCCGCTCCACATAGAGCTGGTCGTGCCCGTTCACCATGATCTCGGTGATCTCCGGGTCGCGCAGGAACGGCTCCAGCGGACCGTAGCCCAAGATGTCGTCGGCGATCTCCTGCGCGATCCGGGCGCGGTCGGCCACCGAAAGCGGTGTCTCCTCTTGCGCCAAGACCTCGTGCAGGGTGTGCCGCACCTTCTGCTCGAGGTCGGCCTGGGTGAATTTGGCGTCGTACAACTGGGGGCCGAGGCTTTCCAGCAACGACGTGTGCACCGTGCGCTTCAGATCGGCGAACGGGTCGGCGCTTCGGCGCGCGGAGTGCGCGTGCGCCTCGAGCGACGGCGCCGACGCTTGCGCCTCGGCGTCGCGGGAGCGCCGCGCCTGGGCGAGCCGGTCAGCGAGACTCATGGCAGTTCACCTCGCTCATGCCTTCGAACGCCTGCGCAGCAACCCACGCCGGTCGGCGCGCAGGTTCGACGGAATCGGCTCCGAGCCGGTGCGCGCCAATGGCAACACATGCTCCTCGCCGAACTGCCGAATGGCCAGGCTCACCGGGTGACTCGGGTCGTCGAGCAAGATCGGCACGCCGCGGTTGATGGAGGCCGGCACCGCGCGCGACGACGGAATGTGCAGCGCGATCGGCACTTTCAGCGTCTTCTCGACTTCGGACAGCGCCAACCCGACTTTGGAGTCGGCGCGGTTCAACACCACGCGCAGGCGCTCGCGCGGGTAGTTCAACAAATCCAGCGTCTCCAGCGTCAACTTGAGGTTCTTCAGCGCCGGGATGTCGAGCGTCGCCAGCAGCGCGATGAGGTCGGACTGGTCGAACGCCGCGAGGACGTGGTCGGTGAACGCGGGCGGGGTGTCGATGACGACGTACGCGAACTGCTCGCGCAGCAATCCGATGATCGTGGAGATCAGCGACGCCGGCACGGTTTCGGCCGACCCCGGCTCCACCGGCGCCACCAGCGCGGAGAGCCCGGGCGAGTGCGGCGTGAGCAGCGCCGTGACCGCGGGCAGGTCGAGGTTTTCGATCAGCGGGACGGCGTCCGCGAGCGTGTGCGCGGGAAACAGTTGCAGCACGATCGCGACGTCACCGAAGTTGAGGTCGAGGTCGACGAGACAGACCTCCCGTCGTCCGCCGTCTGCGAGCGAGGCCGCGAGGTTGCTGGCCAGTGTCGTCTTGCCGCACCCGCCCTTGGCCGAGAACACCGTGACCACCACGCCGCGGCCGGAATCCTCGACCTCGCCGTGATTGCTGCGCTGCCGCATCGCGGCCGCGACGTCGCGCACCCGTTTCACCGCGTCGTTGACGCCCGCGAGGTTGCGCTCCTCCACCACTTCGCGCACGCCCGCGCGCAACGCGTCGACCAGCAAGGGCGTGTCGATCCGCCGTCGCACCAAGACGATTCCGAGGCTCGGTCGGGCGATCCGCATGCTGTCGGACAACGAGAACGCGGCCTCTTGGTCGACGGACGGGCCGAGGACGACGGCGTCCTCGCCGGGATGCGCGTCGAGGTGGCGGCGTAGGTCGTCGATTGTCGTGAGCACCGGCACGCCCGGGCCAAGCGCCGACCGCAGGGTTTCCGCGCGGGTCGGATCGGCTTCGACGATGAGGCTCATCTGGACCCGCTCACGATCCGTACAGATTCGCGGTGGAGGTCGCGGGCAGCTTGCTGTCGACCTTTGAGTCTTTCGACAGCAAGCCCAGGTAGAGCGTTCCGACGGATTGCGCGTAGATGAGTTTTTGCGCGTCGGCTTGGCTGACGCCGAACGTCACGACGCTGGCGTCGCTTTGGCTCGCGTTTTGCCCGGACGACGGGACCAACGTGCGCGACCCGACCGCGATGACGGTGGCGCGCGGCAACAACAGCTTGGTGCCGCTCTTGGTGGTGAGGAACACCGCGACGTCGGAACCGGGGATGACGTAGCCGTCCACCCGGTTCGGGTCGGACAGCGAGATGCTGACCGCCAGCGTGCCGTCGTCGGAAAGGGTGAGTCGGGTGGTGTCGCCCGGCTTGCCGAATTTCGCCTTCAGGATCTGCTCGCCGGGGAAAATCGGCGAGTTCGTGACCAGGTCGGCCACCGGGCGAATGTCGCTCAACACATCGGACGACGCGACGGCGTCGCGGGGGATGGTCTTCTTGTCGAGCGCGCCGTCGGCGGCGGCCGCGGCGCCCGTGGTGCCGGCCGGGATCACCTTCTTGGCGACAAGCACCTGGACCGGTTGCTGCCTGGCCAGCTCGTTCTGCTTGACGTTGTGCACGTAGACGCCGACGAGGACGGCGCCAAGCGCGGCGACAAGGATCGCCGCGACCAGCAAGACGGTGCGTCGTGCCATTGCGGCGTCCGGTCCTCCTCTCCGGCTCGACGGCATGCTGCGGTCCTGCGCATCGTCGCACCCAAAACCGCCCTAAGGGTGTCGAACGCCCGCGACACTCGCTGCGCTGTCGCCGGCTAGCGCTGACTCTCGCACGGAAATAGTACGGATGTGGTCGAGTCGGGGCATGTCGACGAACCGTTATCCGGGTTATCGGGACCGAGGGTCAATCGCTTGACATCGCCGATCGAGGTTTCACCCGCTCAACCGCTTGACACCGTCGCGACGATCTGCGCGCGTTTGCGTGGGTCGTCCCAACTGCGCACGCTGCGAGCGAGTGAGACACCGGACAAGGTGGTGAGCCCGATCGTGAGCAGCACCGCGCCGGAGGCGGACCCGACGTGGGCGACACCGCCGAACAGCAACCCGATCAAGGTGGTGACCGTGGCCAGCCGCGCCGAGTAGACGGCCATCGCCGCGGGCGGGGCCGGGGTGTCGCGGCCGCCCCGAAGCAGCGCGTGCCGCGGGTGCGCGAGCGACACATGCACGCAGGTTGCGAGCACCACCGCCGAGCAGGCGACGACGCAGCCCAGCAACGCGGCCAGCTCGGCCGGTGTGGGCGCGTGTTCCGCGCGCAGGCTGCCGGCGATCGCGGCGATCAGCCCGCTGGCCGCGATCGTCTCCGCGAGCACCAGCGTCTTCGCCGCGATCACGAGCCGCGGGGGGTGCGGCAGCGAGGCGAGCCAGGTCGCGCCGCCGCCGTCCAGACAGAACACGTTGACGCCGAAGAGCAGCCCGGCGCCGGCCGTGACCAGCGCGGGGACCACGACCAGCGATTCCCACTGCAGGCCCGCGCCGGCGGCGACGAACCCGGGCAGCAAGGTGAGCACCACGAGTCCGCGGCGCAGCGGGGGAGACCGCCACACGCTGGCCCGGTCGACCCGCGCCAGCGCCCGCACCGGCCCGCCAGCCGCCGGTCGGCTGCGGTGGGTGCGCGTCTCGCGGAACCGTCGGCCGTCGCCCGGGCGTCGCAACGCCCAGGCGCAGGCCCGCTGGCCGGCGAAGTAGGCGATCACCGCCAGCCCCGCCAGTTGGGCGGTGCCGGTGAGCCAACGTCCGACCTGTTCGGCCGCGCCGGCGAGCGCGGTGGTCACCACCGGGGTGGTCGGGGATCGGTCGAGGACCGCGTATCCGAGGTGGGCGCGCATGACGACGACGATCGCCACCGCGACGACGCCGGCCAGCGCCCACACCCACCGTCGTCCGACCGCGCTTTGGCGCGCGCCGACGACCAGCCAGGCGACGGCTTGACCGGCGACCGTCACCAGCACCACGTAGGCGAGCGTCGTGACGAGCGCGAGCCCGAGACCGGGCCGGTCGCCGGTGACGAACGACGCGATGCCGAACAGCAGCAACGCCTGCGTCATCCACGCAAGGTTGAGCGGCGCGACCAGCAAAGAGGCGGCGAACTCCGTCGACGGGCGAATCGGGTAGGGCGTCAGTTGCTCGGGCGGGAACAACTCGTTGCCGCCGCCAGCGGCGAGCGGCGCCACCAGCGAGAGCACCGCGAAGCCGAGGAACGCCGTTGGCGCGAGCACCGTGACGTCGAACGAGCGGCCGCGCGGCGCCAGCTGACCGGCGATCACCGCGCCGCACAGCAGTCCGGGGATCAGCGCGGCGAGCAGCGCCAACCCAACCCGCACCCGCTCGCTGCGCACCATCCGCCAGCGCAGCCGGACCAGCTCGAGTAGTTGGCTCATGACCGCGCCGTCACGACAGCAGGCTGCGGTATCGGTGCTCGCCGGCCTCGCCGCGCAACTCCGTCGCGGGCGCCGCGCCGACGACCCGCCCGCCGCGCAGCACCACCGCCTCGTCGCAGGCCCGCACGGCCAGTTGCAGCAGGTGGGTGGACACGACGACGGCGGAACCGCCGGCCCGCGCCTCGGCGACGACGTCGAGCGTCGCCTCGGCGCCGAAGGGGTCGACGCCGTCGAAGGGCTCGTCGAGCAGCAGCACGGCCGGGGAGTGCAACACGGCGAGGACGACGGACAGCCGTCGTCCCATCCCGTGCGAGAAACCCGCGGTCACCCGGTCGGCGGCGCCCAGCAACTCGAAGCGATCCAGCAGGTCGGCGGCGCGCTGTCGCCACCCTTCGCGCAGCCCGCGCAGCTTCGCGGCGAGCTCGAGGTGCTCCCACGGGGTGGCCCGCGGGATGAGCCCGCCGACGTCCGGGCAGTACCCGACCTGCGACTTCGCCCCGGCGGGGTCTCGTCCGACGTCGATGCCCGCGATCCGGGCCTCGCCGGCCGTGGGCGGCAGCACGCCGGCCAGCACCCGCAGCGTCGTGGACTTGCCGGCGCCGTTGCGGCCGACGAGCGCGACCGCGGCGCCCGGTTGCACCGACAGGTCGAGGCCGTCGACCGCGACAACCGGCCCGAAGGCCACCCGCAGCCCGCGCGTCTCGACTTGCGCCGGCATCAATGTCTCGGCGTGGCTCGGGGCGACGGCTGGCTCGGCGCCGCGTCAGGCGGGGCGTAGAGCGCGTCGATGTCGGCGGCCCGGGTGCGCAAGACGACGTCGCGCCGAAGTTTCAGGGTTGGGGTGACCTCTCCTGCCGCCTCGCTGAAGTCGGTCTCGAGAACGCGGAACCGCCTGATCGACTCCGCGCGTGACACCACGCGGCTTGCCTCCTCGATCGCGGACTGCAGCTCTTTGAGGAGGTCGGGATCGTGGCACAAGCTGGCGACGTCGGCGTCGGTTGGCTTGCCGACCTTGCGTTTCCACGCCTGCAGCGCCTCCTCGTCGAGTGTGATGAGCGCCCCGATGTGCGGCCGACCGTCGCCGACGACCATGCACTGCGACACCAGCGGGTGGCCGCGCAGCCGGTCCTCGAGCATCGCCGGTGAGACGTTCTTGCCCCCGGACGTCACGATGATTTCCTTCTTGCGGCCGGTCACCGTGACGAAGCCGTCGTCGTCGACCACGCCGAGGTCGCCGCTGTGCAGCCACCCCTGCGCGTCGATGGCTTGCGCCGTCGTCTCCGGGTCGCCCCAGTAGCGCTCGAAGACGTGCGGGCCGCGGATCAGCAGCTCGCCGTCCGCCGCGACCGCGACCGTGGCGCCGGCCAGCGGCGGTCCGACCGTTCCGATGCGCACCTTGTCCGGGCGGTTGACCGCCGCGGCGGCGGTGCTCTCGGTCATGCCCCAACCCTCCAGCACCGGGATGCCGGCGCCGCGGAAGAAATGGCCGAGGCGCAGGCCGAGCGGCGCGCCCCCGGAGATGACCCACCGCACGTTGCCGCCGAGCGCGGCCCGCAACTTGCGATAAACCAACAGGTCGAACACCGCGCGCTTGACGCGCACCGACACCGGGACTCGGCCGCTGTCGCGCGCCTTGCTCGCGGCGATCGCGGTCGCCGACGCGGCCGCGAAGACCCGCGCCTTGCCTTGGTCGGCGGCCCGCTGTTGGGCGAGCGCGTAAAGCTTCTCGAAGACGTGCGGGACGGCCAGCAGCAACGTGGGTCGAAACGAGACCAAATCGTCTTGCAGGGTGTAGGTGTTCGGGCAATGCCCCACCGGCACCGCGGCTTCCAGCGTGGCCACCTGAATCTCGCGAGCCAGCACATGCGCGAGCGGCAGAAAAAGCAGCGCGCTCGTGTCGTGCTCGAAGAGCGCCGGAAGACTCGCGACCGCGCTGCGCGAGCCGTACAGCAGGTTGCGGTGGGTGAGCACGCAGCCTTTCGGCCGGCCGGTGGTGCCTGACGTGTACACAATCGAGGCGATCGACGCGGCGTTCACGCCGCCGTGCGCGAGCGCCAGCTCCTGCGGATCGGCGGCCGCGCCGGCGGCGCTCAGCTCATCGAGCGCGCCGTGCTCGATCACCCAGACGTGCTGCAGATCGGGCAACTCGTCGCGGACCAGTCCGACCGTGGACGCGTGCTCACCGCTTTCGACCACGACGGCCACACAGCCAGAGTCGCCGAGGATCCAGGCGACCTGGGCGGGGGCCGACGTCTCGTAGATCGGCACGGTGACCAAGCCGGCATGCCACAGCGCGTAGTCGGTGAGGGTCCATTCGTAACGGGTGCGCGACAGCAGGCCGACCCGGTTTCCCGGCCGCAGGCCGGACGCCAGGAGCCCGGCCGCCAGCGCGTTGACCTGCCGCTCGAACTCGGCCGCGGTCAGCGGCGACCACGGCACCGGGCGCGGACTCGCCGACGACGAACCCGCCGCGGGCGGTTTGCTCGTCGCGGCCGGCGCCACCGGGCGGCGTTGGAACAGCACCGCGTCGGGCGTCTCTCGCGCATGCTTTGCCACGGCGTCCGTCAACGTCGCGTCGTCCGGGATGCTCACCACCGCGGGTGAGGAAACCTGCCGCACCAAACCTCCGAGAACACGTCCGGTTGAACGGACGTTATCCGGCCTTGCCCCGGTGTCGCCACGCCGTCTCCAGCGCTCCTGCATTCTGTCGGTTCGGCGGTGGTCCGAGTGGAGCAACCGCACGGCGCAACTGGCGGCACGAACGAGCCTGCGACGGTCAAGCTCGCGCCCAAGGCTGCCGACGCTTACGACGTGACGGTGGACTCCTTGACCGGCGCCGCCCCGGAACGCTGCCCGCGCTGCGCCGCCCTGGTGCGCCCGGGCGCGCAGTGGTGCACGTTGTGCTACGCCGACCTGCGGCCTGCGCCCGCGCCACCGCCGGTTGCGCCCCTGCCGCCCGCGCCGGCCGCGGCGTCGTCCGACATCTTCGACCCGCTCACCGCGCCGCTGGCCCTCTTGGAGCGCGGCGCGGAGGAGCTCGCGCCGGCCGAGGCGCCGACCGCCGGCCCGAAGGAGACGGGTTGGCCCTGCGCGAGCTGCGGCGCCACCGTGCCGCTGGCCGAGCCGAACTGCACCTCGTGCGGAGCCGGCTTTCTGGCCGGCACGCTGCCCGCGGACGCGGTGCTTGACCGGCTGTCGAGGGGCGCCGCGTCGAGCCAGACGAAGGCCGTCATCATGGTGGGCGGCTCGCTTGGATTGCTGGCGCTGCTGCTTGCGGCCATGTACCTCCTCGGCGCCATCTTCTGACCGACGCCCGACGAGCGACACCCGCGGTGCCGATCCATCGCGGTGTTGGCGCTGCCAAACCGCCCATGCGAGCATGACCCCTGCCCCGTGTGTGGAACGTTCCCGCAGGGCTTCGCCCGCTGCCTTGAGAATCGATCGGAGACCAACGAATGGGGCTGACCATCGGCGTCGACGTCGGCGGCACGAAGGTGCTGGCCGGGGTGGTCGATGAGGCAGGCAACGTCCTCGATCAGGCGCGCGACAACACGCCGAAGTCCGACCCGGCGGCCATCGCGGAGGTGATCGGTTCGCTGGTCGGGCGGCTGCGGGAGCTGCACGACGTGGAGGCGGTGGGCATCGGCGCGGCCGGTTTCATCGACCTCGACCGCGCGAACGTGCTGTTCGCGCCCAACCTGGTGTGGCGGGATGAGCCGCTCACCGACCGGGTCTCCAAACTGATCGATTTGCCGATCGTGGTGGAGAACGACGCCAACTGCCACGCGTGGGCGGAGTACCGATTCGGGGCGGCGCGCGGCAAGCGGGAAGTCGTGGCGGCGGTGATCGGCACCGGAATCGGCGGCGGGTTGGTGCTCGACGGCAACCTGTACCGGGGCGGATTCGGCATCGCGGCGGAGTTCGGCCATTTCCGAGTGGTGCCGGGCGGCCGGCTGTGCGGTTGCGGCAACCATGGTTGCTGGGAGCAGTACGCGAGCGGCATGGCGCTGGTGCGGGAGGCGCGCGAACTCGCGACCGCGGCGCCGATTCGCACACCGACGCTGCTCGAGCTGGCCGGCGGCGACCCCAATGCGATCAGCGGTCCGCTGGTCACCCAGGCCGCGCAGGCTGGCGACGAGGGCGCGCTGGAGGCCTTTTCGACGGTCGGTCGCTGGCTTGGCGAAGGGTTGGCGTCGCTCGCCGCGATCTTGGATCCGGACTGCTTCGTGATCGGCGGCGGAGTCTCCGACGCCGGCGCCCTGCTGCTGGAGCCCGCCTCGGCGGCGTTCGCGGCGTCGCTCACCGGGCGCGCCTACCGACCGCACGCTCCCGTCGTGCTGGCCCGGCTCGGCAGCTCGGCCGGGCTGGTGGGCGCCGCCGATCTCGCGCGCATTCGCTGATCCCTTCTCTTTCGTACGGATCACGCCGATATCGGGGGAGCGGCGCTGTCGCGCGGTTAACCTGGCGGCGCCGACGTCTTCCGGCCGCGCCGGTGAAGGAGTGACCAGATGACCGCGCCGACGCGTCGCTGCCGCGCGAGCTGGCGCAAGCGACGCTTTGGCTCGGACGACGGCGCCGCCGCGGTTGAGTTCGCGCTGGTGTTGCCGGTGCTGGTGCTGATTTTGTTCGGCATCGTCGACTACGGCCTGTATTTCAACGCGTCCCTGCAATCGCGGTCCGGTGTGCACGACGCCGCTCGAGCCGCCGCGGTCGCACCATCTCAGGGCGGCGACACGACGTGCGACACCGGAATAACCGGCGCGCCCACCGACATCACCCGGCTGATCTGCGGAGTCCTCCACAACACGGACAGCGCCACCGCGAAGAAGTACGTCGCGGTCCATTTGCCTGATGGTTGGCAGGTCGACCACCGGCTGGTGGTCTGTGAGCGACTCGACGTCGCCGGCATCTCTGGATTCGTGCCCTTTCCGAATGGAGGGCAGATCAGGGATGTCGCCGTGGTGAACATCGAGCAGGACGACCCAGACCCGCTCTGGACGGACAAGACGACGCCCAATCAGGTGTACGAGCAGACGTTGCCTGGCGGCGACTCGTGGAGCGACTGGTGCAAGCCCTAAGGCGCGACGAGGAAGGCGCGATCGCCATCATCGTGGCGCTTTTCGCCATCGTGCTTTTCGGTTTCGCGGCATTGGTCGTCGACGTCGGAAACGCGTCCGACGTGCGCGGACAGGCGTCAGCGGCGGCCGACGACGGCGCGCTTGCCGGAGAGCGGGCGTTGGCAAGTTGGACGAACGCGAACCGCACGTCCCCCGATCCGGCGTTCGAGCAAACCCTTGTCGACACGGTCAAAGCCGCGGTCGCCAACACCTACGAGGTCGACGACAGCGCGTGGTCATCGTGCACCGACACTGTTCCGAGCGGTTTCACCGCAACAGCCGCGAGTCAGTGCGTGCAGTACCAGGTGACGATCGTCAACGATCCGGCGACCGGCTTGTCAGAGGTGACCGGCTCGTCGGTGCGGGTGCGAATTCCCCCGCGCGACGTTCCGAGCACCTTCGGCGGCATTTTCGGCGCGAGTTCGATCTCGGTCTCGCCAATCGCGGCGGCGAACGCCGGCCAAGACCCGCCTTCGCCGTGTCTGCCGTGCGACCCTCGGCTCGATGACGCGTCGGGTCAGCCGGCCTCGCAAGCCACCTTGCCCGACAGCGTCCGCAACTTCCTCCCTGACCCGTCCACCGTCGCGGCCGCGCCGCCCCTCGACGCCAACGGATGCCCGACCGGTCCGGGCCGTTTTGACGCCGACGTCGACGTCACGATGCCCGACAACGTGACGCCTTGCGTCTTGCCGCCCGGCCTCTATGTCTTCAACAACAGCGCGCTGAGCGTGACCGGCTTTCTGCAAGGAACCGGCGTGACGTTGGTCTTCTACGGAACGAGCGACCAGCCGATCGACGTCTCGGGGCGGCTCAGGCTGGCCGCGCCGCCGGCACATCAGCCGCCCGCCTTGGGTGACCCGATACCCGGCGTGGCCATCGTGATCGACCAATACGACACGTCGATCCAGCAACCGCGCACCTTTGAGATGGGCGCCGACTTCGACATCACCGGCAGCGTGTACGCGCTCGACGGGCACGCCACGTGGAAAACCAAGGACGGCGACTGTCAGCCGAGCGGCGGCTGCGTCATCCACGACGACGGGGTCGATGAGCGGATCGCCGTCACCGCAACCACTTTCGGCGACGGTGGTCGCATCCCCACGGTCGCGTCCGACCACCTTCCCCAGCTACCGCCGCCACAGCCCGAACACCTGAGCGAGTAGCCCTGCATGGCCGCGGAAGTACGTGTGCTCAGCTACAACGTGCGCTCGCTGCGCGACGACAAGCACGCGGTCGCGACCGTCATCAAGGCCTGCGCGCCGGACGTCGTCTGCGTTCAAGAGGCGCCGCGGTTCTTTCGCTGGCGCACGAAGTGCGCGGAGCTAGCCAGCGAGTCCGGCCTTTTCGTCGTGACGGGAGGACGCGACGCCGCGGCGATGCTGTTGTTGGCGTCGCTGCGCGTCCGCGTCCTGTCCACCCGCGACGTCCTGCTCTCCAAGAAGCGCGGGTTGCACCAACGCGGCATCGCGCTCGCGGGTCTGCAGGTGGGCGACGCGCGGTTCGTGGTGGGCAGCGTCCACCTCGACCTCGACGCCGGCGAGCGGCGCCGCCATGTCGATGAAATCCTGTCGCGGGTCAAGGAGTTCGGCGGTCCAGCGGTGATCGCCGGCGACATCAACGAGCCGCCAACCGGATCCGCGTGGCAGGCGTTGGCGGCGGCGCACCGCGACGCCTACGCCGTGTCGCCAACCGGCGGCGAGCACACCTACAGCGCTACGCACCCGGTCCGCCGGATCGACGGCGTGTTCGTCGATCAACGCATCGAGGTCGTCGAGTGCGGTGTGCCCGACGCGCCCGGCATCGAGCGGGCGAGCGACCACCGGCCGGTGCTTGCGGTGTTGCGCGTGCCCGCCGACGCCGCGTAGACGACGGCCAGAGCTAGACGACGGCGCCGTCGTCCGAGTCGTCGGGCTCGCGTTCGGAACGCATCCCGGCGACCAGGGCGGCGAAACCGCCGACGATGGCGAACACGCCTAGCGCGATTCCGCCTGGCACCGCGTCGCTGAATTCCTTGGAGATGATGAGCGCGAAGCCAAAGACGATGGCGAGGATCGCCCAACGCGTCGCGGGTCGCATCTTCGGCGGCTTCGGCGGCGTGGGCGGAACGAAATGCTCGTCAAGCATCGACAGCGGGTCGTACTCCCCGCCGTAATCGCCGCCCGCCGCCACGCCGGCCCCGTCGTCCACGCCGGCCCCGGCTCCGTGACCCGCGCCGGACCCGCTTCCCGGCGGCTCGGCGGGCCGCACGATGCGCCGCGGCACCACCGGATTGTCGTCAGGAAGGTCCAGCGGCAGCGCCTGCTGACCGTCGACGAAGTCCGCGGGCGGGTCGAGCACGTCCTCGGCGTCCGGCCAGGGCGGCACGCTCGCCTGAGCCGGGGAGTTGTAGTTGGCCACCAACTCCGCCCACGCGTCCTCAAAGGACGTGCGGCGGTCGTCGCGGGGGCCCTCCTCGACCGGCAGCGGCGCCGTCTCGGTGTGCTGGCTGAGCAGCGCGGCTGCCCGGTCGCGATGCTCGCGGTCGACCCAAAGCCGGTCATGTGGACGGTCGGGCAGGTGCACCTCGAGATATCCGCCGAGGTGGCCGGTGCTGGGCTCGACGTAGGCGGCGATGCCCTCCGCGCGCAACACCTCGAGCATCGCCTCCGCCAGCCGCGGGTCAAGATCCGCCAGCGGCAGGTAGTGGCGGGCGACGAAGCCGTTGTCTCGACCTGGCATGTCTCAATCCTGCACGGCGAACGGTGAGTTTGCGGCGCCGGTGGAGAGCCGGCGGACGAATTCGAGGCTGCCCCGAAAGATCAACTCGGCGTCGTTGTCGAGCGTCGCGACGTGATAGCTGTTGCGCAAGACGCGCTCCTCGACGTCGAGGGAGCGGACGCCGCTGAGCAGCACGGCGGTGCTCGCCGGTTCGACCACGTGGTCGACGGCGCTTCGGTAAACCAGCAGCGGCTGATCGACGAGCGCGAGGTCGGCGCGGGTGACCGCCCACAACCGGGTCAGCGATCGCAGCGCGCGAAGCGGCGTCCGGTCGTAGCCGCCCTCATCGACGTGCGGCCGCATCGTGTCGTTGCCGATCCCTCTCACCGACGGCCGCACCTTCTCAAGGACCGGCAGCAGCACCATCGACCTGCGCAGGCTGAGCAGGGACGGGTTGACGAGGACCAGCCCGGCGACTTGTTCGCCGCGAGTCTGCGCGAGCCGCAACGCCAACGTCGCGCCCATCGACAACCCGCAGACGAAGACCCGGTCGCAGCGCGCGCGCAACTCGTCAAAGGACGCCTCGACGGTCGCGAACCAGTCGGTCCACCGGGTCAGCTGCAGGTCCCGCCATTGGGTGCCGTGGCCGGGAAGGCGGGGCAGCCGCACCGAGACGCCCTCGTCCGCGAGGAACTCGGCCCACGGCCGCAACGACGCCGGCGACCCGGTGAAGCCGTGGCACAGCACGACGCCGACGCGTCCGCCGTCGTGCGCGAACGGGCGCGCGCCCGGCAACTCCAACACGGTGACTCCTGACGCGTTGGCACCTCAACCCGTGACTCGTTCGACCGATGGTCGCATGCCGTCGGCTCGCGCGCGAGGGCGCCGGCCGCGCGGCGATAAGGTGCTCGGGTGTTCTACTGGCTGGCGAAATGGACGATCGGCACAACGCTGCGACTGGTGTTCCGGCCGCGCGTCGTCGGTCTGGAGAACGTCCCCGCCAAGGGTGCGGCCATCATCGCGAGCAACCACCTGTCGTTCTCCGACTCCTTCTTCGCTCCGCTCGTGATTCCCGGGCGCAAGGTCACCTTCATGGCGAAGGCGGAGTACTTCAACCGCAAAGGGGTCAAAGGCTGGTTCAGCCGCGTCTTCTTCAAGAGCATCGGGCAGCTGTCGGTTGACCGGTCCGGCGGCAGGGCGAGCGCGGCCGGCCTGCGAACCGGGCTCGAGGTCTTGCAGGCCGGCGAGTTGCTCGGCATCTACCCAGAAGGCACTCGCTCGCCCGACGGGCGGCTGTACCGCGGTCGCACCGGGATCGCCCGCATGGTGCTGGAGTCGGGCGTGCCGGTCATCCCGTGCGCGATGGTCAACACCGACCGGCTGCAGCCGCCCGGCCAGGTGGTGCCGAAAATCGTGCAGCCGGAGGTTCGGTTCGGCAAGCCGCTCGACTTCGCCCGTTACGCGGGGCTGGAGACCGACCGACTCGTGCTGCGCGCCATCACCGACGAGATCATGTACGAGCTCATGCGTTTGTCGGGCCAGGAATACGTTGACATATACGCCACCAAGGCAAAAGAGTTGCTGAAGCGCTTCGGAAGGATCGACCAAAACCTGGACGACGCGACCGCGTCGTCGTCCGCGAAATCGCAGTGACTTCGACGCCGCGTCGGTGACCTTGGTCCCGACCCGAGACGCTGCTGGTCCTCACCACCCCGACCCGCTTCGGGATCTGCCCAATCCGGCGCTACGCTTTCCGCTGTTTGTCTACCGGGAGGTTGGAAGCGATGCGAGTCGGAGTTCTCACTGGCGGCGGTGACTGCCCGGGACTCAACGCGGTCATCCGCGCGGTCGTGCGCAAGGGCATCGGCGAGTACGGATTCGAGTTCGTCGGTTTCCGCGACGGCTGGCGCGGCCCGATCAACGGCGAGACCGTCCCGCTCGGCATCCCGCAGGTGCGCGGCATCCTGCCGCGCGGCGGCACGATCCTCGGCTCGTCGCGCACCAATCCGGCCAAGATCGAGGGCGGCTACGAGACGATCGCCGCCAACATGGAAAAGCTCGGCGTCGAGGCCCTCGTGGCGATCGGCGGCGACGACACGCTCGGCGTCGCGGCTGAACTGCACCGTCGCGGCGTGCACGTCGTCGGCGTCCCGAAGACCATCGACAACGACCTGTCGGCGACCGACTACACCTTCGGCTTCGACACCGCCGTCAACATCGCCACGGAGGCGATCGACCGCCTGCACACCACCGCGGAGTCGCACCACCGGGCGCTGATCGTCGAGGTCATGGGCCGGCACGCCGGATGGATCGCGCTGCACGCGGGCATGGCCGGCGGCGCGAACGTCATCTTGATCCCCGAGGTGCCGTTCGACATCGAGAACGTGTGCGAGTACATCGAAGAGCGCTTCCGCAGCCAGTACGCGCCGATCGTCGTGGTCGCCGAGGGCGCCACGCCGCGCGAGGGGACGATGGAGCTGCTCACCGGGGACCTCGACGCGTTCGGCCACGTCCGGCTCGGCGGGATCGGCCAGCGGCTCGCCGACGAGATCGAGAAGCGCACCGGCAAGGAGGCCCGCACCACGGTGCTCGGCCACATCCAGCGCGGCGGCACCCCGACCGCCTTCGACCGGGTGCTCGCGACCCGGTTCGGCCTGCAGGCGATCGACGCCGTGCACGACGCGGACTGGGGCAAGATGGTCGCGCTGCGCGGCACCGACATCGTCCGGGCCAGCCTGGACGAGGCGACCGGCGAGCTGAAAGTGGTCCCCGCCGCCCGCTACGCGGAGGCCGAAGTCTTCTTCGGCTAGCCCGGGGCCCGAGCCCGTGGTCGGTAACGCGGCCGAGCCCGCTGCGGCGCGCCGGTAGACTTCCGCCGTGCAATCCATCGAATCGTGGCGTTCGCTTCCGGCCGCCCAGCAGCCTGCTTGGCCGGACGACGCCGCGTTGCGGCAGGTGGCCGACCGGCTGAGCGAGCTGCCGCCCCTCGTCGTCCCGGAAGAATGCGACCGGTTGCGGGCGCGGCTTGCCGACGTCGCGCTAGGCAAGGCGTTCCTCCTCCAAGGCGGCGACTGCGCCGAGACGTTCGCCGACGCCACCGTGGAGAAGGTGCGCGACAAGACGAAGATCCTGCTGCAGATGGCGGTGGTGCTCACCTACGGCGCGAGCGTGCCGGTGGTGAAGGTCGGCCGCATGGCGGGCCAATACGCCAAGCCGCGCTCGAAGAACACCGAGGTGGTCGACGGCGTCGAGCTCGGCAGCTACCGGGGCGACGCGGTCAACTCGATCGAGCGGACGACGGCGGCCCGCACTCCCGACCCGACGCGGTTGCTCGAGGCGTACCACCGGGCGGCGGCCACGCTGAACCTGATTCGCGCCCACGCGACCGGGGGTTTCGCCGACCTGCGCAAGGTGCACGCGTGGAACTCCGACTTCGTCCGGCGCTCGCCAGCGGGCCAGCGCTACGAGTCGATCGCCACCGACATCGACCGCGCGCTGCGTTTCATGCAGGCGTGCGGCTTCGACCTCGACGGCGCCGACGTCGCCCATCAGGTGGAGCTTTTCGCAAGCCACGAGGCGTTGCTGCTCGACTACGAGTCGGCGCTGACGCGCTACGACGGCGATCGCGGCGCGTTTTACGACCTGTCGGCGCACATGGTGTGGGTGGGGGAGCGCACCCGCGACCTCGACGGCGCGCATATCGAGTTCGCCCGCCAGATCGCCAACCCGATCGGCGTGAAGATCGGCCCGACGACGTCGCCCGACACCGCCGTCGCGTTGCTGGAGAAGCTTGACCCTGAGCGGATCCCGGGTCGCATGATGTTCGTCGCGCGCATGGGCGCCGATCGAGTGCGCGACGTGCTGCCGCCGATAGTCGAGAAGGTCACCGCGACCGGCGCCGACGTCATCTGGAGCTGCGACCCGATGCACGGCAACACCATCGAGTCCGCGAGCGGCTACAAGACAAGGCATTTTGACGACGTCGTCGAAGAGGTCACCGGGTTCTTCGAGGTGCACCAAGAACTCGGCACCATCCCCGGGGGCGTGCACGTCGAGCTCACCGGCGAGGACGTCACCGAATGCCTTGGCGGCGCCGACGACATCGTCGACGCCCACCTCGGCGACCGGTACGAGACGGCCTGCGACCCGCGGTTGAATGTGGGGCAATCGCTGGAGCTCGCGTTCCTGGTCGCGTCGATGCTGCAAGAAGGACGACGCGCGCGCGACTAGCGCGAGA
>DASVDW010000034.1:0-5414 GCA_036380925.1 Acidothermaceae bacterium
GAACCCAGCTGCGGCACCGAGTCGAGCACCGCGAACGCGATGACCAGGGCCACCGTCCCGGCCATCGCGCCGATCGGGACCTCTGTGAGCGTCGACAAGAACAGCGCGAGCGCGGCGAGCCCGAGGAGGTCGACGAAGACGAAGATCGCCACTCCCAGCGCGCGACCGAGGCCACTCGCGAACGGAATGGTGTCCCCTGACAACAACGTCACGCCGTGCGAGCCGAAAAGCGCGAGACCGGCGAGCATGCCGACCAGCGCGACAAGGGCGACCGCGGCCGCGAGGTACGCCAGCGCGCCGAGGCTTTTGACCACGAGCAGCCGGGTGCGTGACACCGGGACGGTGAGCAGATAGCGCAGCGTTCCGGTGTTCGCCTCGCCGGCGATCGCGTCGCCGCACACGACGGCGACGGCCAGCGGCAGGAAGACCGGCAGGCAGACCGTCAACGCGGTGAACGCGAGGAACAGCCCGTTGTTGGTGAGCTGGCCGATAAAGGCCGGACCGCCGTCGCCGGGTCGCGGGGTCGACGCCTTGACCGCGACGCCGATCAGAATCGGCACCGCGCCAAGCACAACGAGCATCGCGATGTTGCGCCGACGGCGGAACACCAACCGCAGCTCGCTGCTCAGTTGGTGCGCCAGCACGCCGCGATACCGCGGCGCGGTCGCGACGCCGACGCTCGACGTGAGTGCGGTGTCAACGGACGACATCGAAACCCTCCCCGGTGAGCTGCACGAAGAAATCCTCCAGCGCCGGGCGTTCGACTCGAAGCCCGTGCACCGGCACGCCCGCGTTCACCAACGCGGCGTTGATCTGGTCGGCGGTCAGCTCTCGCATTGCGGTCAAGAGATAGCCCTGTCCTTGCTCAGCTGCGTCGAGACCGAGGCTGGCGAGCACCCGAAGGGCGTCGTCCACCTTCGTGGTCTCGACCCGCAGCCGCGTGTCGGCGGCTTGGAGCACGTCGGCGAGCGGCCCCTGCCGCAGGAGGCGGCCGGCGCTCATGATGCCGACGTGCGTGGCGACCTGCTCGATTTCCGCGAGCAGATGACTGGACACGAGCACCGTGGTGCCGTCCGCCGCGAGCTCGCGGATCAAGGTGCGAACCTCGCGAGTTCCCTGCGGGTCGAGGCCGTTCGTCGGCTCGTCCAGGATCAGCAGATCGCGTGGACGCAACAACGCCGCCGCGATGCCGAGCCGTTGTTTCATGCCGAGCGAGTAACGGCGGTAGTTCTTTCGCGCGGCGGCGGTGAGGCCGACTCGGTCCAGCGCTGACGCGACGCGCTGGCTCGCCGTCCGCGGGTCGGTGCTCGCGTCGAACGCGTCGAGCCGGCGCAGGTTGTCGCGCCCGCTCAGGTACGGGTGGAAAGCCGGACCCTCGACGAGCGTGCCGACACCGGTCAACACCTCCGCCGCCCGCGCGGGCATCGCCCCGCCCAGCACCTCGACGGTCCCCGCGTGCGGCGACATCAACCCAAGCAGCAGTCGGATGGTGGTGGTCTTGCCGGATCCATTGGGTCCGAGAAAACCGAACACGCAGCCGCGCGGAACCTGCAGATCAATGTCGTTGACCGCGACGTGGTTGCCAAACCGCCTGGTGAGCCCGGCGGTCTTGATGGCGAAGGAGTTCTGGTCGGCGTGCCGGGTGATCGCGTCGTCGTCGGACGTCGCGACGGCGGCGGTCACAGCCCGTGTCCCGTCGCCGCCACCTGGCGGATCGCGTCCGCGCTGACCGGACCGACGTACACCCGGCCGTCGTCCGCGATGAAAACGGTGAACAACGCGCTGGTGACCAGCCGACCGCCCTGGGTCGGCGTCGCGATCTTGTCGAGGATCGCGGCCAGGTTCGAGCCAGGGTTGTCCGAGCCCGCGGCCAGCCCCGGAGCTTGCATCTCCAGCACCGCCGTCCAGCCCTTGCCAAGCATCTTCGGGCCGCTGTTCGGTCCGCTGGTCCCCGGTGCGCTGGCGCCCGTGCTGGGAGCCGCCGCCCGGTCCTTGATCCGCTCCGGCATGTTCGGGCCCGGCCCGCCCGGCCCGGTCAGCGGATTGCCTTGCGTCACGGTGGAGCCGGCCGGCGGCACGAAGTTGAACACCGACGCGTCCGGGGTCTTGAAGCTCACGTCGGTGAACCCGACCTGGATCGCCGGGGAGTTCGCGTCACGGGCAAACACCTGGACGCGCAGCGGAAGCGAGGTCTGCGCGTCGACGGCGATGCGAACGCTCCCGATCAGCGAGCGCGAATCCTTCGGAGTCAGCAGCAATTGGTACGCGGACCGTCCGGCGACGCGGGCAGTGCGGTCGACCTGCACGGCCGTCGTGGGATCGATCGCCTTCAGCGCGGCGTCCGCGGCGGCTTGCGGCGTCATGCCGGTGACGTCGTGCCGGGAGAAGCCCTTGTGGTCTGAGGCGCTCAGCTTGCTGTGCGTGACCCGGCGATCGGTGGAGCTGTAGGTCCAAAGATCGCTGCCGTTGCGGATGATGTCGCTCTCGGACAGCTGCCCGAGCAACGCGACCCGCTGCTTGTCATGGCCGCCGTACCAGACGCGCACGGTGTGCGCGCCGGTGACCAGGTTGGCCAGCGACAGCGATGAGTCACCGCCCGAACCGCCGATGTCGGGCAGCTGTGGCAAGCCCAGCTTCGCGGTCTCGACTATCGTGCCGGAGAAACCGGGCGGGTTGGCGGTCTCCAGGTCGACCAGGAGCTGCGCCGCGGTGCGCGCCGGCAAGTTGGGCTCTGCGGCGGCGCTGTTGGTCACCGACGAGGTCAGCGAACCGACGGCGATCGCTGCCGCGACGCCCGCGGGCAGCGCCCAGCGAAGCCTGCGCGTGGTGAATGCTCGTTTCATGCGGCTCACTATGGGTGAGCCGGCAGCTGGCTGTCAGATTCGCCGCCGACGGCCACAGCTTCGCCACAGGTTCGCGCGAAGGCGATCCAAAAGCGATGATCGGACGACGGGAGGAGGTGCGGGCGTTGCGGTTGCTTGTCGCAGAGGACGAGGAACGGATGGCCGCGGCGTTGGAACGCGGGTTGACGCACGCCGGGTTCACCGTCGACGTCGCGGCCGACGGCTCGCGCGCCCTCGAGCTGGCCACCAGCGTCGGCTACGACGCGATCGTGCTCGACATCATGCTGCCGTCGATGTCCGGCTACGAGGTCACCAGGCAGCTCCGGGCGCGCGGTGTGTGGACACCGATTTTGCTGGCGTCGGCGAAGGACGGCGAGTACGACCAAGCCGACGGCCTCGACCTCGGCGCCGACGACTACCTCACCAAGCCGTTCTCGTTCGTGGTGCTGCTCGCCCGGCTGCGCGCGTTGCTGCGTCGCGGCTCGCGTCCCCGGCCGCCGCTGATCGAGGTCGGCGCGCTGGCCTTCGACCCGTCGTCGCGGGTCTTCGCGGTCGCCGGCTCCCCGCTCGATCTGACGGCACGCGAGTCGGCGATGCTCGAGTACCTGATGCGGCAGCATCCGCGCGCCGTCACGAAGACGGAGCTGCTCGAGCATGTGTGGCCCGACGCGGCGACAGATCCCAACGCCGTCGAGGTCTACGCCGGTTACCTGCGACGCAAACTCGGTCGCGCGGCGTTGCAGACGGTGCGCGGCGTCGGGTATCGATTGCGACCGCCATGACGCTCCCATCATGGAGTTGGTGGAGCCGGCGCTCGTTGCGCCTGCGGGTCACCGCCGCCGCGACGGCCGTGCTTGCCGTCGGGCTGATCGTCGGAACCGTTGTGCTGGCGCAGGTTTTCGAGCAGCGGCGGGTGAGCTCCGTCGACGTCACCGTCAGATCCGAGGTGGCGACGATCACCTCGCTGGTGGCGTCGGGGGACCTGCCCTCGCCGCTGCCTGCGCCGGCCGGCGCGACGACCATCGCGCAGGTCGTCGACTCGGCCGGCACCGTGCTGGCCGCCACCAACTCGGCCAGCCGGGTGCTGCAGCTGATCCCGGTCGAGCAGCTCGCGAAGCACCATGGCCGGCCGTTCACGACCTCGGCTAGCAGTCTCGGTCCGTCCAGCCTGCGCGTTCTCGCCGCCACCGTGAACCTCCGCGGTGTGCCGGTGACGGTCGTCGCCGCGGCGCCGCTCGGTGACGTGACATCGACGTTGAACGCGTTGCGCAACGTGTTGCTCGTCGTCGTCCCGTTGATATTGCTCGCCGCCGCGGCGGCGACCTGGCTTGCGGTCAGCGCGGCGCTGCAACCGGTCGATCGGTTGCGCGCGGCCGCCGATGCGGTCGACGTGCGCGTGACCCACGAGGCGCCAAAACTCGATCTGCCGGCGGGCGGCGAGGAGTTGCGCAAACTGGGCGACACCCTGAACGAACTGTTGCGCCGGGTGCACGTGGCCGGTGAGACGCAGCGCCGCTTCATCGCCGACGCCGCGCACGAGTTGCGTTCGCCCATCGCGTCGCTGCGCACCCAACTCGAAGTCGCGTTGGCGGTGCCGAACTCCGACTGGCCGCGCGTCGTCGCCGACGCGCTCGCCGACGTCGAACGGCTGAGCCAGCTAGCCGAGGATCTGCTGCTGCTCGCCCGACTCGACAGTGGCGCGCCACAGCGACGCGCGACCGTCGATGTCGGCGCGTTGGTCGACGCTCCGGGCGATGACCTGTTGATCGAGGGCGACGAACTGGCGCTGCGGCGGTTGGTCGACAACCTGCTCGCGAACGCGTGGCGGTACGCGCGAGAAACCGTTGCGGCGAAGGCGGAACGGGTCGGCGCGGACGTCGTCGTGACCGTTGACGACGATGGACCTGGGATTCCTGCGGCCGATCGGGAAAGGGTGTTCGAGCCGTGGGTGCGACTCGACGCCGGTCGCGCTCGGGGTGAGGGGGGCGCGGGTCTCGGGCTCGCGATCGTTCGTTCGATCGCGCGCGCACATGGTGGTGACGTGACGCTTGAGACGAGTCCGCTCGGCGGGCTGCGTGCCGTCGTCCGGCTGCCAGCGACCTCGCCGACGCGGGCGACCGTGAGCGCGCAGCCTGCTGGCTAGCGCCTCACCGCGACGCTCACCGCGCGTTCGAGTCCCAGGCAATCTCGAAGAGGTGGCCGTCCGGGTCGGCGAAGTAACCGGAGTAGACGCCGAACGGTCGCATGTGGGCGGCTCCGGTGAGCGTCGCGCCCGCGGCTTCAGCCTGCCGTAGCAGCTGATCGACCTCGGCCCGCGACGCGGCTGGGATGCCGAGGCTGAACTCGGTCGAACTGTGGGGACCCCGCGGAAGTTGAGCGTCCTTGGCCAGGTTGTCGCGTTCGTAAAGGCCGAGCAGCAGACCGCCGTCCAGCTTGAAAAAGGCGATCGTGCCGTCGGCGCCGGTCACCTCGTCGTGAAACTCCTGACCGACGACGCCGTCGGTCGGCCAGCCCAGCCCGTCGCGATAAAACGTCACCGACCGGGCGAGGTCGTCGACCGCCAGCGTGATG
>DASVDW010000035.1:0-2243 GCA_036380925.1 Acidothermaceae bacterium
CGGCGGCTCGTCGAACACGGCACCCCTGTCTGCGCGGATCTACTGGTTACACCAGGAGGACGCCGCGAAAGGTTGCCGGGTTGCCGCTGAGCCCTCAGCGGCCGAGCGTTTGGCGAACCTGGCCGTCCGCGGCGTCCGGCACAGCGGCCGAGCCGCCGAAGATCAAGGCGCTGGTTACGGTGCCCTGGGCTTTGCCCAGGTAACTCCCTGCGGGCGCTGGCAGGCCAGTCGAATCGGCGAGCAGCAACGGACCGGCGGCCCTGCCGAGGTAGGCCGCGGCTGGCAGTGCGTCCGCAAATGTCGTGCCGCTTGCGACACCGACCAAAGTGGGAGTCGGGAAGAAACGCTCTGCGACAAGCGCCGCGGTCGCGTAACGGTCGCTTCCCTGGACCGGCGTCGCCTCGGGGTCAGCTGCCGCTGCCGCACCGCCGATCGCGAACGCGTCGCCTTGGTGTGCGTCGAGGTAGGCACGCGTTTCTGTGGGCAGAGTCGGCCCATCGGTCAGCAGGACCGCGCCGTGCTCCAAGGCCGCGGGGGGTCCGGCCGCCAGCGCGTCTGCGAAGGTTCTCACGGTTGCGAGGAAGACCGCCGTCGGGTCTCCCATTTGATCGGCCACGGCGACCGCAGTGGCATAGCGGTTGGCACCGCCCACACGCACGACGTCATAGCCCATGGAGCTGACTTCGGATGCGACCGTCTGCGGGATCGCCGAGGTACCGCCGAGGAGATACACCGTTCGTCCTCGCGCGAGCACCCGCTCGATCTCGGCTTTCGTGTCCGCAGGCAGAGTTGAACCCGATGTGTACAGCAACGGGGCGTTGTTCGCAGCCGCCAGCGGCGCGCCCACCAGCGCGTCGGGATAAGTGTCAGCACGCGCGAGCACGACGGCGCCGGCGCCCTGCGCGTCGAAGCCCGCCGCCGAGATCTCGGCCGCCGTCTTGTAGCGGTCGAGGCCCGCGCGGCGCGAAACGACTGCGTCGAGACTCGTCAACGGCGCCGAACCGCTGAACCAGACTGTGTGAGTCGTCTGATCAACCGCGGCGCACCCGGCCGTGGTCGCGATTGTGCCGACGACGTGGGCAAGCTGCACGTCAACCACGGAGATAGTGTCAGCATTACCGACGAAAAGCGTATGCGCTGATAAATCCAGCGCGAGTGCCCAAGGTTCGGTGCCCACGGATATCTTCGAGACGGTGCTGGTCGCTGGATCGAACACCGCGACCGCGTTCGCCGTTTCGGCTGCGACGTAGACCCGGTGTGTGTTCTGGTCGACCGCGATGCCGCCAGGACGCCCAGGAAGCTGGATTGTCTTAATGACCTGCAGCGACTTGACGTCGATAACCGTCAGGGTGTCGGCATTGTCGTCGCCGGCGTACAGAAGCCCCATGCCAGCGTCGATCGCAATGCCGGTCGGAGTCGGTCCTGCATACACCGTGCCCAAAGACCTGCCCGACTCGTCGAAAGCCATTCCAGAGCTCGACACGGACATGCCGTACTCGGTGACGAACACTTTGCCGGCGATGGGGTCAACGGCAACCGACGTCGGCTGATGGTCTGCTGCGGCGGTCGCGGTCACCGTGCTGTCGCGGAGATCCACCACCGCCAACGTCCCCACGCGGGCCCCCGCGGTGCCAGCGACACCCACGACGAAGAGCCTGTTCCTACTCGCGTCCAGAGCGATCGCTGTCGGTTGCAGCGGAAGAGCGACGGTTGCCGTGACGGATCTCGTGAGGCCGTCGACGATCTCGACCTCACTGTTTCGAGCGCTCGAGACGAAGACGCGATGCGAGGCGCTGTCAACGATGACATCCGTTGCATCAGCCGCCAATCCGCCAATACCCGCGATGTTATAGGCGGAACTGCCTGTGTCGGTCGCCGCCGCCTGCTGTTGGAATGCGGCCGGGACAAGCAGCCCCGCCAGGATTATCGGGAGAATTTGCGACCAACGTCGTCGCAATCGAACCGGCAAAAGAACGCGCGACGCCGTCAACCTGATCTCCCGCCACCCGATGCTCGACGCGCCAAACATCGCACGAGGCCTGGCGCTAGCGAAGAAGCTAGCGGATCTCAAGCACCGGCGCAGTCGAACCGGCGGCCCTCAGGCCTTGCGCGCGTGAATCTCCGCGATCAGCTGTGGGACGACGGTGTGCAGGTCTCCGACGACGCCGAAATCGGCCAGCTCGAAGATCGGCGCCTCGGCGTCCTTGTTGATCGCGACGATCGTCTTGGCGGTCTGCATGCCG
>DASVDW010000036.1:0-4597 GCA_036380925.1 Acidothermaceae bacterium
CCGGCGGGGATTCGGCGGTTAACCGTGAACCATAGGTTAACGCTTGATCCGGATCAGCTCGTCGATCATGTCGTCGGCCGTGGTGATGATCTTCGCGCTCGCGGAGTACGCCCGCTGCGTGATGATCATGTTCGTGAACTCGGTCGCGATATCGACGTTGGCCGACTCCAGCGAGTTGGGCGACACGCCGCCAGCATTGCCGGTGCCGGCCTCGTTCAGCAGGACCTGGCCGCTCGTGTCGCTCTCGCGATAGAGGTTGCCGCTAACCGCCTGCAGACCGTTGGGGTTCGCGAAGGTGGCGAGCGGCAGCTTGTAGATCGCCGTGGTCTCGCCGTTGTCGAACAGCGCCGTCACGATGCCGTTCTCGTCGATGGTGACGCCGCTGAAGGTGCCGAAGCGCACGCCGTTCTGGTTGATGAAATAGGTGGTGAAGTCGTTCGCGTACTGGGTGAGGCCGTCGGCCTGGTTCTGCGTCCCCATGTTCACGGCGATCGTGCTGTCGACCGCGCCGGTCGTCCAGCCCGAGATGGCGACGTTGGGCAGGGTGCCGGTATCGACCGTGCCGTCGGTGTCCGTGTCGTAGCCGGCCAAGGTTCCGTCGCCGTTGAACACGACGTCGAGGTCGGCGCCGCCGTTGAAGGCGACGGTGCCGCTGGTCGTGCCGCTGATCGCGTCCGTCGGGTTCTGGACGCTCAGGCGCCAGGTGTTGGCGGACTGCTTCGTGTAGGTGAACTGCAGATTGTGCTCCACTCCCAGCGAGTCGAAGATCTTGACGGTGACGGTTTCGGTCGCGCCGTTGGCCGCGGTCGCCGGCAGGTTGGCGCCGAGCGAGGCGGTCGTGGTGGTTACGGCGCTCCCGGCGATGCCGGCGACGCTGACCGGCTGGAGGCTGGTGAGCGAGGTCAGGTTGCCGACATTGGGCACGCCGTTCGGATCCGTTGGCCAGCCCATCAGGTAGAGGCCCGCGGTGTTGACGAGGAATCCGTCCTGGTCGGGGTTGAACGAGCCGGCGCGGGTGTAGAAGAACTCGTCGCCGAGCCCCGGTGCGTTCGACTCGTTGACCACGAAGAAGCCTCTGCCCACGATCGCGACGTCGGTCGGCGACGAAGAGGCCTGCAGCAGGCCCTGTCTGTCGATGAGCTGCGTCGTGTTCGACTGGACGCCGCCGGGCGAGAAGGTGGTCTTCGAAGCCGCGGTCGTCACCAGGGTGGAGAAGCGCGAGACCGAGCCCTTGTAGCCGACCGTGCTCACGTTCGCAATGTTGTCGGAGATCATGCCGAGCGACTGGCTCTGGGCATTCAGACCGGACACCCCGGAGAACATCGCACCGAAAATGCTCATTTTATTTCTCCTTGCTCTCTAAAGCAGGTTCAATGAGAGATGACGTCTACGCCCTGGAGGTCAGGCCTCGGCCGCCGGCTGCGGCGGCTCGGTCACGGTGAAGACGTCCGTGACCCGGACGAGCTGACCTCCGCCCAGATCGAGGACGACCGTGCCTTTGTCGACGGTCACGCCCAGCACCGTGCCGGCGACGGCGGTCGTGACGTCGACCGCGGCGCCTTCGCTGTCCTTGGCGTCGACGCTGAAGGTATAGGTGCCGTCCGCGAGCGCGTTGCCCTGATCGTCCTTGCCGTCCCAGCTCAGGACGTGCTTGCCCTCGGCGGTCGGCGCGCCGGTTATGGTGCGCACGATCTTGCCGCTGCCGTCCTTGATGGTGATCGTGGCCGACGCCACGTCGTGCGGCAGCTTGTAGACATAGGACGCGGCGCCGTCGCTGAGCACCATCGCGTCGCCGAACGCCTCGACGGCCTTGCCGACGAAGCTGACCGCGGACACCGCTTGGCTGCCCGACTGCAGCTTGACCAGCTGATCGAGCCGGGCATTGGTGTTGATCGACTGTTCGACCTGCGAGAACTGGACCAGCTGGGTCGTGAACTGGGTCGAGTCCATCGGCGCCAGCGGATCCTGGTTCTTGAGCTGCGTCGTGAGCAGGGACAGGAAGCTGTCAAAGTCCTGGGCGAGACCGACCGCGTCCCGGGTGGTCGCGTCCGAGGCGCCTAGAAGGCCCATCGCCTGAATCGTCGAGCTTATCGCCGGGGTGGTCGTGGTCATCGGATCCGCTCCTAAACGCTGATGTCCAGAAGGCCGTTGACGGTGCGCGCGGGACGCGCGGCGTCGGCGGCGGTATTGGGCTCGACAGCGCTGCCGCCGGATTCGTCGTGAGCGGTCTGGGCGCCATTCTGCGCCGCGGCGCCGAAGTCGCGACCGTCGCCGCGCAGGTTGAACGACAGGCCGCCCGTGTCGGTGCGCAGCCCCGCGTCATTGAGGGCGCGCTCCAAGCCGCGCGCGTCCCGCTGCAGCAGGTCGAGCGTGTCCTGACGGTCGGCGATGAAGCTCGCCGTCATGCGGCCGTCATGCCCGAGCTGGAGATGGACGTCGACGCGGCCCAGCGATTCGGGTTTGAGCTGGATCGTGATCCGGTCCATGCCGTCGGCGGCGGCGCGGTGCACGTTGAGCGCGATCTGATCGAACACCGGCATCGGGCTCGGTACCGCGCGAGCCGCGCCGGCGTGCGCCGCGTGGTGGGTGGATGTCGTGGCTTCCGAGCCGGTAATGGCGGCCGGGGCGGTCGCGGCGCCGGCCGAGACTGGGAGCGAGCCGCCGTCGCCGGCTGTCGGTGCGGCGGCCGTCGCGGCGCCCCGGTCGGCCTGGACCGCATCGGGCCGCGCGGTCCGCGCGCCAGAGGGATCGTTGGCGGGCGGGCTCGGCGCGCGCTCGGCGCCGGCAACGTTGCCGCCCCCGCCATTGGCAAGCGTCGGTTGCGCGGAGGTCGAGGACGACGCGGCGCGTCCGGCGCCCGTGGCGTGGGTCCTGGCATCCGTGCCCGTCGTGGTCGGATCGATGGCGCCGGTGCGGATGGCGATCTTCGCGGTGACGACATCGCTCGAGCCGGTCACCAGGGAATGTGCCTTGCCGGGCGTCGACATACCGGAGCCGGCCGCCGTGGCGAGGGGGGCCGAGGTGGCGTCGCCCGGCGCATCGTCGGCAGTCAAGACCAGGTTCGGGCCGGTCCCCGTGGCGCCGGTCGCCACGCCTGCGTTCGTGCCGCCGCCGGGCAGCGCCGCGCCGCTGACGTCCGTCATCGCGGGCGCCGCCGCGCCGCGGGCGTCGGTCGTGGCAGGTGCCGCCGTGCCGGCGGTCGTCTGCGCCGCGGCGCCGGGCTTGGGCTGGGCCCCGGCTCCGACGGCTTCCGTCGCCAGCATCGCCGCCGCATTCGGCGTCGTCGGGCTGGCCGCGGGCGGGGAGGACGCGACGGTGTTGAGCATGGCGCCGGCGAGGCCGACGCTGAGGCTGTTGGGGATCGAGCTGTCGGGTGCCGTGGCGCCAAGCTCCGATCCGGTGCCGACGGTTGCGCTTGCCGCGCCGCTAGCGGCGACAGCCGGGCCCGTGTCGCGCTTCGCTGAGGAGGCATCGGCGCGGCTGCTCTTCCGGGAGCGGCCGGCGGACAGATCGCTCGCGCGCTCGCCGGCGCTCTGCGCCGCCTTGCCTCCGGCCCGCGAGTCGGTCGCGCCCTTGCCGGATTTCGTCTTTCCCGCGGCGTGCGTCGAGGACAGCAGGTCGGCGAACGAGCCGTCGCCGGTCTTGCGCGATCCCTTGTGCGCGCTGGCCGTGCTGCCGCTCGTCTTACCGGCGCTCGGGTTTGGTGTCGGCAGGATGTCCATCTTGGAGCTCGTCACCTTAAGGCATCTTTCCTGAGCAAAGTTCGGGCCATCGCGCGGCCCGCCTATCCCGTTGGAAATGCGTGGCAATCCGATGGGTCGGCCGGGCCAGCAGCGGACATTGCGGGCGGTGCGGCAATTCCTGCTGCCGCCGGCGGGCAAAACTTGCCCCGGCCTCGGGTCGATGCTGCTGCGGTGAGGTCCATGCCGTCGGTTCCGGAAATAAAGATCGGGCACACCGTTCCTGGCATGCCCGACAGTTTGGCGGAGACAACTTTATCGTTCTTGGTTATTCCGCGGCGATCGCGTAGGCGAGATCGGCGCTGGTCCGCGCCAGCAGGCTGGCGATGGCCGGGGTCCCGTCGAAGCCCGGCACCTTGCCCTCGGCGACGCGCGCGTCGAGCTGGAGCCAGGCGTCGCGAAGCGGCTCGATGAGCCGCAGCGCCTCGCGCGCCGGCGCCGGATCGTTGCGCAGGTTGATCCAGGGGAGGTGGGCCAGGATGAACTTGTAGATGCGCGCCAGGTTGTCGGCGATCTCGCCGCCCTGGTCGACGTCGATGGCGAGAGCGAGCTGCGCGACCAGCTCCATCGCCTCGGTGACCGCGTTGCAGCGGTCCTGGATGGCGCCGGTCTCGGCGGCGGCAATGGCGCGGCTCAGCGCGTCGGCGATCTCGTCGTATATCATGACGACGAGCCGACTCTGCGAGGCCATGCGCAACTCCTCGGGAATTCTGTCGAGTTTGACGTGCTGGGTCATGGTGTGTCTCCGTCTTCGCGTCGGTCGTCCGCCCCCCGCGCGGCGCCGCCGGCGCCGTGCGGGGAGAACTCGGCGGATTACTGGAACAGCCGCAACAGGTTCTGCGGCATCTGGTTGGCCT
>DASVDW010000037.1:0-7755 GCA_036380925.1 Acidothermaceae bacterium
TCGCGCGCAACCTTTCCCCGCACCCGCTCGCGCCCGAGAAGCGGGCCGCGGCACTGCGCAACCCTGGCTTCGGCCGGGTCTTCACCGACCACATGGTCGCCGTCACCTGGACCCCCGACCAGGGCTGGCACGACGCCCAGCTCCGCCCCTACGAACCGCTGTCGCTCGACCCCGCCACCGCCGTCTTCCACTACGGCCAGGCGATCTTCGAAGGGTTCAAGGCCTACGGCCAGCCCGATGGGTCGATCAAGACGTTCCGTCCAGAAGCGAACGGACGCCGCTTCCAGCGCTCGGCGCGCCGCCTCGCCCTTCCAGAGCTGCCGGTTGAGGACTTCGTCGCGGCGGCCGACCTGTTGATCAGCACCGACCGCGACTGGGTGCCGGCGGCCGCGGACACCCAAGAGCAGAGCCTGTACGTCCGGCCGTTCATGATGGCCACCGAGGTGTTTCTCGGCGTCCGGCCGGCCAACCACGTCACCTTCTTGGTGATCGCCTCCCCGGCTGGCGCCTACTTCTCCGGCGGCCTGCACCCGGTCTCCATCTGGCTGTCGGAGGAGTACACCCGCTCGGCGCCCGGCGGCACCGGCGCGGCGAAATGCGCCGGCAACTACGCGGCCAGCCTGATCGCCCAGCAGGAGGCGATCGCCAACGGCTGCGACCAGGTGGTCTTCCTCGACGCGGTCGAGAAGAAGTGGGTCGAGGAGCTCGGCGGCATGAACATCTACTTCGTGCACGACGACGGCGCCCTGGTCACGCCCCCGACGTCCGGCTCGATTCTCGAAGGGGTGACGCGCGACGCCATCCGCACGCTCGCGGCCGAGCGTGGGCACCAGGTCGAGGAGCGGCCGATCAGCATCGACGAGTGGCGCTCCGGCGTCGAATCCGGTCGGATCAGCGAGGTCTTCGCCTGCGGCACCGCGGCCGTCGTCACGCCGCTGGGTCGATTGGCGTGGCGCGGGGGTGAGCTGTCCATCGGCGACGGCCACACCGGCAAGGTGACGCAAGACATCCGCGACGCGCTGCTCGCCGTCCAGTACGGGCAGGCGCCTGACCCGCACGGCTGGATGCACGCCGTCTGCTGACCGGTTTCCCTCCGCCGCCGCGAACCGGGCAGGCGGACGGCGGTCATTCGGGCCGGACGCGCAACCCTTGCATGCCGCCGTCGACCGCCAGCGCGGCGCCGGTGGTCGACGCGGCGGCGGGAGAGGCGAGGTAGGCGATCGCCTCGGCCACCTCGCGGGGGTCGACAAGCCGGCGCATCGGCTGTCGCGACTCAAGGGCGGCGCGCTCGGCGGCCGGGTCGGCGGCGGTGTCGAGCAACCGGCCCACCCACGGCGTGTTGACGGTGCCTGGGTTGACGCAGTTGACCCGGACGCCGTCGTGCACGTGGTCGGCCGCCATCGCCAACGTGAGCGCGAGAACGGCGCCTTTCGTCGCTGAATAGAGGGCCCGGTTCGGCAGACCGGCCACGGCCGCCACCGAGCAGGTGTTGACTATCGCCGCGTGCGAGGAGCGGCGCAAATGCGGCAGCGCGGCGCGCGCCACCCGGACCATGCCGACCACGTTGATGTCGAAGACGCGATGCCATTCCGCGTCGTCGTTGTCGGCGACCGTGCCCTGCGCGCCCACGCCCGCGTTGTTGACGAGGACGTCGATTCCGCCGAAGCGCCGGACGACCTCCTCGACGGCGACCCGCACGGAATCGTCGTCCGAAACGTCGGTTCGAACACCGAGCAGCGGCGGGTCGACGTCGGACAGGTCGAGGCAGGCCACTCGCGCGCCGCGGCTGGCGAGCAACTGCGCGGTCGCCAATCCGATGCCTGACGCGCCGCCGGTGACGATGGCGACCAAGCCGTCGAAATCTCGCGCCATCGCAGGTCTCGCCGCCTTTTGTTCGGGTCGGGTGACGCATCACTTCTCGGTGTGGCACACTAGCCGGGTGCTAACCGCATCGATTATCACCTAGGCGCGCCGGTCAAGATCCCCGACCAGCGCGCCCGACCTCTCGCATCCGCGGGGGGTCGTTTTGTTTGTGGGACGAAGCTAGGAACTCCAACGAAGCCGAGGAAGCCACGATGGAAGCCGTTCACGACGCGTTCCATGTCTACGACACGACCCTGCGCGACGGCGCCCAAGGTGAGGGCATGGCCCTCACCGTCGCCGACAAGCTGGCGATCGCGCAGCACCTCGACGACCTCGGAGTTGGCTTCATAGAGGGCGGTTGGCCTGGGGCGTTGCCGAAGGACACCGAGTTTTTCCGCCGCGCGCGCACTGAGCTGACGTTGAAGAACGCAACGCTCAGCGCGTTCGGGGCAACCCGCAAGGCCGGTGTGAAGGCTGCCGACGACGCCCAGGTGGCCGCGCTGCGCGACTCGATGGCGCCGGTGGTGTGTCTGGTTGCGAAAAGCCACGACCGGCACGTGTTCGAGGCGTTGAAGACCACGCTTGACGAGAACCTCGCGATGATTCGCGACACGATTTCCCACCTTCGCTCGGAGGGTCGTCGGGTTTTCCTTGACGCAGAGCACTTCTTCGACGGTTACAAGTCCAATCCGGCATACGCGCTCGAATGCGTGCGGGTCGCGGCGGAGGCGGGCGCCGACGTCGTCACGTTGTGCGACACCAACGGCGGCATGCTCCCGTCGCACCTGCAAGACATCGTGCACGAGGTGCTGCAGGGCAGCGGCGCACGGCTTGGCATCCATTGCCACGACGACACCGGCTGCGCCGTCGCCAACACGTTGGCCGCGGTCGAGGCCGGCGTCACGCATGTGCAAGGCGTCGTCAACGGATACGGCGAGCGTTGCGGCAACGCGAACCTGGTCACCGTCGTCGCCAACCTCGAGCTGAAGCTCGGACGACGTGTGCTCCCCGACAACCGGGTGGCCGAACTCAGCAGTGTGAGCCACGCTGTCGCCGAAATCGCGAACCAGCCGCCGCGCGCGCAACAGCCCTACGTGGGCGTGTCGGCCTTTGCGCACAAGGCCGGGCTGCACGCGTCTGCGATTAAGGTGGCGCCCGACTTGTACCAGCACATTGATCCGGCGCTTGTCGGCAACGACATGCGGATGCTGGTTTCTGAGATGGCCGGCCGCGCCAGCGTCGAGATGAAGAGCCGGGAGCTCGGATTCGACTTGTCCAAGGACAAGGACACCGTCGGCCGTGTCGTCGAGCGGGTGAAGGATCTCGAAGCGAAGGGCTTCATGTTCGAAGCGGCCGACGCGTCGTTCGAGCTGTTGTTGCGGGAGGAGGTGTCCGGCGCCCCCGCGGAGTACTTCACGCTTGAGTCGTGGCGGGTCATCGTCGAGCGTCTGGCTGACGGCGAAGTCGTCTCGGAGGCGACCGTCAAGGTCAACGTCAAGGGCGAGCGAATTGTGTCAACGGGCGAAGGCAACGGCCCGGTCAACGCGCTCGACCGCGCGCTTCGGCAGGCGCTGGAGCGCCTGTACCCGCAGCTGGGCGAGCTTGAGCTCGTCGACTACAAAGTCCGCATCCTCGACGGCGCGCACGGCACCGGCGCGGTGACCCGAGTGCTGATCGAGACCAGCGACGGCGAGACGCAGTGGGACACCATCGGCGTCGAGAACAACATCATCGCGGCGTCGTGGAACGCGATGGAGGACGCCTACAACTACGGTTTGCTCCGTCAACACACCGGCTCCTGACTCAACTCAGCAGCGCGCGTATCTCGTCGTCCGTTGTCGGCCTGAAGTCGTCGTAGTGGTAGCCGACGGCGAAGAAATCAGCCGGCGCCATCGCGCAGACGACGTCGACGTCTGCCCGCAGGCTCGCCACCGTGTCGGGCGCGCCGACGGGCACCGCCACCGTCACGGCCGCGGCGCCCCGATCGCGCGTCGACCGGATCGCCGCGCGCATGGTGGCGCCGGTCGCGAGCCCGTCGTCGACGAGGACGACGTGTTTGTTCCGGACGTCGAGCGGCGCCCGCCCGGCTCGATACGAGTGGGCTCGTCGAGACAGCTCAGCCGCGGCCGTCCGCCGCACGTTGTCGACGTCCGAGTCACGAAGGCCTAGCTCGCGCACCGTCTCAACGTCGAGAAACTCGACGACGCGGCCGTCGTCCTCCGCGATCGCCCCGAAGGCGAACTCCGGTTGGCCGGGCGCGCCGAGCTTGCGGACCACGCACACGTCGAGCGCGGCGTTCAGCGCGCGGGCCACCCCGGCGGCCACCGGCACACCGCCCCTCGCCAGGCCAATCACGACCACGTCGTCAAGAGGCAGGTCGCGCAGTTGCGCGCGCACGAGCTCGCCGAGCACCTGCCCGGCCTCGGTTCGATCGCGAAAGCCGTTCACGGCACGTCCTCACGACCCCGCACCAGATCACGCGTGCGCCCGCGCACTCGGCGGCGCAGACTGGCCGATAGCCTCATGTGGTGCGCATCGCAAGATTCTCCTACGGTGAGGCGGCGTCGGCGAATTTCGCCTTTGGATCGATCGAGGGCGAGGAGATCGCCGTCATCGACGGTCACCCGTTCGGGGAGGTGTCCTTGACCGGGCGGCGATTGCCGCTGTCGGGTGTTCGGTTGTTGCCGCCGATCCTGCCCAGCAAAATCGTGGCGATCGGCAAGAACTACGCCGACCACGCGCGGGAAATGGGCGGCGAACCGCCTGCCGAGCCGGTGCTGTTCTTGAAGCCGTCGACGTCGGTGATCGGCCCCGGCGCGCCGATCGTCTACCCGACGTTGTCGCGGCAGGTCGACTTCGAGGGCGAGCTGGCTGTCGTCATCGGCCGGTTGTGCCGGGAGGTCCCCGTGGGGCGGGCGGCGGAGGTGGTGCTCGGCTACACCTGCGCGAACGACGTCACCGCACGCGACCTGCAGCGTTCCGACGGGCAATGGTCGCGGGCAAAGGGGTTCGACACCTTCTGCCCGATCGGCCCGTGGATCGACACCGAGGTCGACCCGAGCGATCTCGCGATCACCACGACGGTCAACGGAAAGACCAAACAGGACTCTCGCACCTCGTTGTTGCTGCACGACGTCGCGGAGCTGATCGCGTTCGCCAGCGCGGTGATGACCCTGCTGCCCGGCGACGTCATCTTGACCGGAACGCCGGCCGGCGTCGGGCCGGTTGTCGCGGGTGATGAGATTTCGGTGACCATCGAGGGAATCGGCACGCTGACCAACCCCGTGGCGGCCCGATGAACGTGCGGCTGCGCGTCGCGCCCTCACCCACCGGTGACCCGCACGTCGGCACCGCGTACATGTCGCTGTTCAACCTGGCGTTCGTGCGCCAGCAGGGCGGCCAGTTCATCCTGCGGATCGAAGACACCGATCGCGGCCGGTACGTGGAGGACAGCGAGCGGCAGATCTTCGAAACGCTGCGCTGGCTCGGTCTGGACTGGGACGAGGGCCCCGACAAGGGCGGTCCCTATGCGCCCTACCGCCAATCCGAGCGGCTCGACACCTACGCGCCGTTCGTCGAGCAGCTGCTGGACTCCGGCCACGCGTACCGCTGCTGGTGTTCTCCGGAACGGCTCGCCTCGATGCGCGAGGCGCAGCAGCGCGCGAAGCAGCCGACCGGCTACGACCGCTTGTGTCACGGCAAAACCCGCGAGGAGCGGGCGCTGTTGCCCGGCTTTTCCGAGACCCCGGTTGTGCGCATGCTCATACCGGACGACGTGGGGCTCACCTTCAACGATCTGATTCGCGGAGAGGTGTCGGCGCCACGGCCTGACGACCAGGTCATCGTGAAGGGCGACGGTTTTCCCACCTATCACCTGGCGGTCGTGGTCGACGACCATCTGATGGGAATCACGCACGTCGTGCGAGGCGAGGAGTGGATTTCCTCAACGCCAAAGCATCTATTGCTATACGACTGGCTCGGCTGGGAGCGGCCAGCGTTCGCGCATATGCCGTTGCTGCGCAACACCGACCGGTCGAAGATTTCGAAGCGGAAGAACCCGGCCGCCCGGCTGCTGTGGTTCCGGGAGCGCGGTTACCTGCCGGAGGCGTTGCGGAATTTCCTTGCCCTGATGGGTTATTCGATGCCGGACGGCGAGGAGGTGTTCAGCTTCGAGGAGATGGTGACGTCGTTCGACTGGTCGCGGGTCAACCCGGTCGGCCCGGTGTTCGACCTCACCAAGCTCGACTGGCTGAACGGCCACTACATCCGAAACCTCACGTCGTCCGACCTGGCCGCCCGGATGTTGCCGCACCTGCAAGAGGCCGGTTTGGTCGGCGACCCCGCGTCGTCCGAGGATCTCGCTTTGCTGACCGCCGCGACGCCGCTCGTGCAGGAGCGGATCGCGCTGCTGTCCGATGCCGTCTCGATGCTCGGCTTCCTGTTTGTCTCGGACGACGCGTTCACCGTCGACCCCGCCGCGGCCGCGAAGGCGCTGGGCGAGGGCGGGCGTCCCGCGTTGACCGCTGCGCTGGACGCGCTGGAGCCGCTCGAGCAATGGCGGGCCGACGTGATCAAGGCGGCGCTGGAGAAGGCGCTGGTCGAGGGTCTGAGCTTGAAGCCGCGGCACGCCTTCACCCCGTTGCGCGTCGCGGTCACCGGGCGCACCGTGTCGCCGCCGCTGTTCGAGTCGATGGAGTTGCTCGGGCGCGAGCGGTCGCTCGCGCGGCTGCGCTCGGCGCGGGGCTGACCGCCGCGGGGCCGACCGCGGCGGCCGCTGCTTTGGCCGCCATCGGAGGCGTCGGATACACTCGACCAGCGGTCGGAAGCACCTGTCCGATCCGGTGGGGTATGGGGTAATTGGCAGCCCGGCTGATTCTGGTTCAGCTAGTCTAGGTTCGAGTCCTGGTACCCCAGCCAGACCGGTGAAGTTCCGGTCGCAGCAGGCGCCTGTCGGTCACGGCGGCGTCGCGTACGGCCCCGTTGTCTAGCGGCCTAGGACGCCGCCCTCTCAAGGCGGTAGCGCCGGTTCGAATCCGGTCGGGGCTACAACGATCAACAGGTCTGTGACCTGCACGAATGCGGAAAGGCGCGGCTTCATTTCCGCATCTTGATTCCGCGCTTGGGGGGCAGCCTGGGGCGCAATTCAATCCAGTGATCAAGGTGGCATGCGGCCAGGAGAAGTGGAGAGCTAGTGCCAGCCTGGGCCTGGACTGTGATCGGCGTCGTGGCTGGCCTGCTACTGCTGTGGCTCTTGCTTCTCGCGTTCCTTTGGAAGGCGCGTCCCGACGAGATGCGGCTGCGCGAGATGCTTCGGCTACTACCTGACGTGTTGCGCTTGTTGCGCAGGCTGGCCGGCGATAGCACGCTTCCCCGGGGTGTACGGGTTCGGTTGTGGCTGCTACTGGCCTACCTGGCGCTGCCAATCGACCTGGTGCCCGACTTCATACCGGTCCTCGGATATGCGGACGACGCGATTGTGGTGGCGCTCGTGTTGCATTCTGTGATCCGACGCGCAGGGCCCGACGCGATGGATCGGCACTGGCCTGGCACACCCGAGGGACTGGCGGCGCTACGCAGGCTGGCGAGGCTCCCTGCCTAGTCTGCGGCCGGCGCGCCGCTCGTCTGCTCGCAAGTCGGGACCTTCGACCCTTCGGCTCGCGGCGCCGGGCCCGATTGCATGAGGGCGTCATGGTTGAGCAAGGACGCCGCGCGCGGACGGTGCTGCGCGCCCCACGTCACGACGTCGCGTCGCGACCGTTCATCGTCATCTGGGAGTGCACCCGAGCCTGCGCGCTGGCCTGCGTGCACTGCCGGGCCGAGGCGCAGCTACGGCGCCAACCAGGCGAGCTGTCGACCGCGGAGGCGGCCGAGCTAGCCCGCCAGGTGGCGGCG
>DASVDW010000038.1:0-14945 GCA_036380925.1 Acidothermaceae bacterium
GCTCAAGCAGCATGGCCACCGAGAGCACGGTGGCGGTGGGGTCGGCGACACCTTGGCCCGCGATGTCGGGCGCGCTGCCGTGCACCGGCTCGAACATGGACGGCGTGGTGCGCGCGGGGTTGATGTTGCCGCTCGCGGCAAGGCCGATTCCGCCGGCGATCGCCGCGCCAAGGTCGGTGAGGATGTCGCCGAACAGGTTGTCGGTGACGATCACGTCGAAGCGCTGGGGGTTGGTGACGAAGTAGATCGTCGCGGCGTCGACGTGCGTGTAGTCGACCTGGACGCCCGGGAAGTCGGCGGCAACGCGCTTGACCGTGCGGCTCCACAGGTCGCCGGAGTGCACGAGCACGTTGTTCTTGTGCACCAGTGTCAGCTTCTTGCGGGGGCGCGCGGCGGCGCGGGCGAACGCGTCGCGCACCACCCGCTCGACGCCGAAGGCGGTGTTCACGCTCTCCTCGGTGGCGATCTCGTGCGGTGTGCCCTTGCGCAGGAACCCGCCGGCGCCGGCGTACGCGCCCTCGGTGCCCTCTCGCACCACGACGAAGTCGATGTCGTCCGGGCCGAGGTTGGCGAGCGGGCTCGCAACGCCCGGGAAAAGCTTCACCGGACGCAGATTCACGAAATGATCGAGCTCGAAGCGCAACCGGAGCAGCAGCCCGCGCTCGAGCACGCCGCTAGGCACGCTGGGGTCGCCGACAGCGCCGAGCAGGATCGCGTCGTGCTGGCGCAGCTCGTCGAGCACTGAGTCGGGCAGCGTCTCCCCGGACGCGTGCCAACGACGGGCGCCCAGGTCGTATTCGGTGCGCTCGATTTTCACGTCGTAGGCAGGGGCAACCGCGTCGAGGACCTTCAGGCCCTCGGCCACCACCTCGGGGCCGATCCCGTCGCCGGCGATCACGGCCAGCCGCACGCTGCGCGTCATGGCCGACACCTTATCGAGCTGTCTCAGGAATCAGTCGACCCGTCTCACATGGTGGTCAAACGTGCTGTCCGTGCCAATGGCCGCTCAACGCGCGCGCCAGGACGGCGGTGAGGTGCGGTTAGGCGTCGACGAGGTCGACGGCTCGACCGGATGCCGCGCCGATCTTCTCGACGATCGTCTCGATCACCGGCGCCGGCAACGCGGAGTCGACCGTCAACGCGACCAGCGCGTGGCCGCCCTTCGTGTCACGCGCGACCTGCATGCCAGCGATGTTGATGCCGTGCTCGCCGAGAATTCGACCGATGACCCCGACCACGCCAGGGCGGTCCACATAACGGAAGAAGCCGAAGTGCTCGGAAAGGTTGAGGTCGACGTCGAAATTGTCGACCTTCACAAGCTTCTCGGTGAACTTCGGCCGCACCAGCGTGCCCGCGATCGACAACTGGGAGCCGTTCGGCATGATGCCGCGCACGGTGATGAGGTTGCGATAATCGGGGCTCTCGTCGTCCGTGACCAGGCTCATCTCGACGCCGCGGTCTTGCGCGAACAACGGCGCGTTGACGTAGGTGACCGACTTCTCGACGACGTCGGTGAACACGCCCTTGAGCACGGCAAGCTCAAGCACCTTGACGTCGTATTGCGCGATCTCGCCGCGCACCTCGACCTCGATGCGGCTGGCGATTCCGCCTGCCAGCGCGGTGAAAACCCGGCCAAGCTTCTCGGCCAGCGGCAGACCAGGCCGCACGTCTTCGGCGATCGCGCCGCCTTGCACGTTCACGGCGTCCGGGACGAACTCGCCGGACAGCGCGAGCTTCACCGACTTCGCGACCGCGGTGCCGGCCTTCTCCTGCGCCTCCTCCGTGCTGGCGCCGAGGTGCGGGCAGACGACGACGTTGTCGAACTCGAACAGCGGGCTGGACGTCGTGGGCTCGGTCGAGAACACGTCGAGACCGACGCCGCCGACCCGGCCTTCCTTGACCGCGATGGCGAGGGCGTCCTCGTCAACCAGACCGCCGCGAGCAGCGTTGACGATGATGACGTTGGGCTTCACCATCGCGAGCTCGCGCTCGCCGATAAGCCCTGCGGTCTCAGGGGTTTTTGGCAGGTGGATGGTGATGATGTCACTCTCGCGCAGCAACTCCTCCAGCGTCACAAGCCGGACGCCGTACTGCGCGGCGCGCGCCGGCTGCACGTAAGGGTCGTACGCGATGAGGTGCGTGCCGAACGCCGCGAGGCGTTGCGCGACCAGCTGACCGATCTTGCCCAGGCCGACCACGCCCACGGTTTTGTCAAAGATCTCGACGCCGGTGAACTTGCTCCGCTTCCACTCGCCGCCCTTCAGCGAGGCGTTGGCGAGCGTGGTGCGGCGGGCGACGGTGAACAGCAGGGTGATCGCCTGTTCGGCGGCGCTGATGATGTTCGACTGCGGCGCGTTGACCACCATCACGCCGGCGTTGGTGGCCGCTTTGACGTCCACGTTGTCCAGCCCGACACCCGCGCGGGCGATGACCTTCAGCTTCGGCGCGGCCGCGATCGCCTCGGCGTCCATCTTGGTGGCGCTGCGGATGATGACGGCGTCGGCGTCGGCGAGCGCGGGGAGCAGCGCGGCGCGGTCGGCGCCGTCGGTCTCCCGGACGTCGAAGTCGCCGCTGAGCAGATCGATGCCGGCGCGGGAAAGCTCTTCAGCGATGAGTACAACGGGCTTGGCCATGGGTGGGCAGTCCTCCGACGTCGGACCCGGCCCTCTCGTTGTGGGGGTGCGGGTCGAGCTGGTTCGTCGGCGCCGGCCACCACGCTGTAGCGCGCCTTTGGTGCGGCAAGTCTAGCGGGTCGGGCCGGAGTGAGAACCAACCGGGCCTTGGACAGGCCGACGGGTCCGAGGACAGGCCTGTGGAGGTGTCCTCGGACCCGTACAGGTCCTAAACGTGATCAACCGGCGAGGGGGTTGGCGGCCGGTTATTCGGCGTCGGAGATCCAGCTCATCATCGGGCGCAGCTTGGCGCCGGTGACCTCGATCGGGTGTTGCGTGTTCTCCTTGTAGTACCGGTGGTAGTTCGGCAGCCCGCTGTCGTACTCGTCGATCCACTCGCGGGCGAACTCGCCGTCTTGGATCTCGCCGAGGATCTTCTTCATCTCGGCGCGGGTGGCGTCGGTGACGATGCGCGGGCCGCGGGTGTAGCCGCCGTACTCGGCGGTCTCCGAGACCGACCAGTACATCTTCGAGATGCCGCCCTCGTACATGAGGTCGACGATGAGCTTCATCTCGTGCAGGCATTCGAAGTAGGCCACCTCGGGTTGGTAGCCCGCCGCGACCAGCGTCTCGAAGCCGGACTTGATCAGCTCCGACACCCCGCCGCACAACACGACCTGCTCGCCGAACAGGTCGGTCTCGGTCTCCTCCTTGAACGTGGTCGTCAGCGCGCCGGCGCGGGTGCCGCCGATGCCCTTGGCGTAGGACTTCACCAGGTCCCACGCCTTGCCGCTGGCGTCCTGCTCGACGGCGAGCAACACCGGCACGCCCCGGCCCTCCTCGAACTGCCGGCGCACCAGGTGGCCCGGGCCCTTGGGGGCGACCATGCAGACGTCGACGCCGGCGGGCGGCGTGATGAGGCCGTAGCGGATGTTGAGGCCGTGGCCGAAGAACAGCGCGTCGCCCTCGACCAGGTTCGGCTCGATCGCCTCGGCGAAGATCTTGCGGTGCAGCGGGTCGGGCGCGAGCAGCATGATCAGGTCGGCCTCTTCGCACGCCGCCGCCGGCGTGAGCACCTTCAACCCCTCGGCCTCCGCCTTCGCACGGCTCTTAGAGCCCTCCGGCAGGCCGACGCGTACGTCGACACCGGAGTCGCGCAGCGACAGCGCGTGGGCGTGGCCTTGGCTGCCGTAGCCGATGACCGCCACGTGACGGCTTTGGATGATCGACAGGTCGGTGTCGTCGTCGTAGAAAATCTCAGGCACTGGCCGTGCTCTCCTTCAGGTCGGTTGTGTTGCTCACGTCGGTGGTTGTGCAGCTGGTGATCACGCGGGGCGCTCGACCGGACGCAACGCGCGGTCGGTGATCGAGCGCGATCCGCGGCCCACGGCCACCATGCCCGACTGCACGAGCTCCTTGACCCCGAACGGCTCGAGCATCCGCAGCAGCGCCGCCAGTTTGTCGGAACCGCCGGTGGCTTCGATCGTCAGGGCGTCGGCTGCCACGTCGACCACTCTCGCACGGAACAGCTCGACGACCTCCAGCACCTGCGACCGCGCTGCGGCGTCCGCCTTCACCTTGACCAACAGCAACTCGCGGGAGACCGACGAACCGGGCTCAAGCTCGACGATTTTCAACACGTTGATGAGCTTGTTGAGCTGCTTGGTCACCTGCTCGAGAGGGTTGTCCTCCACGTTGACAACGATGGTCATCCGAGAGACCTCGTCGTACTCGGTCGGGCCGACCGCGAGCGACTCGATGTTGAAGCCGCGCCGCGCGAACAACTCCGCGATGCGCGCCAGCACGCCGGGCTTGTTCTCGACCAGCACAGAAAGGGTGTGCGTCGACATGGTTCAGAGCACCTCGGATTCCCAGTCGGGCGCGATCTCCCGCGCGACCTTGATGTCGTCGTTGCTGGTGCCGGCGGCCACCATCGGCCACACCATCGCGTCTTTGTGGACGACGAAATCCACGACGACGGGGGCGTCGTTGATGCCCATGGCCTTCTCGATCGTGGCGTCGACGTCGTCGGGGTTCTCGCAGCGCAGACCGACGCAGCCCATGGCGTCGGCGAGCTTGACGAAGTCGGGCACCCGGCGCGAGTGCAGGTCGGTATTGGAGTAGCGCTCGTTGTAGAACAGCGTCTGCCACTGGCGGACCATGCCGAGCGAGCCGTTGTTGATGAGCGCCACCTTGATCGGGGCGCCCTCCAACGCGCAGGTGACCAACTCCTGGTTGGTCATCTGGAAGCAGCCGTCACCGTCGATCGCCCAGACCGTCGCCTCGGGCCGACCGAACTTCGCGCCCATGGCGGCTGGGATCGCGAAGCCCATAGTCCCGGCGCCGCCGGAGTTGAGCCAGGTGTGCGGCTTGAGGTGGGGCAGGTAGTGCGCGGCCCACATCTGGTGCTGGCCGACGCCGGCGACGTACACCGCGTCCGGGCCCGCGATCTTGCCTAAACGCTCGATCACCCGCTGCGGGCTCAGGCTGCCGTCGGACGGGTTGTCGTAGGCCAGCGGGTAGGTCTGCCGCCAGGAGTCGAGTTGCTTCCACCACCCGGTGAGGTCGGCCTGGTTCCCGGCCTCCAGCTCGGCGCGCACCGCCACGATCAAATCGGCGATCACATCCCGCGCGTCACCCACGATCGGAACGTCGGCGGTTCGATTCTTCGAGATCTCCGCCGGGTCGATGTCGGCGTGGATCACCGTGGCGCCGGGCGCGAACGTCGAAAGCTTTCCGGTGACGCGGTCGTCGAACCGGGTGCCGAGCGCGATCAGCAAGTCGGCCCGCTGTAGCGCGCCGACGGCGCCGACCTTGCCGTGCATGCCTGGCATGCCCATGTGCTGCGGATGGTTGTCGGGGAACGCGCCGCGAGCCATCAACGTCGTGACCACCGGGATGCCGGTCAACTCGGCCAGCACCTTGAACTCCTCGCTGGCGCGGGCCAGCAGCACCCCGCCGCCGATGTAGAACACCGGCCGCTTGGCGCTCACCATCAGCTTGGCCGCCTCGCGAATCTGCTTGCTGTGCGGCTTGGCCGCCGGGCGGTAACCGGGCAGGTCGACCTTCTCGGGGAAGTCGAACGTCGTCATCGCCTGTTGAGCGTCTTTGGCGATGTCGACGAGCACCGGTCCCGGCCGGCCGGTCGACGCGATGTAGAAGGCCTCCGCGATCGTGCGGGAGATCTCATCTGGGTTGGTGACCAGGAAATTGTGCTTGGTGATCGGCATTGTGATGCCGCGGATGTCGGCCTCTTGGAAGGCGTCGGAGCCAATCATGGCCGACGACACCTGGCCGGTGATGGCGACGATGGGCGTGGAGTCCATGTACGCGTTGGAGATCGGCGTGACCAGGTTGGTGGCGCCCGGCCCGGACGTCGCGATGCAGACGCCGACCTTCCCGGTGGCCATCGCGTAGCCCTCGGCCGCGTGACCCGCGCCCTGCTCGTGGCGGACGAGTACATGACGCAGCTTCTTGGAGTCGAACAGCGGGTCGTACGCCGGCAGGATCGCGCCACCCGGGATGCCGAACGCGACCTCCGCGCCGGCCGACTCCAGCGCACGCACGAGCGATTGCGCGCCGGTCATCTGCTCACTCATCTCGACCTCTCTGGTTGCTTTGCAGCTACGTCTCAGGATTTCATCGCAACAAAAAACCCCTCGTGCCGCCAAGGGCACTGAGGGGCTGCGCGCCGACGACCGTGACGGTCAGCCTGCGCGCTCAATAAGTACGAGGAAGAACGACTGCACGCACCAAGAGTGGCGTAGACCGGTGGCTTGTGTCAAACGAGAGCCGGTCAAACCCTTGATTTACAAGGACTTCCTACTATTTCCGCCGACACCCGCAGCGTCGGGCCGCGCCGCGGCGGCCGCCTGCGGTCAGCCGCACACCGCGCCCTGCGCCGCCGACCCGACCAGCTTGCGGTACTTGGCCAGCACGCCCGTGGTGTACTTCGGCGGCAACGGCTGCCAGCCCTCCCTGCGCTTCGCCAGCTCCTCGTCGTCGACCAGCAGGTCGAGCGTGCGGGCGGCGACGTCCAGCCGGATGCGGTCGCCGTCACGCACGAAGGCGATCGGGCCGCCGTCGACGGCCTCGGGAGCGACGTGCCCGATGCACAAGCCGGTGGTGCCGCCGGAGAATCGACCGTCGGTGAGCAGCAGCACGTCCTTGCCCAGGCCGGCCCCCTTGATGGCCCCCGTGACGGCGAGCATCTCCCGCATGCCGGGGCCGCCCTTGGGCCCTTCGTAGCGAATCACCACGACGTCGCCGGCCTTCATCGTGCCGTCCTCGACCGCGTCCATCGCGGCGCGCTCGCCGTCGAACACGCGGGCGGTTCCCTCGAACGCCGTGGTGTCGATGCCCGCGGTCTTGACCACCGCGCCGTCAGGCGCAAGCGAGCCACGCAGGATCGTGAGGCCGCCGGTGCGGTGAATCGGCTCTGAGATGGCGTGGATGACCTTGCCGTCGGGGTCGGCGGCCGCGACGTCGGCAAGGTTCTCCGCGACGGTGCGCCCCGTGACGGTGAGGCAGTCGCCGTGCAGCAAACCGGCGTCGAGCAAAGTCTTCATGACGACGGGGACGCCGCCGATGCGGTCGACGTCGGCCATCACATAACGGCCGAACGGCTTCACGTCGGCGAGGTGCGGAACCTTGTCGCCAATGCGGTTGAAGTCATCGATGGTGAGCTCGACGCCGGCCTCATGCGCGATCGCGAGCAGGTGCAAGACCGCGTTCGTCGAGCCGCCGACCGCCATCACAACCGAGATCGCGTTCTCGAACGCTTCCTTTGTCATGATCTGGCGCGCCGAAATTCCCTTACGCAGCAGGCCAACCACCGCTTCACCCGAAGCGCGCGCGTACGCGTCGCGGCGACGGTCAGGCGACGGCGGCGACGCCGATCCGGGCATCGACATGCCGAGCGCCTCCGCCGCGCTGGCCATCGTGTTGGCGGTGTACATGCCGCCGCAAGCGCCTTCGACGGGGCAGAACGCGCGCTCAATAGCGTCGACCTCGTCCTTCGTGACGAGGCCGCGCGCACACCCGCCCACCGCCTCGAACGCGTCGATGATCGTGATGTTGTCGCGGTCGCCGACTTTGCCGGCCAGCGTGGTGCCGGCGTAGAGGAACACCGACGCCAGGTCGAGGCGCGCGGCGGCCATCAGCATGCCGGGCAGGGATTTGTCGCAGCCGGCCAGCAAAACGCTGCCGTCGAGGCGCTCGGCCATCATGACGGTCTCGACCGAGTCGGCGATGACCTCGCGCGACACCAGTGAGAAGTGCATGCCCTCGTGGCCCATCGAGATGCCGTCGGAGACGGAGATGGTGCCGAACTCCAAGGGATATCCCCCAGCGGCGTGCACGCCCTCTTTCGCGGCCTTCGCAAGCCGGTCGAGGGACAAGTTGCACGGGGTGATCTCGTTCCACGAGCTCGCCACGCCGATCTGCGGCTTCTCCCAGTCGTCATCGCCCATTCCGACGGCTCGCAGCATCCCACGCGCGGCCGCGGCCTCCAGACCGTCGGTGACAGCGCGGCTGCGAGGTTTGAGATCGGGGGTGCTCATGGCTGCCTTTCGCTGCGTATCAGGGGTGCACGTCGGGTGGCAGCCACTCTAGACCTGGGGCGGCACCGTGACCTCGCTCACCTGGTGGCCCGCCGCGTCAAACAGCCGGACGACGAAAGTGCGAAGCGCCAGGTCGGGATACGGTCGATTGACCTGCAGACTCGCGAATCCGGTGGCGTCGACCCGTTGCGAACCGGTCGCGACGCCGTCCTCGACGAGCTCGGCGAACGCGACGCCCGGCGCGGTCAGGACGCCAACCCGCGCCCCGGTCTTCGTCGGGTAGGCGAATCCGATCGGATAGTCGGGCAGGTCGGGTTGGAGCAGATACTGGCCGTCGCCGTCCGACCACGCGACGATCAGCAAGTCGGCGAGGTGCAGGGTTCTCACCCGCAAGACCACGAGCGGCTCTCCCCCGCTGTCCTTGCCGCCCCACAGCACAACCGCCTGGCCACCCGCGCTCAGTTCGCCGGTTCGAGCCCAGTCGGCTTCGGTGCGCAACGCCTGCGCCAACACGGCGGGGTCCGGCTCACCGCGCTGCACGGTCACAGGCGGCAGGTCTGGTTCGCGTTTTCCGAGCTGAACAACCGGAACCGGCCGGTTCCACCCGAGCTGTTCACCTTCGAACAGCTTCAAGAACAGGGACGGAAGGTACTGCTGCGAGACGTCTCTGACGACGATGCCGTTCCGCTGGCCGATCTCGCTGAACGAGGCGTCCAGGAAGTTGTCCGCCCTGACTTCGGAGAGCAACACCCGGTTGGTTTCCGGCGGCCCGATCACGACGAGCACCGAGTGCCCCTCCGGGTCGGCTAACGCGGCGGCGATCACGCTGCCGTGCAGCAGGTTTCCGCCGTAGCTGAAGCTGCCCTCCGTCAGCTGGCGCGCGCCGACGGGTCCGAAGTACCACGACCGGATGACGCCTTGCCGCGAATGCGCCGTCACATACGCGAGCCGAAACGCCGACGTGTCGGTGGCCAGCAGGATCTGCACATCGCCGATCGCGTCGGGGTGGTTCGCGACAAACGCGGAGCGAAGGTTGGCCAGCAGGTCGGTGTCACCGCGCAGCTCGCCGCGAACGGGCCAGTCGACGACCCGCTCATCGCTGTTCGCGACAAAAGCGGATGCCGGCGAAGCGCTTTGGCTTGCGGTTGACGTCGCGCCCGCCGTCGTCTTCGCCGGATGCCTCGACGTCGAGACACTTACAGCGGTTGTCGCGCCGACGGCGAGCACCGCGACCGCAGCGACGGCCAATCCGACGCGTCGCCGGACGCGCGCGGCGACCGCCGCCGCCCGCGGGTACGCGTCGACGGGCGCCGTCACCTTTGCCGCTTCGCGGTTGAGCATGCGCCGCACCAGCGTGCCGATGTTGTCTTCCAGGAACGTCGGAGGCAGCTTCGCCAGCAGCCGCACGCCGGTGCGGTCGCCAGAGACCTGCGCGCCCAGCTTGCGCCATGCGGAGTTCTCCAACCGCCGCAGGCGCCGAGGTGAGGCGAACGTGTCCGGAAACGCGAGGCCGTCCAGTTGGCGCGAGGCGACGCCGGCGTCGGCGAACAGCAGCGCCACCCGCTCCCGTGGCGACAGTCCTTTCCAGGCTTGCCACACGCGGTCCAACAGCAGGTCTTGGTCCAGGCCTTGGTCGAGGTCTTCGTCCAGGTCTTGGTCCAGGTCTTGGCTCGGATCCGGTTTCGGGCACCGAGCCGGCGTCAGCCGCCGCCACGACGACGCCCGCGGCAGGCGCGACAACAGCGCCTCAACCGCGAACGCCTCGGGTGAGCCGCCATCTGACGCTTCGCGCCAGTGCCGTCGAACCTGCGCCAGGGAACGCACCACCCGCTCGCCGGCTCGCCGCTCATCGCGTTGCGCGTCGCCGGCAGGATCCAGCCCCGCCTGCAAGAGGTGGGCCACGCGCGTGAGCGGCTCGCCAAAAGCGGCGGCGAACTCGCGGAACTGCGCGTCGGCGTCAGCCATCGCCGCCCGCGATCGCCTCGAGCGGAACGACCGGATGGCCAATCGGCTTGCCGGACGCCGACAACAGCTTGACCTCGATCGGGTGGCCGGCCGACACACCGGAAGGCCCGGAGACAGGCATGCTCACGAAACCGGTGCCGTCGACCGGAACGGGCGCCGACGCGACGCCGTCGACGACCAACACGGCCATGGCCGAGCCGTGCGGTGCGAGCACGCCGACTCGAGTGCCGTCGCGGGCGGTGTAGAAGAACGCGAACGGCGCCTCCGACGACGTGGCGTCGACCCGATAAGCGCGTGACTGCGGCCGGCGCTGATGGTCTGACAACCAGCTGACCACCACGAGATCCGACAGCAGCGGCGACGCCATTCGCAACACCACTCCGACGTCGTGCACCGCGTCGACGCCGCCCCAGACCACCCGCGGATCGGCGCTCGACCCGAACGCGCCGGTCCGCTGCCAGTCACGCGCCAGGCCCATCGCCGCCCCAAGCACCATCGCGTCGGCGAAGCCCCGTTCGACGGGGATCCCCGCCACCGGCGCGCTCCCGGCGAGCTGCACCTGGGGTGCCGCGCCGCTCCACGCGACGTCTTGGCCAACGCGCACAACGAGGCGGACCGCGGGCACGTAGGTGCTCGAGACGTCATGGACGACGATGCCGTCGACGATCGGCAAATCGTCGACACCTGGTGGTGGGTCTGGCGCCGACAACGACTCCACGTTCGTCCACTGCACCTCCGCGGTGTCGGGAGGTCCGATCACCACCAGGACGGTATGGCCGGCCGGGTCGGAAACCGCCGCCGCGATTGCGCCGTCGTCGGCGACGTCGGCGCCGTGCCGAAACGCGCCTTCGGCCAGCGCGCTCGCCCCCACCGGCCCGTAGAACCACGAGCCGATCGCGCCGTCAGGAGACGGTGACGTGGCGTAGGCGATCCGAAACCAGGTGGTGTCAGAGACGAACAACACTCGAACCTGGCCGAGCGCGTCGGGATGCGCGGCGACGTAGGCGGCCCGAATGCCTGCGATCAAAGCAGTGTCGTCGCGCAGACCTCCACGGGTCGGCCAATCCACCACCTGTCCCGCCGATGTGCCAAGAGCTTGTTGCGCGGGCCGTTGGGCCGCGGGCGAGGACGAAGCGGCCGTCGCCGGAGTCCGCTTCGGCTGTGACGCGTTGGCGGCGACGACCGATCCGCCGGCGAGCACCGCCACCACCGCAGCGACGGCCACCACGGTTCTCCATCGCAGCCGACCGGATTCGGCGTCGACCCGCGACGCCGCGTCAATCGGCGCGTCGAAGCGCGCCGCGACGTCGGCCAAGGTGGGCGCGAACCAGGCTGTGATGACGTCGGCGGGAGGGCAGCTGGTCGCGTCGTCCTGGGCGAGCGCGAAGCGCAACCGCTCATCGGCCTCGCTGATCAGCGCGCTGAGCTTGCGGGACGACGCGAACGAGCGCGGTAGCTCGATTCCGTCGAGCCGGCGGATGACCGCTGACAGATCGTTGAACAGCAGCGGAGCCCGGTGGCGCGGGTCAAGCGCAGCCCAAGCTCGCCAAACCGCCGACTTGACCGCGGCGATCTCTGGTTCGTCGTCCGGGAAGTCGACGGGCGGCGGCGACTCGGGCGCCCGGCGACGAGGCAACCGGGAGAGCAACGCCTCAACCGCGGCCGACTCCGGCCCGGCCGACGCGTCGCGCCAGTCCCGCTTGGTGCGCGCCAGTGCCGCGATGGCCAGCCGCTCCGCGTTCGCCGTGGATCTCGCGTCGGCGGGCGAGGCGGCGAGGAGGAGTGCGGCCAGCCTGGTCAGCGGCTCGGCAAACCCCGCGACAAAGTCGCGCAGCTCGCCGTCCGCGGCTGGCATAGCACCTCACCGACTCCCTGCTACCACAACATTGTCCAGCGGCTGGCCGTTGACGAACCGGGTGACTTGCTCGCGCACCAGCCGACGGGCACGCGGCAGGAACGCGGAGGTGTTCCCGCCGACGTGTGGCGAAATCAACAACCCCGGCGCGTCCCACAGCGGGTGATCGCTCGGCAACGGCTCCGGATCAGTGACATCGAGCGCTGCGCGGACTCGTCGCTCTTCCAACGCCGCGACCAGCGCGGCCGTGTCGACGACGCCGCCGCGAGCGACGTTGACCAACAGCGCGCCGTGTTTCATCTGACGAAGGAAACTGTCGTCCACCATTGCCTTCGTCTGCGAGGTGAGCGGTATGACGAGAACGACGACGTCGGCCTGCGGCAAGAGCGTGGGCAACTCGTCAACGCCGTGCACGTCGTCCGCCTGCCTGGCAGTGCGCGCGACGCGCGTGATCGTCGTCTCGAAGGGCCGCAATCGCTCGTCGATCGCCTTTCCGATGGAGCCGTAGCCCACAATCAGCACGTGCTTGTCGGCCAGCGCTTGGAACTGACCCGGCTCCCACGAATGGTTGTCTTGCGCGCGCACGAACCGCGGGATGCGCCGCAACGAAGCAAGGATCAAGGCGACCGCCATCTCGGCGGTGCTCGCGTCGTGCACCCCCCGGGCGTTGCACAACGTCGCACCAGTCGGCAGGTATGGCAACGCGTGCTCGTATCCCGCGCTGAGGAGCTGCATCACTTGCACCCTGCGCATCTGGTCGGTGACCCCGAGCGCCTCAGAGGTCGTCGCATACGGCGCGACAAAGAAGTCGACGTCGGCGACATCGCGTGGAATCCCGTCATTGCCGGTGTAGACGGAAACCGCGAGACCCGGAGCCACCTCCTCGACGGCTGAGACGAACTCTTCGTACGGCACCCAAACGCGCACCCGACTACCTTTCGCTCGACGGACTCTTTGCCGATTGTCCCTCTGGCAATGAGGGCGGCGGGCAGGCGGGAGCCATGGGTCACACCGCGCTCGACGTAACGGCGGCGCGATTGGTTCAGCGGGCCGTCCAACCGCCGTCGATGACGATCGTGTGCCCGGTGATCAGATCGGCGGCGGACGACGCGAGGAAGACGACGGCCCCGGTGACGTCGGTTGGTTCTCCGATGCGATGGAGCGCCGCGATCCGGTTTTCGACGTCCGCGCGAAATTCGGGGTCGGACAGCGCGGCGTCCGTGCCCGGCGTCTCGATGAAGGTCGGCGCGATGGCGTTGACCGTGATGCCGCGCGATCCCCACTCGACGGCAAGGCATTTGGTGAGGTGGATGATCGCCGCCTTCGTCATGCAGTAGACGGATTCCCCCGGCAACGCGACCAGGCCGGCCTGCGAGCTCACGTTGACGATGCGGCCGAATCCTTGCCGCATCATGATCCGAGCGGCGCGCTGACTGGCGAAGAATGTGCCGCCGAGATTGACCGCGAGGGTCGCGTCGAAATCCGCCTCGGTGACATCGACCGCCGGGTTGCCCGGCGCGATGCCCGCGTTGTTGACCAAAATGTCGAGCCGACCGAGCCGGGCGGCCGCCTCGTCGACGCCGGCGGCGATTTGGGCGCGGTCGGAGACGTCAAGCTGGATGGCCGTGGCGCGGCGGCCGATGTTCGCAATCTCATTGGCCAGCTCGTCGGCGTCGGGTCGGATTTCTCGGACGCCGAGGGCGACGTCGGCGCCGGCCTGCGCGAGCGCAAGGGCGATGGCCCGGCCCAGGCCGCGGGCGGCGCCGGTGACGAGCGCGGCGCGGCCGGTGAGGTCGAACGACGGCTTGCTGGTCAACGCTGCTCCTTTGGCGATTCGTGTCTGGTCAGTCGGTCGGGCCCACGCTATGACGTCGGCGCCGGGCACCGCCGTCGTGGCGCTGCGTTCTTGGACGACGCCGCTGCGCGGCAGCGCTGCCGGCGCGCTGACGCTCTACTTCGAGTCGGGTTCCGACTCAAAGCTGGTGGGGTGACTCAGAGCTGGTGGGGTGACTCAAAGCTGGTGGGGTGACTCAGAGCCGGGGTTTTCCACACGCTGTTTTTCCTTATTCCACAGGCTTTTCCAGCCTTTCTGGTTGTCGCGGTTTTGTCGGCGGGGTGGTTTAGCGTCGGTTCCATGTCAGGGAGTGGTGTCGGGTTCGACCATCCGGCGGCCGAGGCGGTCGCCGGAATGGCCGGCTGCCTTGACGCGCTCGCGGCGGCCAATGTGTGGTCGCTGCCGGCCGGCGAGCTGGCCTCGCTGCTGGTCGACGTCGAGGTGGCGGCGCGCCGGTTGGACGCCGCAAGGGTCGAGCTGACCGCGCAGGCGGAGAACTCCCGGGTCGCCGAGCGGGAGGGCGCGACGTCGCTGGCGGCGTTGCTGCGGGCCCGGGCCGACGTCCCGCCGGGCCTGACCCGGGAGCGGCTGCGGCTGCACGCCGCGCTGTCGAACCGGCACGCCACGCGGGAGGCGTTCGCCGCCGGCGCGATCGGGCAGCGGTCGGCGGTGGCGGTGTGCGAGGCGCTGGACACCCTGCCCGCGGCCGTGCCGGCCGCGATGACCGGCCGGGTCGAGGAGCTGCTGTTGCAGGTGGCCGCGGAGGACGGCGCCGCGGCGGTCGCCCGCGCGGCGGCCGGCGTCGTCCACCGGTTCGCCCCCGACGAGCTGGCTTTTCGGGAGGCCCGCGCGGCCGAACGCGACGCGCTGGCGGTACGGCTGCTGCCCGACGGCGGGATCACCCTGCGCGCCCGCTACGGGGTGGCCGCCGCCGCGGTCATCCTGCCCGTGTTGAGCGCCTACGCCGCCCCCAGCCAGGCGGTCGGCGGGCCGCCCGACACCCGCGACACCGACACCCGGCAAGCGGCCGCGCTGGTCGACATCTGCGCCGCCGCGTCCGGGCCAGGCGCGCCCGCGGCCCGCGGCGAACCCCCGCACGTGTCCGTCACCGTCACCCT
>DASVDW010000039.1:0-13075 GCA_036380925.1 Acidothermaceae bacterium
GAGTCGGCTCTCGCCGCCCGGCCGGCGGCGACAACGGCGTCGGCGTAGCGCCCCGCCGCGAGGGAGCTTCGCGCCGACTCGATGTGATCGGCCGCGCTCGCGCCCGCGTCGCGACGTTGCGTCGGGATGTCCGTGCGCCGCCGTCCGTTGTCTTGTTTCTTCTGGACGGCGCCCTTCGGGATGCGCGGCCACTCAGGCGGCAGCGGCTCGCCCTTCGGCAGCTTCACCACCCGACCTGAATCGGAGTCCTTTGCACGCCGGTCACCGCGATTTCGCCGCTCAGACAGCAAGATCGGCGCGTCCCCCTCCTCGGTGCGCCGCTCCGGCAGCACCCCGCGGCGGTCCGGGTGGTCGTCACGGCGGTACACGAAAGCGTCTCCGAGCGGCACCAACGTGAACGCGTCGCTCATCTGCCACAGCGTCTCCGAGTGACCGAGGAAGAGATAGCCGCCGTTGCGCAGCACGGCGTGGAACCGGCCCATCAGCTCTTTAGTGGTGGCCCGGTTGAAGTAAATGGTCACGTTGCGGCACAGCACGAGGTCGACCTCGCCGGGCTCGAACGGCGGCGCCTCCGTGACCAGGTTGTGCAACCTCAGTTCGACAAGGTCGCGCACGTCGTCTCGAACCAGGTAGTTGTCGCCGACCAGGGTGAACCAGCGTGCGAGGTCGACCGGCTCGGCCATCTGCACCGCGCGCGCGCCATAGCTGGCCTGCTCCGCGATCCGCAGCGCGTTCGCGGAGACATCGGTGCCCAGAACACGCACGTGCTCGCGAGTGGCCATCGGCAACAGCTCGCGAACCAGCATCGCGACGCTGTATGGCTCCTCACCCGTCGAGCAGCCGGCGCTCCAGATGTTCACCGGACGGTCCGTGACAACCGCCCGCCGGATCAGCTCCGGCAACACGTGCTGGCGCAACGCCCGAATCTGCGGTGGGTTGCGGAAGAAATGGGTCTCTTGAATGGTCACTTCGTCGATCAGCCGCTGCCGCTCGACGACGCCGCCCGGGCTGGCCACCAACGCGAGATACGCCGCCACCGACTGCGAGCCGGTGGCCTCGACCCGAGTCATCACCGAGAAGTTGAGCGACTCGCGGCGAGTCTCGTCGTGCACCAAACCCGCAGCCTTTTCCAGAATGCGCCGGACGAGGTCGAACTCCTCGTCGGTCATCGGCCGGCTCACGAGTCGCCGCCGACGGGTTCGGCGGCGAACGGGTCGCCGCGCACGATCGCCACCAGCGCCCTGGCGATTTCCGACAACGGCAGCGTCCGCTGCACGGCTCCGGCGGCGGCCGCCGCACCCGGCATTCCCCAGACCGCGCTGGACTCCTCGTCTTGCCCGATGGTGATGGCGCCGGCGTCGCGCATCGCCTTCAATCCGCAGGCGCCGTCGCGGCCCATGCCGGTAAGCAGCACGCCGATGGCGCGGGGACCGACGCTCGCGGCCACGCTGTTGAACGTGGCGTCAACACCAGGAACGTGGAATTGGGTGGGCGGCGGCGGCTCGATGGAGATCCGCATCCGCTCATGCACGATCAGATTGCGGGCCCCCGGCGCCAGGGTGACCGTCTGCGGCTGCAACCGCATCCCGGCCGTCCCCACCACGACCGGAAGCGCGCACAAACCGTCCAGCCAACCGGCCAGGCCGTCGATGAAGCCGTCCGCCATGTGCTGCACCACGACCACGGCCGGTGTGAAGTCTTCCGGAAGCGCTCCGAGCACATGGGCGAGCGCCTGCGGGCCGCCGGTCGAGGTGCCGATGGCCACCAGGTCGACGGCGCCTTCTCGCGCCACCGGCAATGGTCGCCCGCCCAGCGCGGCCAACCGTTCGGGCACGACCGGCACGAACCCCCGGCTTTTCAACTTGCCGCGCGGATGGGTGATCACCCGCACCCGGGCGGCCACCCGCACCCCGCGGCGAAGGGCGTCAGCGTAAGCCGCCCGATCGTCCTCGCCCGCGCCCGGGCCCTTCGCGTTCGGGCGGGCGACCACGTCGACCGCGCCCGCCGCCAGCGCTTGGGCGGCCCGCTCCGCGTCGCCTTCGGCGGAGCACACCAGGATGGGGGTCGGGACGCTCGCCATGATCCGCTCAACGATCTCGATGGCGTTGGCGCCGGGCAAGTCGAGGTCGAGGACGACGACCGACGGCCGCAGTCGCTCCACGAGCGCGAGCGCGTCGCGCCCGGTGCGGGCCTCCCCGACGACGTCGAGGCCGGCTTCGGCGTCGATCGCGGTGCGCATGAAGCGGCGCTCGACGCCTGAGTCGTGGACCAGGACGACGCTCACCACCGGGTGGTCCCCGGCGGGGGAAGGCGAGGTCGCGGCATTGGCAGGGGACGCCGAAGGCGCGTTCCGCGCAACCGTCACGTCGCACTCCCTGCGTCCTTTAGGCACCTGCCTACCTGTCGTCGGAATCAGCCGGGTTCTTGAGGCAAACTCGGGGCCGTGACACCTGACCGCGGATGGCTGCTGGAGGCCGTCACCAGCTGGTACGGCGGGGCCGCCCGCGACCTGCCATGGCGACGCCCGGACGCCACCCCGTGGGCGGTGCTGGTCAGCGAGGTGATGCTGCAGCAGACGCCGGTGTCGCGCGTGCTCCCGGCCTACGCGGCGTGGCTGGCCCGCTGGCCGACGCCGTCCGACCTCGCTCGCTGCGCGCCCGGCGACGCGGTGCGCGCCTGGGACCGCCTCGGCTACCCGCGGCGCGCGCTGCGGCTGCACGCCGCGGCGAGCGCGATGGTCGAGCGGCACGGCGGCTCGGTCCCGTCGTCCTACGTCGAGCTGCGCGAACTGCCGGGCGTCGGCGACTACACCGCGGCGGCGGTCGCCGCGTTCGCGTTCGGACGACGCCACGTCGTGCTCGACACCAACGTGCGGCGCGTGCTCGGCCGCGCTTTGAGCGGGGTCGCGACGCCGGGCCGGTCGGTCACCGTCGCCGAGCGGTCCCTCGCCGAGTCGTGTTTGCCGGACGACGGGCGGGTCGCGGCGCGACTTTCCGTCGGGCTCATGGAGCTGGGGGCGCTGCGCTGCCGGGCCCGCGACCCGCGGTGCGACGAATGCCCGCTCGCCGCGGCCTGCGCGTGGCGGCTCGCCGGCGCCCCTGCCAACGGCGTCCGTCGTCCGACCCAGCAGTACGACGGAACCGACCGGCAGGCGCGCGGCCGGCTGCTCGCCGTCCTTCGCGACAGCGGCCGGCCGGTGACCCGGCGACGGCTCGACGCGGCCTGGCCGGACGCCGTCCAACGCATGCGCGCGCTCGACGGGCTGGTGGCCGACGGGCTCGTCGAGCCGCTGCCGCGCGGTCGCTTCCGGCTGCCGGCGTGACGGCATGCGAAAGGGCCGGGCGCCTGTCGGCGCCCGGCCCCTCGTCGTCCGATCTGTGGTTACTCGGCGGCGGCCGCGCCGTCAGACGGGCCAGAGCCTTCAGCGAGCAGCGCCACCTCGGGCACCATCGCCGGCTTCGGCTCACCGCGGAAGGTGAACTTGGCAGGTTCAGCGTCCGGCGTGTCGGGGTTCTCGACGTCGACCACCACGATCTGGCCGGACTTCAACTCGCCGAACAGGATCTTCTCCGACAGCACGTCCTCGATCTCGCGCTGGATCGTGCGCCGCAACGGACGCGCGCCGAGCACCGGGTCGTAGCCGCGCTTGGCCAGCAGCGACTTGGCGCCCGCGGTGAGCTCGAGGCCCATGTCGCGGTCGCGCAGCCGCTGGTCGACCTTGGCCGCCATCAAGTCGACGATCGTGATGATCTCGTTCTCGGTGAGCTGGTGGAAGACCACGGTGTCGTCCACCCGGTTCAAGAACTCAGGCCGGAAGTGCTGCTTGAGCTCGTCCTGCACCTTCGCCTTCATCCGCTCGTACGTGCCCTCGGCGTCGTGCTCCTTGGTGAAGCCCATGTTGAAGCCCTTGGAGATGTCACGGGTGCCGAGGTTCGTCGTCATGATGATGACGGTGTTCTTGAAGTCGACCACCCGACCTTGGGCGTCGGTGAGCCGGCCGTCCTCGAGGATCTGCAACAGCGAGTTGAAGATGTCGGGGTGGGCCTTCTCGACCTCGTCGAACAGCACGACCGAGAACGGCTTGCGCCGCACCTTCTCGGTCAGCTGACCGCCCTCGTCGTACCCGACGTAGCCGGGAGGCGAGCCGAACAGCCGGGAGACGGTGTGCTTCTCCATGAACTCGCTCATGTCGAGCTGGATCAGCGAGTCCTCGTCGCCGAACAAGAACTCCGCCAGCGTCTTCGACAACTCGGTCTTACCGACGCCGGACGGGCCGGCGAAGATGAACGAGCCACCCGGACGCTTGGGGTCCTTCAGGCCGGCGCGGGTGCGCCGAATCGTCTGGGAGAGCGCCTTGATCGCGGCGTCCTGGCCGATGACGCGCTTGTGCAGCTCGTCCTCCATGCGCAGCAGCCGTGAGGTCTCCTCCTCGGTCAGCTTGAACACCGGGATGCCGGTGGCGGTCGCCAACACCTCGGCGATCAGCTCCTCGTCGACCTCGGCCACGACGTCCATGTCGCCGGCCTTCCACTCCCGCTCGCGCTGCGCCTTGGCGGCGAGCAGCTGCTTCTCGCGGTCGCGAAGGGACGCCGCCTTCTCGAAGTCCTGCGCGTCGATCGCGCTTTCCTTCTCGCGGCGGACGCCGGCGATCTTCTCGTCGAACTCGCGCAGGTCCGGCGGGGCGGTCATGCGGCGGATCCGCATCCGCGAGCCGGCCTCGTCGATGAGGTCGATCGCCTTGTCGGGCAGGAACCGGTCGCTGATGTAGCGGTCGGCCAGCTGCGCGGCGGCGACCAGCGCGGCGTCGGTGATCGAAACCCGGTGGTGGCTTTCGTACCGGTCGCGCAGGCCCTTCAGTATCTCGATGGTGTGGGCCAACGACGGCTCGGCGACCTGGATCGGCTGGAACCGGCGCTCGAGCGCGGCGTCCTTCTCCAGGTGCTTGCGGTACTCGTCGAGCGTGGTGGCGCCGATGGTCTGCAGCTCGCCGCGGGCCAGCATCGGCTTCAAGATGGACGCCGCGTCGATCGCACCCTCAGCGGCGCCCGCGCCGACGAGGGTGTGCAACTCGTCGATGAACAAGATGATGTCGCCGCGGGTGCGGATCTCCTTCAGGACCTTCTTCAACCGCTCCTCGAAGTCACCGCGGTAGCGGCTGCCGGCGACCAGCGCGCCGAGGTCGAGGGTGTAGAGCTGCTTGTCCTTCAGGGTCTCGGGCACCTCGCCCTTGACGATGGCCTGGGCCAACCCCTCGACGATGGCGGTCTTGCCGACGCCGGGCTCGCCGATCAGCACCGGGTTGTTCTTGGTGCGCCGGGACAGCACCTGCATGACCCGCTCTATTTCCTTCTCCCGCCCGATGACCGGGTCGAGCTTGGCTTCGCGAGCGGCCTGGGTGAGGTTGCGACCGAACTGGTCGAGCACCAGCGAGGTCGACTGGGTGCCCTCGGCGGGCCCGCCGGCGGTGGCCTCCTGCTTGCCCTGGTAACCGGAGAGCAGCTGGATGACCTGCTGGCGGACGCGGTTGAGGTCGGCCCCCAGCTTCACCAACACCTGGGCCGCGACGCCCTCGCCCTCCCAGATGAGGCCGAGCAAAATGTGCTCGGTGCCGATGTAGTTGTGGCCGAGCTGCAGCGCCTCGCGCAGGCTCAGCTCCAGCACCTTCTTGGCGCGCGGGGTGAACGGGATGTGGCCGGACGGCGCCTGCTGACCCTGGCCGATGATCTCCTCGACCTGCTGCCGGACGCCCTCGAGCGAGATGCCGAGGCTCTCCAAGGCCTTCGCCGCGACGCCCTCGCCCTCGTGGATCAGCCCGAGCAGGATGTGCTCGGTGCCGATGTAGTTGTGGTTGAGCATGCGGGCCTCTTCTTGGGCCAGCACCACAACCCGCCGGGCTCGGTCGGTGAATCTCTCGAACATCGCTCTCGCTCCTCGTGGTCGGCCGGCTCGGCTGTTCGCAACGCCGACGTGCCTACCTTTCGCATGCTATCCCCGCGAACGGGGCCTACCGCGTGCCCGAAACCGTTGTCCACCCCCGTTGGTGATCCTTTCGTGATCAGCGCGACTCGAAAGGGTGCATGCCCACACCCGCCTTGATCAACGCGTCACTCGAAGGAACATCGGACTCGGGATCGTTCTCGCCAGAATCAGGCGAGACTTGCGCCGTTCCGCCGAACTTTTCCGGCCGCTCATTTCTTGAGTCGGACGACGGACGGTTCGCGTTCAGGGCCGGCATCTGATTTAACCTGCCCGCGGGCGCTGGTGTTCCGCCGCTTTCGGCGCAATCGCGGACGCCGTTGCGCTGCCAGCGAACAGCCGGCTCCCCTCCGCGGCACACGAAGGGCCCGCCAGCGTTCCCGGCGGGCCCTTCGAAGCGAAGGTCTCTAGTGCGCCGCCTCGGCAGCGCTCATTGGCACGAGGCGGTCAGTGCGCCGCCTCGTACTTGGCCACGATGTCGGCCGCGATCCGGCCGCGCTCGTTGACCTTGATGCCGCGCGACTTCGCCCACGCCCGGATCTGCGCTGGCGTGGCGCCCCCCGCGCTGGCGCGGCCGCGACCGCGAGCCCGTGTCGTGGCCCGACCGGCCGGGCGCCCACGGCCACCGCCGACTCGGCGCGCGGCGTTGACATAAACGCCCAGCGCGTCGCGCAGCTTCTTGGCGTTGCTCTTGCTGAGGTCGATCTCGTAGGTGTCGCGGCCGAGGGCGAACCGGATTGTTTCGTCTGCCGCGCTACCGTCGAGGTCGTCGACGAAGGTCACCTGAACCTTTTGCGCCACGGTGTGTCCTTTCACTAAGCCTTGTTCGCGGGGTGATCGAAAGCCAACCGGATATCCGCGATAAATGCAAATACGAAGTGCGTCACATCACAGTTTCACGTTCAACTCAAGCTTAGTGCACCACTTCCTCACAGGTGAAGAAGCATCCGGGTGTTACCCAACGTGTTCGGTTTCACCCGCTCCAGATCCAGGAACTCAGCGACACCTTCATCGTAAGACCGCAGCAGTTCCTCGAACACGTCTGGCGCCACCGGAGAACCATCGATCTCGACGAATCCATGGCGGCTGAAGAACTCCACCTCAAAGGTGAGGCAGAAGACCCGCCGAACATCCAGTTCGCGCGCCGTCTCCAATAGTCGCTCAAGGATGAGGTGACCCAGCCCTCGACCGCGCATTGCCGGGTCGACCGCCAGCGTGCGCACTTCGGCCAAGTCTTCCCACATGACGTGCAGCGCACCGCAGCCGACCACGGTCGGCGCGACGGTGGAGACCAGTTCGGCCACCCAGAACTCCTGGACGTCTTCGAACAACGTCACCGTCGGCTTGTTCAGCAGCTTCCGGTCCGGTGCGTACGCGTCGACGAATCCGCGTATCGCGCGCACGTCAGATGTGCGCGCGCGACGCACGCGCGCGTCGGCGGTCACGAACTCGGCGGTGTCGGACATGCCGCTACTCGGGCCGCACGAGCGGAAAGAGAATGGTCTCTCGGATTCCGACACCGGTGAGCAACATCACTAGCCGGTCGACGCCGAGTCCGAGGCCGCCCATCGGCGGAGCGCCGTATTCAAGCGCGCGCAGAAAGTCCTCGTCGAGCTGCATCGCTTCGGGGTCACCGCCCGCGGCTAACAGCGATTGCTCGGTCAACCGGCGGCGCTGCTCGACCGGGTCGACAAGCTCGGAGTAAGCGGGCGCCAATTCGACACCATTGATGATCAAATCCCACGCCTCGACCAGCCGTGGGTCTCGCCGATGGGGGCGTGCCAGCGGCCGCACGGACGCCGGATAGTCGCGGACGAACGTCGGCTGGACGAGAGTGTGCTCGACCAGCTTTTCGTACAACTCCAGCAGCACGTGACCGTGATCCCACCCCGGCTGCAGTGCGACGTCGTGCTCGGCGGCGATCGCGCGCAACTCCCCCACCGAGGTGTCGATTGTGACCGTGGCGCCCACGGCCGCTGAGACGGCGTCGTGGATGGTCACCGATCGCCACGGCGCCGCGAGGTCGATGACGCCACCTTGCCCGTCAGGCGGCTTCAGCGAGCCAACGGCCGTCGCCGCGTCGAGGACGATCTCCCTGGTCAACGCGGCCATCGTGTCGTAATCGCCGTACGCCTCGTAGGCCTCCAGCATGGTGAATTCAGGGCTGTGCGTTGAATCGACGCCCTCATTTCGAAAGATGCGGCCGATCTCGTAAACGCGCTCGATTCCGCCGACGACGAGCCGCTTGAGATAGAGCTCGAGCGCGATGCGCAGGTACATCGGCATGTCGAACGCGTTCAGGTGCGTCTTGAACGGACGGGCGGCGGCGCCGCCGTGCAAGATTTGCAGGCTCGGCGTCTCCACCTCGACGTAACCGTGCCGCTCAAGCGTCGCGCGAACCGAACGGACGACGGCCGCGCGCGTCGTCACCATGGCTCGGGCCTCGCTGTTCACGATCAGGTCGACGTAGCGCTGCCGCACACGGGCCTCGGGATCCGCGAGCCCCTTGCGCTTGTCGGGCAACGGCCGCAGACCCTTCGCGGTCATCGTCCAGTTGTCGGCCAGCACCGACAGCTCGCCGCTGCGTGACGTGATGACCTCGCCCTCGACACCGATGTGGTCGCCCAGATCGACGTCTGACTTCCACCGGGCGAGCGCCTCGGCGCCGACCTTGTCGAGCGACAGCATCACCTGGATCTCGCCGGAGCCGTCGCGAATCGTCGCGAAGCACAGCTTCCCTCCGGCGCGATAGAGCACAACGCGGCCGACGACGCCGACGCGCTCGCCGGTGAAGGTGTCGGCCGGCAAGTCGGTGAATCGGTCGCGGACCCGCGCGATTGTCGTCGTCCGAGGAAAGCCGACGGGATAAGGTTCGACGCCCTCCGCCCGCATGCGATCGAGCTTCTCGCGGCGGACCCGCATCTGCTCTGGAAGATCATCGAGTGATTCTTGCGTCACGACCGGCAAGGTTATCGGGACCCTCGAGGTGAGCCGCGACGCCCGCTCAACCGTTGCGCTCGAACACGAGGCGCAACCCGATGAGGGTGAGCCAGGGTTCGTGCACGTCGATCCGGCGACATTCCTCGAGGACGACGGGCGCGAGCCCTCCGGTGGCGATGACGGTCGTCGACGGGCCGAGCTCGGCGACGATCCGCTCCACGATGCCGTCGATCTGGGCGGCGAAGCCGTACAGGATCCCGGACTGCAGCGCCTCCACGGTGTTCTTGCCGATCACCGAACGCGGCCGGGCGACTTGCACCTTCAGCAGTTGCGCCGCCCGCGACGCCAATGCGTCGACCGAAATCTCGATGCCGGGAGCGAGCACGCCGCCCAGAAACTCGCCGCTCGCCGAGACGACGTCGAAGTTGGTCGACGTTCCGAAATCGACGACGACGGCCGGCCCGCCGTGCAAAGTGAACGCGGCGAGCGTGTTCATGATGCGATCGGACCCGACCTCCTTTGGGTTGTCCGTCAGCACCGGGACACCGGTGCGAACGCCGGGTTCGACGATGACGACCGGGACGTCGTGGAACCATCGCTCGCACATCGACCGCACCTCGGTCAGCACCCGCGGCACGGTCGAACACGCCGATATGCCGGCGACCGACTCCCGGCGACCCGCGGTGTGCAGCAACCCGTTGACCAACAAGGCGAGCTCGTCGGCCGTGCGGCGCGGATCGGTGGCGAGCCGCCAATGCTCGACCAGGTGGTCGCCGTCGAACAGCCCGAGGACGGTCTGGGTGTTGCCGACGTCGATGGTCAGCAGCATCTAGCGCACCTCCACGGCGCGCAAATCGACGCCGATGTCGAGCACCGGCGCGGAATGGGTGAGCGCGCCGACCGCGAGGTAGTCGACGCCGGTGGCGGCCACCTGAGCCGCGCTGGCCAAGGTCAACCCTCCGCTGGCCTCCAACTTGCACGGCGAGCCGAGCGACCGGACGAGACCGACCGCCTCGCGCATGGTCGCCGGCGACATGTTGTCGAGCAGCACCAGCTCCGCGCCCGCTTCGATCGCTTCCCGCACCTGCTCGACCGTGTCGCACTCGACCTCGACCGGGAGCTCAGGAAAGTTCGAGCGCACGGAGGCAAACGCCGCGGTCAGGCTGCCCGCGGCCTCCACATGGTTGTCCTTGACCAACGCGGCGTCCGACAACGACATCCGGTGGTTCACCCCGCCGCCGCAGCGCACCGCGTACTTTTCCAGCGCGCGCATGCCCGGCGTCGTCTTCCTCGTGTCACGAATTTTCGCCGCCGTTCCAGCGACCGCGTCAACCCACGCTCGCGTCAGCGTGGCCACGCCCGACAGGTGGCACAGCAGGTTCAACGCGGTGCGCTCGCCGGTCAGCAGCCCTCGGGTCGCGCCGGTCGCTGACAGCAGCACGGTTCCCGGGTCGACGCGCATGCCGTCGGCCACCGGCTGGTCGATTTCGACGGCGTCGTCGGTGGTCGCCCACAAGACCGCGGCGACCAGCGGCAAACCTGCCACGACGCCCGGGGCCCGAGCCACGAAGTCGGCGGTCGACTCGTGCTCAAACGGGATCGCGGCCACGCTGGTGACGTCCACCCCGCCACCGAGATCCTCCTCGATCGCGGCCAGCACCAAGCGCTCGGCAGCGACCGGGTCGAGTCCGGCGTCGGAAAGTCGCGTCGCGAGCGAGTTCGGCAGGCTCAAGACTTCGCCACCGCCTGGAAATCGGAGCGCAGCGCGCCGTCGGAGCCCATCGTGGTGATGACGTGGCCAAGCCACTCCTCCGACGGATCGGGATGATCCTCGCGCCAGTGGCATCCCCGGGTCTCGGCGCGAAACGCGGCGCCGGCGACGAGGGCGCTCGCGACCGTGTGCAAGTTGGTCGCCTCCCATGTCTCGACGCAGCTCAGGTTTTCGTCGGGGGTGACGGCCGCGAGCTCGGCAAAGGTCTGGCGCAGGCTGTCTCCGGTGCGCAGCACCCCGGCCCCCGCCGTCATCGCCGACTGCACGGCGATCTGAGCGGACGCCGGAAGCAGTCCGGTCGCCCCGTCGACCGCGGCCGGCTCTCGGGTCGGCGGCAGTTCGCGCTCCAACTCCGCGCCGATACGGGCGGCGAACACCAACCCCTCGAGCAGACTGTTCGAAGCGAGCCGGTTGGCGCCGTGCACGCCCGTGCAGGCGACCTCGCCGCACGCGTAAAGGCCGGGCACGTTGGTCCTTCCCACCAGGTCGGTGCGGACTCCACCGCTCGCGTGATGCGCCCCGGGCGCGACGGGTATCGGCTGGGTGAGCGGGTCGATGCCGTGGGCGCGACAGGACGCGGTGATGGTCGGGAACCTGGTGGCGAAGTCGGTGACCCGCCGCGCGTCAAGCAGCACGTGATCGGCGCCGGTCCGCCGAAGTTGCCGGACGATCGCCTGGGCCACCACGTAGCGGGGAGCGAGCTCTGCGAGCGGATGCTGCCCGACCATGAACCGGTTGCCCTCGATGTCGACCAGCACCCCGCCCTCGCCGCGAACCGCCTCGGAAATCAGCGGTTGCTGACCCGCCGCGCCGGCGCCGAGCCACAACACGGTGGGGTGGAACTGCACGAACTCCAGGTCGGTCACCTCCGCGCCCGCCCGCAACGCCAGCGCGACGCCGTCGCCGGTCGCGACCGGCGGGTTCGTCGTCGCCGCGAAGACCTGACCGAGGCCGCCGGTGGCGAGCACCACGGCGCGGCCCAACGCCGCGCCGACGCCGTCGCGACGTCCCTCGCCGATGACATGCAACGTGACTCCGCAGGCGTGCCCGTCCGCGCTCTTGAGCAAATCCAGCACCAGCGCGTGCTCGAGGATTTCGATGCCGTCGGTCGCCCTCACCGCCGCGATGAGCGCGCGTTCGATCTCCGCGCCCGTCGCGTCGCCGCCGGCGTGCGCGATCCGGCGGCGAAGGTGGCCGCCCTCCCGGGTGAGCGCCAGACCACCGGCCTGGTCGAGGTCGAAGTTGGCGCCGAGGTCGATGAGCTCGCGCACCAGGGCCGGGCCCTCGGTCACGAGCACCCGCACGGCCTCCTCGTCGCACAGCCCGGCGCCCGCCACCAGCGTGTCGGCGAGGTGCTCCTCCGGCGTGTCTTCCGGGCCGAGCGCCGCGGCGATGCCGCCTTGCGCCCAGCGCGTCGATCCGGCGTCGAGCACGGTCTTGGTGACCAGTAGAACGGTGCCCGCGCGGCGGGCTTTGAGCGCCGTCGTCAGGCCCGCGATGCCGCTGCCCACGACGACGACGTCGGCACGCGCGGTCCAGCCCGGCTTGGGCGCGGACAGCCGAGTGGTGAGCGCGACTGCGGCACGGACGTCGTCCGGTGCGATCGTCATGCGAGGCGACCGTCGACCAACTCGGCGGCGAACTCGTCCGGCACCGCCGCCGGCTCGACGCCGACGTCGATGGCGCGATTGTCGCGGTCGACGAAGACGACGGCCGGCGGATGGGCACGTGCCTCGTCGTCCGACATTTGCGCGTAGGCCATGATGATGACCAGGTCGCCCTCGCGCGCGAGATGCGCGGCGGCGCCGTTGATGGCGATGACACCGGAGCCGCGCTCGCCGGCGATCACGTAGGTCTCCAGCCGGTTGCCGTTGTCGACGTCGGCGACCGACACCAGCTCACCGGGTAGCAGGTCGGCGGCGTCCAGCAAATCCTGGTCGATGGTGATGGAGCCGACGTAGTGCAGGTCGGCGCGCGTCACCGTGGCTCGGTGAATTTTCGACTTCAGCATGGTGCGCAGCACGACGGTCAGACCTCCCTAGGGGTCGGCGCGGGTGTCGCCGCCCTCAATGTGACGTCAACATTGTCGATCAAGCGGGTTGTTCCGACGCGGGCGGCCACCGCGAGGACCGCCCGCCGCTCACCGTCGAAGTCGAGCACGTCGCCGAACGTGTCGGGGTCGACGAGCGCGACGTAATCGAGTGCGACGCCGTCGGTCGAGCCGATAAGCGCCCTGGCCACGGTCAACGCCTGCGTCGGCGACGCGCCGTGCTCGAGAGCCTGGGCGGCGGTCGACAGCGCCGACGGCAAGATCAACGCGGCCTGCCGCTCGGCGTCGGACAGGTACTTGTTGCGGCTGGACAGCGCGAGACCGTCGCGGTCGCGCAC
>DASVDW010000040.1:0-4348 GCA_036380925.1 Acidothermaceae bacterium
GACATCGGCCCGGAGATCGTCGGGTTCGAGGCGACCGAGCAGCGGTTGCTCGACCAGAAGCTGATCGACCTCGACGGCACGCCGAACAAGGCGAAGCTCGGCGCCAATGCGATTCTCGGCGTCTCGCTGGCAGTCGCCCGAGCCGCCGCGGAGTCGAGCGAGCTGCCGCTGTTCCGCTACCTCGGCGGGCCGAACGCGCACCTGCTTCCGGTGCCGATGATGAACATCCTGAACGGCGGCGCGCACGCCGACTCCAACGTCGACATCCAAGAGTTCATGATCGCCCCGATCGGCGCCGGGACGTTCGCCGAGGCGCTGCGATGGGGAGCCGAGACGTACCACGCGCTGAAGGCGGTGCTGAAGGGCCGCGGCCTGGCCACCGGCCTCGGCGACGAGGGCGGTTTCGCGCCGAACCTCGGCAGCAACCGCGAGGCGCTCGACCTGATCCTCGAGGCGATCGGCAAGGCTGGCTTCACCCCTGGGCGCGACATCGCGCTCGCTCTCGACGTCGCGGCCACCGAGTTCTTCCGCGACGGCGCCTACCAGTTCGAGGGCGCCGGCAAGACGTCGTCCGAGTTGATCTCGTACTACGGCGACCTGGTGGCGAACTACCCGCTGGTCTCGATCGAAGACCCGCTGTCAGAAGAAGACTGGGACGGCTGGAAGGCGGCCACCGACGCGCTCGGGGCCAAGGTGCAGATCGTCGGCGACGACTTGTTCGTCACCAACCCCGAGCGCCTGGCGCGCGGAATCGCCAGCGGCACCGCCAACGCGCTGCTGGTGAAGCTCAACCAGATCGGCACGCTCACGGAGACGCTGGACGCCGTCGAGCTCGCGCACCGGTCCGGGTATCGCACGATGACGTCGCACCGCTCGGGTGAGACCGAGGACACCACGATCGCCGACGTCGCGGTGGCGACCAACGCCGGGCAGATCAAGACCGGCGCGCCGTCGCGCTCGGAGCGGGTGGCGAAGTACAACCAGCTGCTGCGCATCGAGGAGGAGCTCGACGACGCGGCGCGGTACGCGGGAGCGTCGTCGTTCCCACGATTCACCGGCGGTCAATGAGAAGCTACCGCGTGTGAGCACTTCCCGCCGCGACGCGACAAACCGGTCGCCGGGCCGGGTGCGCAGGTCCCGGCGGGTCGGCCCGTCTCGATCCGGCGCCGGCGTCGAAGATTCCCGCCCGGCGGGAAGCCCGCGCAGGGTGTCCTTCACCGGCCGGGCCGCGGTGCTCGCCGTCGTGTTGGCCGCGTTGGCGATCGCGTTGGCCGGACCGCTGCGCCAACTGATCACGCAGCGGGCGCAGATCTCGTCGCTGCAATCGGACGTCGAGAAGCAAACCCAGGAGCTGAAGCAACTGCAGCAGCAACAAAGGCAGTGGGCCGACCCGTCTTATGTCGCGCAGCAGGCGCGTGAACGGCTGCACTACGTGATGCCAGGAGAGGTGCCGTACGTGACGCTGGCGCCGACGCCCTCGCCTTCGACGTCGTCGGCCGCGGCGGCGATCAGCGACGAGCCGTGGTACGCCCAGCTTTGGTCGTCTGTCCAAGGCGCCGACGCGACGCCGAAACCGGCGGTCACGCCGCGCCCGAAGCCCGCGCCGACGACCGCGCCCGCGCCGGCGCCGTGAGCGTCGAAGTCTCGGCACGCGACCGCGCCGTCGTCGCCGCGCAACTAGGCCGGACGCCGCGCGCGATGCGCGCCGTCGCGCATCGCTGCCCGTGCGGCTTGCCGGACGTCGTCGAAACCGCGCCGCGGCTGGCCGACGGCACGCCGTTTCCCACGCTGTACTACCTAACCTGCCCACGGGCGGCGTCGGCGGTCGGCCGGCTGGAAGCCAGCGGATTGATGCGCGAGATGACGCAGCGGCTCGACGAAGACCCCGCTTTGCGGCAGCGATATGAGGCCGCGCACCGCGATTACCTGGGTCGGCGTGACACCCTGGAGCCGTTGCCCGGCAACCCGTCGGCCGGCGGTATGCCGAGGCGGGTCAAGTGCCTGCATGTGCTGGTGGCGCACTCGCTCGCGGTCGGCGCCGGTGTCAACCCGTTCGGCGACGAGGCGTTGGGACGGTTGCCCGAATGGTGGGCGAAGGGCCCGTGCGTCGACGTCGAAGCGGAGGATTTCGGGTGCGAGTAGCGGCGATTGACTGCGGCACGAACTCGCTGCGGCTGCTGGTCGCCGACGTCGACCCGGCCGCCGGAACGATCCGCGACCTGGTTCGCGAGATGGAGATCGTCCGGCTGGGCGAGGGCGTCGACAAGACTCATCGGTTCTCCGACGCCGCGTTAGGTCGCACATTGGCAACCTGTCGCGAATACGCGCGCAGGATCGACGCGCTCCACGCCGAGCAGACGCGATTTGTGGCCACCAGCGCTTCGCGTGACGCCACGAATCGCGACGAGTTCTTCGACGGCGTGCGCGCGGCGCTCGGCGTCGACGTGGAGGTGGTGAGCGGCGAGGAGGAAGCCGCCCTGTCGTTCGCGGGCGCCACCCAGGAACTGGTTGGCAAGAAGGATGTTCCGCCGCCGTACCTGGTGGTCGACATCGGCGGCGGGTCCACCGAGTTCGTGCTCGGCTCGTCCGGGGTCGACGCGGCGCGCTCGGTCGACGTCGGATGCGTGCGCCTCGCCGAGCGGCACCTGCGGTCTGATCCCGCGACGACGGCGGAGATCGAGGCCGCCACGCTTGACGTCGAGCGGGCGCTTGACCTGGTGGAGGAAGCGGTGCCGTTGAAGGCCGCGGCCACCTTGGTCGGCCTCGCCGGCTCGGTGACGACGGTCGCCGCATTGGCTCTCGGGCTGCCGCAATACGACCCGCAGCGCATCCACCACTCGCGGATCGCCGCGTCGTCCGTGCATGAGATAACCGAGCGATTGCTGGCGATGAGTTGCGCCGAGCGCAAGGCGCTGGCCGTGATGCATCCGGGCCGCGCCGACGTGATTGGGGCGGGCGCGCTTGTGCTCGACACCATTGTCCGGCGGGTCGACGCGGCCGAGGTGGTCGTCAGCGAGCACGACATCCTCGACGGGATCGCGCTGTCAATCGCTCACTGACGAGTCGGTGATCATCGCTGGAGAGCCGGCGGCTGCCCTGATCATCGGGGCTTTCGCGGAGCGCCTGTGCTCGCGCGGACGGTGAGCACCGGCGCGAGCAGCCGGGTCTCCGCGGGCGCTCCCGCCTCGAGTTGGCCCATCACCATGTCGACCGCGATCGAGCCGAGATCCTCCGCCGGGATGGCGATGTTGGTGAAGCTCACCGCGTGCGTCGCCGCCATGTCGTCGGGACAGATCGCGACGACGGACATGCTCGCCGGCACCCGCCTGCGGTGCTCGAGCAGCACCGTCGTCAACGCCGGCAGCACCGCCTCGTTGTGGACGACGAGGGCGGTCGTCTCCGGCTGTTCCGCCAACAGCTGGGCGACACAGGCCTGCAGGCCCTCAAACGTCGACTCGCATTGCTGCACCGCGACGTCGACACCGCGATGAGTCGCCGCGTCGCGCAAGCCCGAGATCAGTCGCGGCGCGTAGCTCGTCTTGCGCTCGTAGACCGCCGCGGGTTGGCCGACGAGCCCGACGGCGCGATGGCCGAGGTCGGCCAAGTGCTCCACGGCGAGCGCGCCCGCGGCGGCGAAGTCGAGATCGACGCAGGCCAAGCCGGTCGGCCGATCCGGCAGGCCGATCAGCACGCACGGCGCCTCGAGCTGGCGGAGGGTGGTGAGTCTCGGGTCGTCGGCTTGGACGTCCATGACGATGAGCGCGTCCGCGAGCGCCGACGCCGAGACTCGACGCAGCCCGGCCACGCCTTCGTCCTGGGTGAGCAGCAGCACGTCGTGGTCGGCGGCCCGCGCCTTTGTGACGACCGCCGTGACGAACTCCATCACGACGGGGACGTTTTGCCCCGCACGCAACGGCACGACGAGGGCGATCACGTTGGAACGAGCGCTGGCGAGGGCGCGAGCGCCCGCGTTCGGACGGTACTGCAGGTCGCGGATCGCGCGCTGCACCCGCTCGGCGGTCTCCTTGGAGATCGGGCGCTTGCCGCTCAACACGTAGGAGACGGTGCTCGACGACACCTCGGCGGCGCGAGCGACGTCCATGATGCTGACCACGGGTGGAACGGCCTCTCTGTCGAAGCGCCTCGACGCCCCCTGCGTCTCGGCGAGGTGAAGCGTACCAAGCCTCGCGACCGTCCACCGTCACGACTTCGTGACCTACGACGGGTTGACAGCGCGCCAGCATCCCTCCTAGGTTCGACCGGACGAAGCGTCGAAGCGCTTCGATGACTTTTCGATGCACGTCCCTTTGCCACGGACACCGACAACAGAAAGGGCGCCGCTGTCATG
>DASVDW010000041.1:0-6137 GCA_036380925.1 Acidothermaceae bacterium
TCGCCGTGGTGATAGGCCGGTTTCGACAGTTCCAGTTGCGCGGCGTGGCGCGCGTCGTCGCGGGTGATGGGCGGCGGGGGGCTGGCGGCGACCAGCGTCGAGCGCGCGAGCGACGCGGCGATCACGTCAGCGCCGATCACGTCAGCGGCGGCGCGCCGGCCGCTTGCCGCGCGGCCTGGGTGAGTTGGATGTCAAGCCCCTCGGCCCGCATCCGCCGGTCGATGTAGATCAGGGTCACCGCGGCCGCGAGCAGCGGCTCGGTGAGCATCCAGACGATTCCGCCGCCGATCGTCGACAGCGCGATCGACCCGGCGGACGGCGAGTGCCCGCCGCTGAGGTCTTGGAACGAGGAGATGCCGAACGGAATCGACAGCACGCTCGCCGCGATGACCACGATCAGGTACGCCAGCGCGCGCAATCCCCAGGTGCGCCAAAACGCGCCGCGCACCAGCCGCCATGACCGCGAGATCGCGCCGCCCACGCCAGTTCGCTCCAACACGAACGCGGGGACCGCGATCGCCAACTTGCCCCACAGATAAACCGCCAGCGGGATGGCCGCGACGAGGCCCACCGGCCCGGCGATGAGCAGCAGCGCAGGCAAAAACGGCAGCGCGCCCGCGAGCACGCTGACCAACACCAACCGCCACCAGCGCGCGCCGACGGCGCGCAGCACGGCGGCGCCTTCGACTCGCTGACCGATCACCGCCTTGCCGACGACCTCGGTCACGACGCCGGCGAGCAACGCGGAGAAGATCGCCGCGGCGACGTAGGACAACACCACGGCCGCGACGCCGCCGCTGGTGATGACCAGCCTGGAGCCGTCGTCCTTCGGCAGGCTCGACGTGACCGCCCCTCCGACGTTCGACAACGCGTTGCCCACCCCGAGCCGCACCAGCTCCAAGACCGCGGCGAGGGCGAAGGCGCTGCCGAACACGATCCGCGGGTTGCGGCGGATCGTCGCGAACCCGCCGTCGAGGATCTCGCCCACCGACAGCGGGCGCAGCGGGACCACGCCGGGTTTGTACTCGCTGCGGCTGGCGTATCCCTGCCAGCCCGGCGCGTTCTGCCAGCCGGGCGTGTTCTGCCATCCGGGCGGCGGCGCCGACGGCTGCGCCCAGTCCGGGCTGTCACCCAACGTGTCTCACCCACCCGTCGTGCCTGCGGCCGGTCAGTGTTCGCGGCAACCCATCGTCCCATGGGGTCGGCCGCGCCGGTCGCAGATCGCGCAGGTCCCCCACGAACGGTCGGAAGGTGAGACCATCAGGCTCATGAAAGGACGTGTGCTCGTCGTCGACGACGACACCGCGCTCGCCGAGATGCTCGGCATCGTGCTGCGCGGCGAGGGGATCGAGCCCTTCTTCGTGTTCGACGGCGACAAGGCGCTGGCCGCTTTCCACGAGACCAAGCCAGATCTCGTGCTGCTCGATTTGATGTTGCCTGGCACCGACGGCATCGACGTGTGCCGGCAGATCCGCGCGGAGTCGGGCGTGCCGATCGTGATGCTGACCGCCAAGAGCGACACCGTCGACGTCGTTGTCGGATTGGAGTCGGGCGCCGACGACTACGTGGTCAAGCCGTTCAAGCCCAAGGAGTTGGTCGCCCGGCTGCGCGCCCGGCTGCGCCGCAGCGACGAGCCGGCCCCCGAGGTCATCACCATCGGCGATCTCACGATCGACGTCGCGGGCCACTCGGTGAGCCGCGACGGCGTGCCGATCCCGCTCACCCCGCTGGAGTTCGACCTGCTGGTCGCGCTCGCGAAGAAGCCGCGGCACGTGTTCTCTCGCGAGGTGCTGCTCGAGCAGGTGTGGGGCTACCGGCACGCCGCCGACACCCGGCTGGTCAACGTGCACGTGCAGCGACTGCGCTCCAAGGTCGAGCGCGACCCCGAGCGTCCTGAGATCGTCGTCACCGTTCGAGGTGTCGGTTACAAGGCGGGTCCGGCCTGAGCCAGTTGAGCAGCTCCAGCCCTCCGGCGTCAGGTCCGCCGTCGCCGGGCGAGGCGTCCGCGCCGCTGCCGTTCCACATCGTTCCGTCGAGCATGGGCCGGCGGCTGCGCCGTGTCGGACGACGGGTGGTCAAGCGGTGGCGGCGGTCCATCCAGATCCGCGTCGTCGGCAGCACGCTGATCGTGTCGGCGGTCGTCGTCGCGTTCTTGGGCTTCGTCGTGTTGGAGCAGGTCAAATCCGGGCTGCTGCAGGCCAAGCTGCACTCGTCGTCCAATGAGGAGCTCAACGGCCGCGGCACCGCGCAGCAGTACTTGAGCCAGGGCACCGGCATCAACGCGCTGCAGACCACGGTGCAAAGCCTGAGCTCGCAGCAGTCGCGTCGGCAGGCCGGCGGTTATGAGGTGGTCGGTTACGTCGAGATCGCGGGCAAGGTGTCGACGTCACAGCCGGCGAAGAGCAGCGACTTCGACGCGAACAGCATTCCGCAAAGACTCATCGACGAGGTGAGCAAGGGCGACGCGCAGTACTACTACACGTACACGGCGATGCGCTTCACCGACGGCTCGCCGAGCAAACCCGGCCTCGCGATCGGCAGCTCGATCAGCGCGAACAACAACCGGTTCCAGATCTACTACGTGTTCTCGCTCGAGCAAGAAGAGCAGACGCTCGCGCTGGTGTGGCGCACCCTGCTGCTCAGCGGCATCGCCCTGGTGGTGCTGCTCGCCGGCATCGCTTGGCTGGTCACCCGTCAGGTCGTGACACCGGTCCGGATGGCCGCGCGCATCGCGGAACGCCTAGCCGACGGGCGGCTGCAAGAGCGAATGCGCACCAAAGGCGAAGACGACCTCGCCCGGCTGGCCGCGTCGTTCAACAAGATGGCCGATTCGCTGCAACGGCAGATCCGGCGGCTTGAAGACTTGTCGCGGATCCAGCGGCGGTTCGTGTCCGACGTCTCCCACGAGCTGCGCACGCCGTTGACCACCGTGCGCATGGCCGCGGACGTCTTGTACGAAGCCAGGCAACAGCTCGACCCCGCGTCGGCGAGGTCCGCCGAGTTGCTGCAAACCCAACTCGACCGCTTCGAGTCGTTGCTCGCCGACCTGCTGGAGATCAGCAGGCACGACGCCGGCGCGGCGTCGCTCGAGGCCGAAGCCATCGACCTGCGCGACCTCGTGCGGCATGTCGTCGACGCCACCGAGCCGCTTGCCGCCCGCCGCGGCAGCGCGGTCAACCTGCACCTGCCGGAAGAGCCGTGCGTGTGCGACGCAGACGGCCGCCGGGTGGAGCGCATCTTGCGCAACCTCCTGGTCAACGCCGCCGAACACGGCGAGGGCCAGCCGATCGACGTTTACGTGGCGGCGAATCGCGACGCGGTGGCGGTCGCCGTGCGCGACCACGGCATCGGGCTTCGGCCCGGCGAGGCGTCGCTGGTGTTCAACCGGTTCTGGCGAGCCGACCCCGCCCGGGCCCGCACGACCGGCGGCACCGGCCTCGGCCTGTCGATCGCGTCTGAGGACGCGCGGTTGCACGGTGGCCGGCTGCAGGCGTGGGGCGAGCGGGGCAGCGGCTCGCAGTTCGTGCTGACCCTGCCGCGCCGGGTGGGCGCCTTGTTCACCGCGTCTCCGATTCCACTCGAGCCGCCGGTCGTCGATGAGCCGGCGGATGCCCAGCCGTCGCCGGCGAATCCGTCCGACCTCACGAACATCAGCTCCGTCATCGGCCCGAGGCCGACGTGAGCGGGAGGCGCCGGTCGCTTCGCGCGGCGATGACGCTGCTGGCGGCCGGAGTTCTGGCGGCGGGGTGCACCGCGATTCCCACGAGCGGAGCCGTGCACGCGGCAGGGGCGCAGAAGAACGACAACGAGCCGCCCTCGCGCGTCGTCTTCCAGCCGCAGGGGCCGGTCGAGGGTGAGTCGCCAACCGACATTGTCGACGGATTCCGCTTCGCCAGCGCGGACTTCGCCGACATCAGCATCTCCCGTTCGTTCTTGGTCGATCCGACGTGGCAGCCCGACCAAGGCGTGCGGGTGGTCGACGAGCAAAGCGGCCCCGCCACGTTCACCCCGCAAGGCGACCACGCCACGGTGCGCTACGTCGACCGCTGGATCGGCACGATCGCCAATGACGGCACCTATCAACCGACGTCCGGGAACAAGACGGTCGACTACACCTACGAGTTGATGAAAGACCCCAAGGCGAAGAACCAGTGGCGCATCGTGAACCCGCCTCCGTTCCTGATCCTGCCGCCCAGCCGGATCAACGCGAACTTCAACGCCGGCTACCTGTACTTCCTGAGTCCGCGCAACGACCAGGTGTTCGTCCCGATCCGGGTGTTCTTGCCGATCACCGGCACCGATTCAGCGCGCGAACTCGTGCTGCAGTTGCTGTCCGGACCACCGAAGTGGCTGAAGGACGCCGGCGTCACCAGCGCCATCCCGAACGGCGCCCAGCTGCAAAGCGTCACCCAATCCAGCGACGGCGTCGTCACGGTCAACCTGTCGCCGGAAATCGCCAGCCTCAGCCCGGCCGACCGCGACGCGGCGTCCGCCCAACTCGTCTACACGCTGCAGGGGTACGGCGGCGGCGAGTTCAGGATCGAGGCGGCCGGACAGCCGGTCGAGAACAGCCATCACGCGTCGTTGCAGACGACCAAGACGTGGAACGCCTACGACACCGACGCGCTTAACGCGGGCTCGTTCTATTTCATCGGCGCCGACCAGCGCACCCGGGACGGCAACGGGTTGCCGCTGCACAACGACGCGGGCGCCGGCACGGTCAAGTTCATCGCCGCCAGCGTCGCGCCGAAGGCGGCGAACAGCCCCACCCCCGACCTCATCGCCGGCGTCGAGCCGGTCGGGTCCAGCCAGCAGTTGTACGTCGGCACGATTGCGCAGCCGAAACGGGTCGACTTCGGTTCGGCGTTCACGACGCCGTCGTGGGACATGTTCGGCAACGTGTGGACGGTGCGCACGGGGACGCCCGGAGGCCCGCAGGAGGTTCGGGTCAGCCCCGTCACCCAGGCCGGCACGACGAAGTTCATGACCGTCGACGACAAGGAGCTGGCGACCACCCAGCTGATCGAGACGCTGCGGGTCTCGCGCGACGGCACCCGCGTCGCGGTGATAGCGAAGTCCGCGACGGCCACCCAGCTGCTGGTCGGCCGCGTGGTGAAATCGGCGGACGGTGAGTCGATCGGCGGCTTCTATCCCGTCGCGCCGTCGCTCGTGCCGGTGCCGGACGGCGTGGTGTGGGCGTCGTCGACCAAGCTCGAGGTGCTGGCGACCGCGTCCGGCGCCCTGAGCCCGTCGATCTGGACGGTCGACGTCGACGGGTGGAGCCAGCAGCAGGTGCCCGGCCCCGCGGCGAACGTGGTGTCGATCGCGAAGGCGCCGGGTCAGCCGCTCGTGATCGGGACGACCAGCGGGCAGATCGAGATGTCGGTCAACGACGCGTGGCAGGTCATCGCCAGCGGCACCGCGCCGTTCTATCCAGGTTGATCGTCTCCCACAACCGGCGGATTCGATCACCACAACCCGGACGACGCGCGCCGCGTCGCCACGCGACGCCGCGACCATGGTCCCCGTGGGACTTTCCGCGGGGGTCGCGGCGCTGGCGCGGGCCGCGCTTGACCTGGTGGCGCCGGGCCGGTGCGCCGCATGCGGGCTGGCCGCGCCCGGTCCGCTGTGCGGGCACTGCGCGGGGCGGCTGCGCGCCGCCGAGCCGCTCGGGCGCTGGATCCCGACGCCGGCCGGCGCCCTGCCGGTGTTCGCGGCCGCGCCGTACGAGGGATGCGTGCGAGCCGCGTTGCTCGCCTACAAAGAACGCGGACGACGCGACCTGCGGGCCGAGCTGTCGTCGGCTCTCTCGCGCGCGGCCGCGGCTGCGGCGACCGGCGGCTTCCTCCCGTCGTCCGCTTTGCTGGTGCCGGTGCCGTCGAGCCCGCAGGCCGTTCGCGAGCGCGGTTACGACGCGGTGGGTCTGCTGGCGGCGAACGCCGCTCGGCGGCTGCGCGGCCTTGGTCTCGGCGCCACGGTGGCGCCGGTGTTGCGCCAGGCGCGGCCGGTGGCCGATCAGGCGGGGCTGTCGATCTCGAAGAGAAGCGCCAATCTGAGCGGCGCGCTCACCGTGCCGTCGGCGCGGCACCGCCGACGGGCCCGTGGCGCCGGCGTGGTCGTGGTCGACGACATCGTCA
>DASVDW010000042.1:0-6200 GCA_036380925.1 Acidothermaceae bacterium
CACTTCTCGAGCGCGGGAGGGGTCGGGCGGACCGACCCCTCCCGCGTCGGCGGTGGTTACGAGTTCGGGTACATCGTCGACGACGGCGTCATCGCGGGAATCGGCGAAGCAGGCGTCGATCGTTTGGTGTCGAGCGCGAAGTGCTCCACCACGCCGCTCGCGTCAAGGCTCTGGCTTGTGCGGCCGTTCAACACCAGGTCACGTGTGTTCACGGATCCACCAGGCCACGGCGACCCGCCGCCCTGCACGGTGTACAGGGTCACGGTGTAGCCGCCAGGCCCGGCTGGCCAGGATGTCTGCGTGATCGTCGTCGCGTCGAGCGGCGCCCGATCAGGCAACTGCGTGGTCTGCGGAGATCCCACCTTGTTGAGCGCGACATAGGTGTCGACCGTGTGCGCCAGCGAGTCGATGGGGCCCTGCTTGGGATCGGGCACTCCGGCCACCGGATAGAACGGGTCCTCCGTCCCGTGGATGAAGACTACCGACATCGGCACGGTCGGCATCGGCACACCAGGTGCGAGGATGAATTGGCCCGACACCGCGACCACGCCCGCGAAAACACCCGGATAGCGGGCCGCGGTTTGCAGCGCCAGCGCCGCACCATCACCTTGTCCGGCGAGGAAAACCCGGTTCGGGTCGATATCGTTGCGCTGTTCGGCGTCAGCCAGCACGTCGAGCACGAATTGGTAGTCGTTGACGCCGCCGCTGTGCACGGTGCTGGTCGGCCGGCCGTTGTTCCAGAAGCCGCCGATGCCCTCGGGATACACGACGTACAGACCACCCCGATCCGCCGCGCTGTCGAGGCCGATGCCGTACTCCATGCCGGACGGCGTGCCGCCACCGGTGTGCAACGCGATGATGAGCGGTCGTGGGCCGTTGGGAGCCGTGAGCGGCACATGCACTCGATAGGTGCGCTCGTAGCCGCCGGACAGAATCAGCACGGTGTTGCTGTTCGTGGAGCGCCCGGGCGTGGCCGGCACCGGACTTGGTGACGCGTTTGTCACGCTCGGCAGCGGAGCCTGCACGGAGATCGGCTTTGCCGCCGCACAAGCGCTCACCGCAAGTGCGACGCAGCCCACCGCGGCCGCCGCGACTATGCCGCGATTCATCAGGTCAACGCCTCCCGCCGATAAACGACATCTTGATCGAAGGCCGAGGCCAGCCCCGTCTTCGCCGACCTGGAATGGCCAGCCGCGAGCAGCCCAATGACAATCCACAGCGGCTGTGGCAGCCCGCCGTCGGTGAGATACGGGAACGTCAGGTTGATCAGGGGTTGCAGAAGGGCGAGCGCCATCACCGCCTCGCACAGCGACCGTCGCTCAGCGCTGACGGCGGTCAGCGCGCCGTTGCGAGCACTGCTCACAACGAACCACAACATCACGGCGGTGATCGCTAGATACGGGATGCCACCGCGCAGCAACAGCGTTATGTAGCCCGACTCCGTGTGGGCCCACGTGATGTTCGGTGGGTACTCCGGACCGTAGCCAGTGGCCCAGTGACCGTGCAACGCGGGCAAATACTGGTCCTGCCAGATTTGGATGCGGTACGCGATGGTCTGTGGCACATACGGGTTTCCGGTTTGCGTCGCAGCTTGTTGCTGAGCGGTGGCCCGCTGCGTCAACAGGGCCCCGAATGGCAGCGCCGCCACGACGCCGACCGCGCAGGTCGCCGCCACAACACGGAACAGTCGGCGATAGCGCCAGCCGAGGAACAAGGCGCCCGCCACCGCGGCCGCGAAGACGGTGAGAGTCAGGCTTGCCACGAGGGCGCCGAAAGCGCACACCACCACCGTGATGAGGGTCCACCGCGGCAGAACCGCAAAGCCCCGGCCGAGCAGGAGTGCGATAGCCAGCAACAATGGAACGAGCAGATAGCCGGCGAGCGACAGCCAGATCGGGAAGACGCTGGCGGCACGCGGCACCGGCGTGTACCCGTTGGTGTTGAAGACGGTGGTGCCGGTCCACGAGACCAGCGTGTTGTGAACCGCGGGCGGTCCCAGCGATTCCGCCACGGCGAGCAACGAGACCGGGATGCTCGCGAGCAGCAGCGCCCGCTGCGCGTTTCGCGCGTCGTCCGCATCGGTCAGCGATACTGCGATAACCCGATACAGCAAGAGAAATTGAACTGGCCCGGCGATCGTCTGCAGTGAGGAGCCGGTCAGCGTGCGCCCGCTTGCCACGACGTCCAAGAACTCGATCGCCGGGCCGCCGAGGGTGTACGCGGCCACCGCCCAGTCGAGGGTCGTCCATCGTCGCGAGGCGCGCGCCGCTGGTAGCCGGAGCAGGACGATCACTGCCCCGACCACGATGAGGGCCTCGGACACCCGAAGGCCCGGCACCGGGAACCCCCTGCGCAACCCCGAGGTGATGGGCACCAACGCGGCGAGTGCGATGCCAGTCGCCGCCGGTCTTGGCGCGAATCCGAGGAACAACCCGCACGCGATGACGAACCCGAACGCGGCGATCGGGTACTGGTCGATGAGATACGCCGCCCCACCGGCGGCGGCGAGCAGCACCAGCCAGGTGACCGGCGATGGCGCGCCTGGAGCCGGCCGCCGTCCACGTCGCTTCGACGTCGGCGGCGGATCGACTCGCGTTGGCAGGTAGGTCTGCACGAAGAACCGTCAGCCGATACTGGCCGCCGCGACCGAACGCTGATGGACAGCCCGCAGCTCGCCGGGGCGCGCCATGATGGCCCACCGCGGCGTCACACCGTAGTTCTCCAATCGGCGCAGCATCGCGAACACCGCCGACGCCTTGACGCCGGACTGGACCACGATCACCGCGAGATCGCTCACCTGCACGATGTCGTCGCCGGACGCCTCGCCGTCGGACATGTCAGCGATCCGCAGCGTCACACCACTGCGCGGCTCTGCGTCGCCGCCGCGATCGCGCTTGTCAGAGCCGTGCAAGACCGGGGTCCGACCGCGTTTCGACAAGGTCTCGATGTCGTCGGCGACCCCGAGCAGCAGGTCGCGGCGCACCCGCCCGACACCGACCAACGCGATGTCTGGTTGAGGGAGATCGACCATCGAAACCCAACGGGCGACCAGGGCCGACACACCCCCCGGCGTCACGGACCGCCAGCTGGTGACCGGCGCGCCGGTCGCTTCGGCCAACTCCATCGGTGAGTCGATCCGCGGCGTGGCCCGCTCCAGGCCGATGGCCGCGAGCAATGCGAGCACGAGACCGGCAGCGATGCCGATGGGCAGCGCGGTTCGCGCGTCATGGCCGGACGGCGTGACCGACGTCGGCAACTGCGCGATTCTCAACGCGCCCGCGTCGATCGGTCCAGGCGGATTCGCCGAGGTCGCCGCGGTGGCGATCGCGTTGAGCACGCCGACGGTCGCGGCCGGGGACGTCCCGGTGTAGTTCAGCCGCAGAATCGCGGTGCTGGCATCGTTGGTGACGGTCAGGTGCTTCACGATCTCGTCGGAGGTCAAGCCGACCTTGGCGGCGACCTGGTCGATCAAAGCGCGATCGGCGGGCAGCAAGGTGGCCATCGTCTTGGCGAGCTTGACCGCCCCGTCGGGATTGCCGGGAGGCAGGGCGCCCGCGGTGGCGGCCGGCACGATGAGCACCGCCTGCCCGGTGTAGCGCTTCGGCGAATGGCTTGCGTACCAAGCTGCCAGCGCCGCGACGAGCACGACGATGAACAACCCTGGCAGGAAGCGCCGCCCGAAAACCGCCGCTGCTTTTCGACCGCGGCCCGTGGTGTCTCTGGGCCGATGCGCTGAAGAGGTCGTCATGACAGCACCGCCATTGTGTCGGATGATTCGTCGATCCGGTTGGAAGAGTCAAGGCCCAAGGCCGCGCGCAACGTCGCTTCCTGCTCACGCCAACGGCGCAGCTGCTCCGTGCGCGCCGCTTCGAGCTCCGCTCGATCGCGCTTCGGCGCCGTCAACGCGAGGTCGAAGGCCGCCGCGAGCGCGTCGGGATCGTTGGCGGTCGCGACCGCGCGGGGGAAGACCTCCTTGCCCTGCGACCAGTCGGTGATGACGAGCGGCCGACGCGCGTAGACCGCCTCGTAGCCCGCGCGCACGATCGACGTCGGCTCGGTCGTCAACGCGACGACAACGTCGGCTTCGGCTACTTCTTGGCGATACTCGACGCCGCCTAGGTAGCCGACGAAGGTCACATTCGGCGGCGCGACCGAGCGCAGCTTCGGGGGGCAGCGGCGCAGGTCTCCGGTGATCCGCACGTCGAGGTCGGGACGCAGCGCAGCGGCGCGCACCACGCACTCCACCGGTTCGTCGCCACCGAACACGCCGACGAACAGCACCCGGCCGCGGCTGTCGCCCACGAGGGGAGGCACGGTCCAGGGCGGCGGAGCCTCGTGAACGACGACGCCGGTCGCCCCCCACGAGGCCAACAGGTCAGACCAGTCGCTCGTCGTGACCATCACCGCGGCCGCGCGCTTGGCCAACCAGCGATGCACGGCGAGCAAGCGCCGCGACGTGACATGGTCCTTCGCGCCGAAGGAGGTTGGATGACTGTCGAGCGCGAAAGGAACGCCCGCGATCCTGGCGTACGCCCACGCCATCAAACCAGGAAACACCGGCGGGTTGGTGGCGATCAACGATTTCGGACGACGCCGCGCGAGCTCGCGCGCGGTGACCGCCGCGCTGTACAGATACCGCAGCAGGAACATCCGGCGTCCGCCCAGCCGCTCGGGGAAGACGCACACCGCGTCGCCGCCCAGCGCTGACGCGATCTCCGTGCTGCGACCGTTGTTGCGCGACCAGGCGACGAACACGAGGTCAGACCGTGGGCGCATCGTCACTCCTTCGTTGGCGCGCTGACGAGTGGGAACGGGGCGGGATCCGAAACGACCTCGACGCTCCGGCTCGCGGCCTCCAAGAGTTCCTCGATGTCGAGACGTTCGACAGGGCAGTGAAAAGCGAGGCCTCGACGGTCGAGCTCGCGGGCGACTTGCTTTTGGTGGTCGTCGACGTGTTCCCCATGAGCGCACTCTCGCGGCACCAAGACCGGAAACCGACCCATCTCGAGCGCCGTCAGCGCCGACCCGGCGCCGGCATGCGAGATGACGAGGTCGGCGTCGCGGATCGCGAGCGCGAGCTCGGCGGCCGGGACCTGCGGTCTGCCCTGGACCCGCTGCAGCCCGCTGACGTCGGTGGAACCGGTCTGCCACAGCACTTCGGCCTCCGCAGGCAGGACCTCGCAGGCACGCTCGAACAAGCGGCGGAACCCATACGAGTCGGTCGTGCCGGCGGTGACAACCGCCCGGCGAATCGGCCGCGCACGACGCTCCCCTGGGCGGAAGCTGTCAAAAACGCTGCCGACATGCAGCCAATGCCGGCTGTCAAACCATGGGTACTGCGCGTACCTCCGCACCCCGGGCGTGCGCACCATCACCCGACCGGTGGCGGACGGACCGTCGGCCCGCGCGGCGCTCTCGACATAGTGATACGCGCGATGCCGGGTGAGCGTCGACGGCAGGAATGACAACGCCAGATTCGCGCCTGTCGAGACAACGCGGTCGACCTTGCGACGGCGCGTCAGTTGCTCGGCGTCGACCATCAACCGGACGACGCCGGCGTAGTCGCGCGGCTTGGTGTACCGCACAAAGTTGACCTCTTGACCGTCAAGCATGGTGCGGCTGAGGCCAGTCTCGAACGTCACCCAAATGAGCTCGTCGTCAACTAGCCGCTGCCCATCGACGGACATCCGCGGAAGCAACCGCGACAGTTGCTTCAGATGACCCCCACCCGAGCACACCAGCGCTGTGGTCACGATCCCGCCCCCTCGTGATAACCCGGCGTCCGATACCCGACACCCGGCGCACCGTCAGGTAACGCGTTGTTCGCCACGCCGGTCGCCAGCCGCACCTGCCCTAACTGCGAAGCCGGCCAGAGCACCTTGCCGCGATCGGACTCCTCGGTGACTATCGTCAGCCCGTCGGCGCGGAACCATGGTGCGGAGTCCGGAACCCAAACCCCGTAGCCCGCGCCGTCGGACAGCGTGATGACCGAACGCCGGACGTCAAATAGCTGCGGCTTCGGCCCGTCACTCCAGTGCTGATTGGGCAGCAGGAACAGCCCCTGGTAGTCGCTGCTCGCCCGCAAGCCGTCGATCAGCAACTTGTTCGGGCCAGCCCAACTCTGGATCACGTCGGCGTGGTTGGCGTCGCGCGAACCATGGACCGTGCCGACATCGACGTTTTCAATCTGCACGGTCGCA
>DASVDW010000043.1:0-11017 GCA_036380925.1 Acidothermaceae bacterium
CGTCGACGAACGCCGGTTCTGCCCCTGGCCACGTGACGGTCGCCGGGCCGGCGCTGAGGACGTCGCCCCTCGCCCGGACGGCCGCCGACTCCCCGACCGCGGTGATTCAGAACCGATGACTCAAAGCAAAGCGCTTTCGCGAGACACCCGGCGGCCGCCAACTCGACGGGGCCGTCGGCCACTTCCGATTGCTCCGATCAGCCCAGCGCCGACACCGGCGGCTGGCCGACGTCTAACAGCACGTGCGGTCTGTTTGCGCTGCCCAAGCGGCGCGGCGGTCGCGATTCCCGCCTACGTCCGCCGTTCGCTGAAGTAGCCTCCGCAGGTAGGGCCGCGAACACGCGCGCCACGGCAGAGCTCATGAGGGGTGCCCCGGGATGAACGGCGAGACCGGCACCGCGGCCGCGGCCGCCGCCTCGCCGCCGTCGTCCGATGAACTGGCGAGCTTGCTCGCCAAGGGCGAGCGGGCGACCTTCCACGGCCCGCCGGGCATGGCGGTCACCGCGCTGGAGCAGGCGGTCGACCTGGCGACGGCGAACAATCGCACCGCTGAGGCGACCGCGGCGAGCTGGCTGCTTGGCGTCGCGCAGGCCGCGCGCGGTCGGTTCGGCACCGCGTTGACCTTGCTCGGCGGGGTGATGGGCCCGCTGCGGGCGGCGGTGGCCGGCGAGGAAACCGCGCCCGAACTGCGATTGTTCGGAGCGCTGGCCGCGGCGACGGTGGCGAGCGTCCACCGGCAGCTTGGCCGGCACACCACCGCGTGGGATTTCGACGCGCTCGGCCTGACCGCCGCCGACGCGATCCCCGGGCTTGACGAGGCGGTCTTCGATTGCCGCCTCGGGCTGGCCTCCGACGCGGTCGGCCTGGGCGAGCGGGACATCGCGGCCACCGAGCTGGATGTGGCGGCCAGCCTCGTTGAAGCGCACCCGGACTGGTGGCGGCAGCGCGTGCGGTTGGACTGGGTGCGGGCGGAGATCGCGCTGCTGGACGAGAACCCGGCTGGCGCGCAGGAGGCGGCGGGTGAGGCGATCGACCGCGCCGAGCTCGCCAAGGCTCCTCGCCATGTCGCGAAGGGGCTGCTGTTCCTGGGCGTCGCGCAGGCGCAATCCGGCGCGCCCGACACGCTGACCACGCTGCGGCGCGCCGCGACGCTGGCGGAGCAACTGGGCACCACGCCGCTGATCTGGCCGGCCCGGGCGCTCATCGGCGCGATGCTCGCCGAGGAGGATCCCGCCACCAGCGCGCGCAGCCTGCAGGCTGCCCGATCTGCCGTGTTGACGATCGCTGGCGATCTGCCTGATGACGTTCGCGACGAATGGCTAGTCCGTCCGGATATCGAGGCCCTACTTTCTGTTTAGGCGCCCTGGTTGTCATGGAATTGGGCTGTTCGGCGTAACGGAATGCCGCTGGATTGACGCAGGTGCGGCTCATGGTCTCGGGTAACGGCGCCGATGACTGTCTCGTCGGCCTAGTCAGGCCGGACGACGATGTTGATCCGAAACGATCATGGAGACGGGCGAACCCTGGTGACGACGGTCCTCATCTGCGACGATCATCGGCGCTTTCGCGATCAGCTGCGCCGCTTCGTCGCCGCCGTGCCGGGCGTCGATCGGGTGGCCACGGCTGACACCAGCGCCGAGGCGTTCACCCGCTTCGCCGCCGAGCGGCCGGAACTGGTGCTTCTCGATGTCGCGATGCCGGACCTGGGCGGACCCGAGACCGCGCGCCGCCTGGTCGCCGCGCATCCCGGCGCCAACGTGGTGATGCTCGCGGGCAGCAACGACCATGAGCGACTGGCGGAGGCGCTGTCCGGTGGCGCCCGCGGCTACCTCACCAAAGACGTCTCGGTCGAGGAGCTGTGCGCCGCGCTCGCCCACGTTTTCGACGCCGGCGCGCGACCGCGCCAGCACGTCCCCGCGACGCAGGCGCCGGTCATCGACCCGCCGCTCACCGAGCGGGAGCGTCAGGTGCTCGACGGCATGAGCCGTGGCAAGACGAACAACGAGATCGGCCGCGAGCTGTTCTTGTCGGAAGACACGGTGAAGACCCACGCCCGCAGGCTGTTTCGCAAGCTCGGCGTCAACGACCGCGCGCAAGCGGTGGCGCTTGGTTTCCGCAGCGGCCTGGTGCGCTAACTCGATCCTTCATCCCCTTGCGCCGCCTCGAGCGTGGCGTCGGCGAATCCCTGGGCGTAATCCCAGCTCACGTAGTCGGCCGGATCGGGATCGAACGCCGGCTCGTGAACGCGAGTGCTTCCGACGTCGAGCAGATGCCGTAGGTTGCCGCGGAGCAACTCCCACTCGAAGTAGTGCTCGCAATCGCAATCGACGCAGTCGACGACGAGACCGCGAACGCCCCGCGGCTCCAGCAACGCCTGGAACACCTCGAGGTCTTCCAGGTCGACCAGGATCTCCTCGCGATCTTCGGGGCTGAGTGGCTCGCCGCTACCCTCGTGCATCTTCGGAGCGTAACGCCGCCCGCTAGCATGGTGTATCGCCCGCGCCCGGAGGATCTGTTGAGCGACCGAATCGAAGCCGTCCCGGAAAAGTTCGCCACGATCGGCCTCACCTACGACGACGTCTTGCTGCTGCCGGCCGCGTCTGACGTGATCCCGAGCGCCGTCGACACCACGAGCCGGGTCACCCGCAACATCTCACTTCGGGTGCCGCTGCTGTCGAGCGCCATGGACACCGTCACCGAGGCGCGCATGGCGATCGCGATGGCCCGCCAGGGCGGCGTCGGCGTGCTGCATCGCAACTTGTCCATCGAGGAGCAAGCGGCGCAGGTCGATTTGGTGAAGCGGTCTGAGGCGGGCATGGTCACCAATCCCGTCACCTGCTCGCCCGACGACACGTTGGCCGACGTCGATCGCCTTTGCGCGCGCTACCGGATCTCCGGCGTCCCCGTCGTCGATGACTCCGGCGTGCTGGTGGGCATCGTCACCAACCGCGACATTCGCTTTGAGACCGACTTCTCGCGCGTGGTTCGCGAGGTCATGACGCCCATGCCGCTCGTCACCGCTCCCGTCGGTGTGTCGGACGACGAGGCGTTGGAGCTGCTGCGGCGCAACAAGGTCGAGAAACTGCCGCTGGTCGACGACGCGGGCCGGTTGCGCGGACTCATCACGGTGAAGGACTTCACCAAGCGCAACCAGTTCCCCGACGCCAGCAAGGACTCCGCGGGTCGGCTGCTGGTCAGCGCCGCGGTGGGCGTTGGCGAGGAGTCCTACAAGCGCGCCCGCACCTTGGTCGACGCCGGCGTCGACATCCTGGTCGTCGACACCGCGCACGGGCACTCATCCGCCGTCCTGGAGATGGTGTCGCGGCTGAAGCGCGACGTCGCGGTCGACGTCATCGGCGGCAACATCGCCACTCGCGAGGGCGCGCAGGCGTTGGTCGACGCTGGTGTGGACGGCGTGAAGGTCGGCGTCGGGCCCGGCTCGATTTGCACCACCCGGGTGGTCACCGGCGTCGGGGTGCCCCAGGTCACCGCCATCTACGAGGCCGCGCAGGTCTGCCGCGCGGCCGGCGTGCCGGTCATTGGCGACGGCGGCCTGCAGTACTCCGGCGACATCGCGAAAGCGATCGCGGTCGGCGCCGACGCCGTCATGCTGGGCAGCCTGCTCGCCGGCGTCGAGGAGAGCCCCGGCGAGCTGATCTTCATCAACGGCAAGCAGTACAAGACCTATCGCGGCATGGGCTCGCTCGGCGCCATGCAGTCGCGCGGCGAGGCCCGCTCGTACAGCAAGGACCGCTATTTCCAGGACGACGTGCTCTCCGACGACAAGCTGGTGCCCGAGGGCATCGAAGGCCAGGTCCCGTACCGCGGGCCGCTCGCCGCCGTCGTCCATCAGCTGATCGGCGGGCTGCGCTCGGCGATGGGCTACTGCGGCGCCGCCACGATCACCGCGATGCAAGACGCCAAGCTCGTGCGCATCACCGCCGCGGGGTTGAAGGAGTCGCATCCGCATGACGTCCAAATGACGTCCGAAGCGCCGAACTACCACTCGCGCTGACCGGATTCGTTGTCTAGAAAGGGCGTTTGATGGCCGAGGTCTCGATCGGCATGGGAAAGAGCGCGCGACGGGCCTACAGCTTCGACGAGATCGCGATCGTGCCCTCGCGGCGCACGCGCGACCCCGAAGAGGTTTCTGTCGCGTGGCAGATCGACGCGTACCGCTTCGAGGCGCCGATCATCTCCAGCGCCATGGACAGCGTGGTCTCGCCCGAAACCGCGGTGGAGATCGGACGGCTCGGCGGCTTGGGCGTGCTCGACCTCGAGGGCCTGTGGACTCGCTATGACGACCCCAAGCCTTACCTCGACGAGATCGCCGAACTGCCGGAGTCGCAGGTTGTGCGACGCATGCGGGAGATCTACTCGGAGCCGATCAAGGAGGAGCTGATCGGCGCGCGCATCAAGCAGATCCGCGACGCCGGCGTGGTGACCGCGGGCGCGCTCACGCCGCAACGCACGGTGCAGTATCACAAGGCGGTGCTCGAAGCCGGCGTCGACCTGTTCGTGATCCGGGGCGCCACGGTTTCCGCGGAGCACGTGTCCAAGCGCGCCGAGTCGCTGAACCTGAAGAAGTTCATCTACGAGCTGGACGTGCCGGTGATCGTCGGAGGCTCGTACACCTATCAGGCCGCGCTGCACCTGATGCGCACCGGCGCGGCCGGGGTGCTGGTCGGCGTCGGCGGCGGGGCCGCGCACACCACGCGCTCCGTGCTCGGCATCGGGGTGCCGATGGCGACCGTGGTCTCGGACGCCGCGGCCGCTCGACGCGACTACCTCGACGAGTCGGGTGGCCGCTACGTCCAGGTCATCGCGGACGGCGCGATGCGCACCGGCGGCGACATCGCCAAGGCCATCGCCTGCGGCGCCGACGCGGTGATGATCGGGTTGCCGCTGGCCCGCGCCTCGGAGGCGCCCGGGCAAGGTTGGCACTGGGGCGCGGAAGCCCGGCACAACGAGCTGCCGCGCGGGCAGCGCCACCACGCCGGAACCGCGGGCACCTTGCGCGAGATCCTCTACGGTCCGGGAGCCGACGCCGAGGGCACCACCAACCTGGTGGGCGCGCTGCGCAAGTCGATGGCCACCTGCGGCTACTCCGACCTCAAAGAGTTTCAGCGTGTCGAGGTGGTAGCGACCGCCTGACGGACAGCTGTCCGTCTCCGCTGGCCGTTTCGGCCCGTCACTATCGCATGGTGTCCCCGGTCTCTTGACAGTGCGCCTGCCCGAAGGCATGGTGTGTCTCACGCCGGATGACGGACAGCTGTACGCACAGCGGTCAGGAGACACTCATGGCCACTCTGGAGGAGCGCCAGACCCCGGTGCTCATCGTGGGCGGAAGCCTGGTCGGGCTGAGCACGTCGCTGCTGCTGGCCTCGCGCGGGGTCGACCACCTGCTGGTCGAGCGCCATCGAGGCACCGCGATTCACCCACGGGCGGCGTCGTTTCACCAGCGGACGATGGAGATCTTCCGCAGCGTCGGCCTGCAGCAGGACGTGGAGGCGGTCGCCGACCGCGAGTTCGTGCAGCATGGCGCGATCGTGGCGGTGGAAAGCTTGTGCGGTAAGGAACTGAAGTATTTCTACAAGTCCTACAGCGAGGGCGTCGAGGGCCTGAGCGCCACCTCGCGGCTCTTCGTGACGCAGGTCGGGCTCGAGCCGGTGATCAGGGACAAGGCCGCGGCGCTTGGCGCGCAGCACCACTACGGCACGGAGTTGGTGAGCTTCGAGCAGGACGCCGACGAGGTGCGAGCGGTGGTGCGATCCCGCGACGACGGCGCCGAGCAACTCGTGCACGCGCAATACCTGGTGGCGGCCGACGGCGCGCACAGCGCGATCCGCGAAAGCCTCGGCATACCGATGCAGGGCCGCGGCACGTTCGCCAACTGCATCACCATTTACTTCCGCGCCGACGTCAAGCCCATGCTCGGCGAGCGCAACCTCAGCGTCGTATACGTGAATCACCCGACGCTGCTTGGCTTTTTCCGGTTCTCCATCACCGCCGACTCCGGCTTTCTCGCGGTGTTCGCCACCAGCGACGCGGACGGCGGGAACCGCAGCACCGACATCAGCGCCGACATGAGCGACGAGCGCTGCGTCGAATACGTGCGCACCGCGCTCGGCTGCGGCGCGGACGTGCCGATCGAAATCGACAGCGTGCAGCCCTGGAACGCTTCCGCGGGCTGGGCGCAGACCTTTCAGAAGGGCCGCGTCTTCCTCGCCGGCGACGCGGCGCACGTGGTGCCGCCCACCGGCGGCTTCGGTGGCAACACCGGCGTCGCCGACGCTCACAACCTGGCGTGGAAGCTGGCCATGGTGCTCGACGGCAGCGCCGCGCCGAGCCTGCTCGAGACCTATGACGCCGAGCGCAGGCCGGCCGGCGCGCTGATTTCCGAGCAGGGCTACACGCGCTACGTCTTGCGGGTCGATCCGACGCTGCCGCAAGAGGACTTGGCACCGCCAATGGACGACGCCAGCATCGAGCTCGGCATCGTGTATCGGTCGGCCGCCGTGGCGTCGCCCGAACCTTCCGACGCCGCTGTCGATCCGCCGCTGGACGACCCGCGCGCGCCGTCGGGCCGGCTCGGCGCCCGGCTGCCGCATTTCGAGGTCAGCTTGGCGGGCCGATCGATGTCGTCGCACGATGTCGTCGACCGCGGATTCGTGTTGTTCACCGGGCCGGACGGCGAGACCTGGTGCGCCGCCGCCAAAGAGGCGGCCGCGCGGTGCGGCGTCCAGGTGGACGCCTACCGCGTGGGACGCAACGGTGATCTCGTCGCCGACGATGAGGCGTTCGAGGCGGCCTTCGCGTTGCCGGCGGACGGCGCGGCGATCGTGCGACCCGACGCCCACGTGGCCTGGCGGGCGGACGGCGCCGTCGACGGCGCCGCGTCCGTGGTCGAAGACGCGATGCTCCGGCTGCTGTGCCGGACGGCGGATCGGCCGGACCAGGTGGCGGCCGGCGCGGGTTAGGCCGGCCGGCGTTCACCGCGCGGTCAGGCGCGGCCCCGGCAAAGCTCGAGGACGGTGAGCGCGAGCTGGCTGCCGCCCCGGCCGAGGCCCTCGACGTAGGCGTTGACGATCTTCAGCTCACGGGAGTGCTGCCGGCGCGGACCGCCATGCGACATGCGCACCGCCTGAATCTGCTTCGACACCGCGATCCGGCGCTGCACGATGCCGATCAGCTCCATGTCGATCTCGTCGATTTCCCCGCGCAGCCTGGCGACAGCCGCGTTGACATCGGCGGCAGGGTCGTCGCCGGTCGCCTCCGGCTGCGCGATCGGATCGCCCACGGTCTGGTTCATCTGCTGGCCTTTCGGTGCGGCCCCGCGCTGTCGCAAGTCCGGAGACGAACAACGCCCCGGGCTCGTGAGCCCGGGGCGTCGGATGTCTGTCTCGGTTAGACGGCGTCGACGGCTGCCGGGCTCTTCTCATAAAAGAAGCCCGCGCCATAAAAGAACGACCGCGTCACGGTGACAGTGTGCGCGGACAACCCGGTTCTCGTCCAGCGCTGCTCACTATGTGAGACGCGCCGTCCGAGTTCCGCCGGGCCTGGCAATGGTCAGGGCACCGGCTGCGCGGCGCGCTGGGCGTCGTGGGCGAGCAACTCGCCGCAGTGGCACAGCAACAGCACCTTTGGTCCGGACGGCGATTGCTCGACGGCGATGACTGACTCGTAGCCCAGCAGCACGTGGGCGCCGTGGCGGGCGCAATACGGAGCGAACATGGGTTGATCGTGCCTCGCGAAATCGTTCAGGTCCATCTAGTATTTCGTCATGAGTGTGTTCAGCAAGGACTTCACAATTGATCCGCGCCGGATCAGGGTGCTGCGCGAGGTGGCGCAGCGCGGCACGGTGACGGGGGCGGCCGCGGGGCTGCACCTCACGCCGTCCGCGGTCTCTCAGCAAATCGCCGCGCTCTCCCGCGACCTCGGCGTGCCGCTGCTCGAGAAGACCGGACGAGGGGTGCGCTTGACCGGGCAGGCGCAGGTGATTTTGCAGCACGCCTCCGTCGTCCAGGCTCAGTTCGAGCGGGCGCGGGCCGACCTGGCCGCCTTTGCCGACGGCGCGCGGGGGTCTGTCGCGGTGGCGGGGTTCTCGACGGCGATCTCGGGGCTGATCGCTCCCGCCATGCAGCTGCTGTCGCAGCGCCGGCCGGGGATCGCCGTGACGGCGGTCGAGATGGACCCGCCCGAGGTGTTCACCCGGTTGGATCGCGGCGAGCTGGACGTCGTGGTCGCGGTCGACCACCGAGGGGTGCCGCCGCACACCGACCCGCACTATCACCGGCAGCCGTTGCTTGCCGACCGCTTCGAAGTCGGATTGCCGGTCGGGCACCCGTTCGCCGCGCGCGACTCGATTGAGCTGTCGGAGTTGGCCGGGGAGACGTTCGTCGCGGCCGCGCCGCAAAGCTCGTGTGCCGAGGTGACGTTGGCGGCGTGCGCCGCTGCCGGCTTCACGCCGGACATCCGGCATTACAGCAGCGACTGGAGCGCGGTGGCGTCTTTGGTCGCCGTCGGATGCGGCGTCGCGTTGGTGCCGCGGCTCGCGCAACCCGTTGTGGTTGAGGGATTCTTGTTGCGGCCGCTGGCCGGCGTCGGCGCCGCGCGCAACATCTTCGCTGCGGTTCGCGCCGGTGCGCAAGACGATCCGGTGCTCGCGGTCACCCTTCAGGTGTTGTGCGAGGTCGCCCACGGGCTGGCCGAGCTGCGCGCATCAGCCAGAAAGCCGGTGACGGGTCGCTTGCAGCCGGTCGAACAGTAACCGAGCGAGGCTGAGCATCATCTGGTGGCCAACAGCCGGCTGCCCGGCCATGAAGGCGCGCAATCGAAACGCGTCGAACTCGATGAGCGTCGTATGCCGCAGCGCCGTGGCGGTGAGGTGCCAGCGGTAGGGCGAGAACAGCCACGACCAACCAAGCACGGCGTCGTCTCCGAGTACGTCAACCCGGACCTGCCCGCGGTCAGGGTCCTCCATGTCGAGTGCGATCTCGCCGGTGCGCAGCAGGAAGAACCGGTCGGCCGTCTGGCCTTCGCGGAACAACACCTCTCCGGCGGCGACCGTGCGGATGTGCGCGTGCTCGGCAAGCGGGGTCAGCAGATCGGCGGGCAGTTCGGAGAAGAACGGGTGGTCGCGCATCATCTCGACGACGTGCGCAGTGTGCTCTTCCATGCCGGACCCTCCCGCGCCTGGGGTGAGCGACCGCTGTCTTCGATCTTTGCTGAACGCTACACAGGGCGCGGCGGCGCCGTCGGTCAGCCGTCTCGTCGGCCGTAGAATCGGGGCCACGATTCCCGAGCCCGAAGGCGACTTTCGTGACCGATGCCACCGGCGCAACCGGCGCTGGCGACAACCCGACCGTCTTGGTGATCGACTTCGGCGCGCAGTATGCGCAGTTGATCGCGCGCCGTGTGCGCGAGGCTGGGGTTTACAGCGAGATCGTCCCGCACACCGCAACGGTGGAGGACATCGTCGACCGGGAGCCGGCCGCGCTCATCCTCTCGGGCGGCCCGTCGTCGGTGTACGCCGACGGAGCGCCAAGCGTCGACCCCGACCTGTTCAACCACGGCATCCCGGTCTTCGGCATCTGCTACGGATTTCAGGCGATGGCGCAAGCCCTTGGCGGCACTGTCGAGCGCACCGGCCTCGCCGAGTTCGGCGGCACGAAGGTGACCGTCGTTCCGTCGTCCGAGGGCGTCTTGCTCAAAGACCTGCCGCCGCAGCAGTCGGTCTGGATGTCGCACGGCGACTCCGTGACGAAAGCGCCGAGTGGGTTCACGGTGACCGCGTCGTCGGACGGCGCGCCGGTGGCGGCGTTTGAAGACCTCGAGCGGCGGCTGGCTGGTGTGCAGTTTCACCCCGAGGTGCGGCACACCGAGCACGGGCAGACCGTGTTGCGGCGGTTCCTGCGCGATGTGGCTGGGCTTGGTTCGTCATGGACGACGGCGGGCATCGTCGTCGAGCAGGTCGAGCGGATCCGTCAGCAGGTGGGTGGCGGGCGCGTCATTTGCGGCCTGTCGGGCGGCGTCGACTCCGCGGTGGCCGCGGCCTTGGTGCAGCGCGCGGTCGGCGACCAGCTGACCTGCGTGTTCGTCGACCACGGGCTGTTGCGCAAGGGTGAGGCCGAGCAGGTGGAGCGCGACTTCGTCGCCAGCACCGGGGTGAAGCTGCACGTCGTCGACGCGTCACAGACATTCCTGACGGCGTTGGCGGGTGTCAGCGATCCGGAGCAGAAGCGCAAAATCATCGGCCGCGAGTTCATCCGCGCCTTCGAAGCCGCGGCACGCGAGATTTCCGCCGAGGCACCGGTCGACTTTCTCGTGCAGGGCACGCTTTACCCGGACGTCGTGGAGTCGGGCGGCGGCAGCGGCACCGCGAACATCAAGTCGCACCACAACGTCGGTGGATTGCCCGACGACCTGCAGTTCGCCTTGGTCGAGCCATTGCGCACGTTGTTCAAAGACGAGGTGCGCGCGGTCGGCCTTGAGCTTGGCCTGCCCGAAGAACTCGTGTGGCGCCAGCCGTTTCCCGGCCCCGGCTTGGCGGTGCGCATCATCGGCGAGGTCACGCAGGAGCGGCTCGACGTGCTGCGCGACGCCGACGCGATCGCCCGCGAGGAGCTGACCCGGGCCGGGCTGGACCGCGAGATCTGGCAGTGCCCGGTGGTGCTGCTGGCCGACGTCCGGTCGGTCGGCGTGCAGGGCGACGGGCGCACCTACGGCCATCCCGTCGTGCTCCGGCCGGTGTCGTCGGAGGACGCCATGACGGCCGACTGGACCCGCGTCCCCTACGACGTGCTGGCCCGCATCTCGACCCGCATCACCAACGAGGTGCGCGAGGTCAACCGGGTCGTGCTCGATGTGACCTCGAAGCCGCCCGGCACCATCGAGTGGGAATGACGACTGACCTGATGCCCACCTGATGGCGACCGAGACGCGCAGCGCCGCCGGCGTCGTCCTGCTGACGCTTGCCTCGGCGCAGTTCCTCATGACGCTGGACAGCTCGGTGATG